>JAUHYI010000144.1 GCA_030426385.1 Phycisphaerae bacterium
ACGGTCATTTAGTCCGTGCGTGATTTCCCGTTAGCCGCCGCCCTTGGGCGGCGCGGTGGGGCCGCGGGGGCATGTCGGGTACGCGCCGCCAAATGGCGGCGGCTAACGTGGTACGCGGAGGAAATGTGGAGGGAAGTGAGGAGGAGAGTGGGGGGGAAGTGGGGGGGTTGGAGTGGGGGTGGGGTTTTGCTATCCTGCTCGGATGAGTGAACAACAGCTAACGGGTAAAGCATCGTATGACTGTGTGGTGGTGGGATCATGCGTGGTGGATTTGTTATGTCGTCCGGTGTCGCTGGATCAACCGATCGGCCATGGTGTATTGCATGAAATCGGACCGATGGTGGTGGCCGGTGGTGGGATTACCTCGAACAGTGGTGTGACGATGGCTCGGCTGGGTCTGGACATCGGCGTGTTCACCTATGTGGGCGACGACGCGTGGGGCCCGGTGATTCGTCAGTTGTATCGTGCTGAGGGCATTGACGATTCGCCGATCAGTGTGCATCCCGATCCCGACGCGGCAACGAGTACGACCGCGGTGATGATCGATCCATCTGGTGAGCGAAGTTTTTATCATTGCGTGGGCGCACCGAAGCTGATTGATAGCCAGGCGATGTTGGATCGATTGGATCTGTTTGCTCGATCGCAATATTTATTGTTGGGGTATTACAGTTTGATGCCGAACCTGGAATCGGATTTGGCTGACGTGTTGGCGCGCATTCGGCAAACCGGTTGTAAGACGGCGTTGGATGCCGCAGGCGAGGGAGGCACGATGGAGCCGTTGTCGCAGTTGCTGCCGCATCTGGATGTGTACGTGCCATCGCTGGCCGAAGCGGAACATCAGACGGGGTTGACCGATCCGCGTGCGATTATTGATTTATATCGTGGGTGTGGTGCGCCGGGCATCGTGGGGGTCAAGCTGGGTAAATCGGGCGTGTTGCTGAGCGAGAAACCCGGTGAGTATGTGGACGTACCGATCTGTACGCCGCCTGGTGATGTGGTGGACACGACCGGCGCGGGTGATAGTTTTTACGGTGGTTTTTTGGCTGGTCTGATCAAGGGCATGCCGATGTTTGAAGCCGGTCGATTGGGCACGGCCGCGGCAGCGTGTTGCGTGACGGCCATGGGCGGTTGCGGAGGTGGTCGAAATTTTGATGAGACCACGGCTATTGCTGGGCTCAACAAAACCATACAATGACCGTCTGTTCGCATGAACTAAATGCAAGCTGGTCATACTGCCAGCATGTTTCCGACCCTCCGCATGGCTGAATCGTACTCCGACAAAATGGAACGTTTGCGTTCGTACGCAGTAGAAGCATTACGCTTTTACGATGCGAGCAATGTGCGCATTCATTTTCTGGGACACAGCGAAAACGTGACCTATCGATTGGAAATCGGTGGCGGTGCGCTGCAACAGATGGGGCGGTTGCGTGATGTGCCCGAGACGTTTTTATTGCGATTGCATACGCCGATCCACCGGCTGCGTTCGGATCAGTGGCGTACGCCCGATGTGATCCGTTCTGAACTGATGTGGCTCGAAACGCTTGGGAAGACCACGGGTATGGTGGTGCCACAGCCTGTGGCCAACCGTGACGGTGATTATGTGACCGTGCTTCATACTGAAGACGTGCCGATTAACTGCACGATATTGCGGTGGGTCGAAGGCGACCATCTGGCAATGGATCCGACCCCGCATCAGGCTGGGCAACTGGGTAACCTGATGGCTCACATGCATCAACAGGCTTTGAACTGGGAAATCCCGAGCAATTTCATTCGTCCGCATTACGATCCCAACACGCTCGACGCGTCGCTGGATTCTTTGCAGCGATTGGTGCGGGAACGCATTTTCACCAATCGTGAATTTGAAATTTTTGAGGAAGCTTCGCTGCGCATCCGCGATCATGTGAATCGACTAGGTCCTGCCAGTAGTGTGTCCGGTCTTATTCACGGCGACTTTCACGAAACCAATTACGTGTTCCATCGTGGCGAGCCACGTGCGATTGATTTTTCGTGTTGCGGGTTCGGCTATTTCCTGTTTGACATCGGTTATGCCTTGCGACATTTTCTGCCAAACATTCGGCATTCGTTTTTGGAAAGTTACCACAGCGTGCGCGACTTGACAGGCGTGGACCAAACCGATCTCGAGGCGTTCATGATCTGGGGCAGTATCGAAAACTTTGCATTCCATGCACCGCTGCATCGCAACCGCGAATTCCTGATGCGAGCCGCACCCTATTTGGCCAACAACCATTGCCGCCGGTTTATCAAGGGGCAGCCGTTTTTGATGGAAGTGTGATGCGCGCGGGGACGCGGTGAAGCGCGGAAAGAGGTGGTGGTGGGAAGTGTGTGGGGTGTGGGGTGGGCGCGCGTGGGGGGCGTTAAAAATGGCCATGCGATCATGTGTGAAATGATCGCATGGCCAGGTTTGTTTCGGTTGTGTTTTTATTTATTCGGGATCGCCGCTGGAGTAGTCGTAGATCCAAGGTTCGATGGCACGCTTGTCGTCGAGAATTTCGCCATCGTTGAAAAACAGGTCGAGTTCCTTAGCCGCAGCCTCGGGACTGTCCGAGCCGTGAATGAGATTGAATGCATTGGACACGCCGTAGTCACCACGGATGGTGCCGGGCTCAGCTTTTGATCCGAAGGTCGCGCCTATCATTTTTCGGCTGATGTCGATCGCACCGATGCCGCGCAATGCCAGGACGAGTACCGGAGCGCTGGTCATGAAATTTACCAGGCCGGTATAGAACGGTCGTTCTTTGTGAGCGGCGTAATGGGTGGCCGCCATGTCGGGCGAAATTTTCATGAGCTTGGCACCGACGATTTGCAGGCCCTTGGCTTCAAAGCGACCCACAATCGCGCCCATCAGGCCGCGCTGAACCGCATCAGGTTTGAGAATAATGAGAGTAGTTTCCACAGATAATATCCTTTCACAGCCTCAAAAATATGAGGAATCGCTAACGAGCCGAATCGCGCCAACCGCGATCGGGCCACGTGTTATACATGATCGTCAGCCAAACAGCGAGAAGCCCGCCCAGGTCATCATCGCCCAGGCGAGATGTCGGAATACCAGAATTGCCAGCCAGGTCACGGATAACTCGACGTTTTCCAGCTCCAACATGTGATGCAACAGCGGGACATGCACGATCCCGGCAACGATCGGCAAGAGTACCATCCAGCCCATCATGACGCCGATGCCCATTTCCGACATGGCCGGCCACATCAGCATCGTGCCGATCAGGCCGTCCACAATGGCCCCGGCACCGAACGCGATGGCTCCGAGTTTAAACAGCAAACGGAACGCCGGTTCGTCGCTACCATCGATCATGTGCATCGCACCGACAGCCGCCAGTATCGTCATCGGCGTGACAATGATCAGGTGAATGGCTAAAAAATTTCCCAGATGCGTGCCAAACGCCGCGAGGCTGTTCGTCTGGCTGGCCGATTCAATGATGGCCAACACCAGCCCGGTCGCGAACAGCAACAACGGACCATCCAGATCCACAAAGCGCGTGACATCCGGATCAAAATGTCGGGGATAACGACGGGCGATATAACTGGGAATCGCGCCGCTCGGATGCGTGGGGCGATCGGTTTCAGTTTGCATGCGTCGCTGCTGATCAAAACGATAGCCACATTTCACGCACACGATCGCGAGCGAATCCACCTTCTGGCCACATACCGGACAGGGGCCATGAGATATCAACAGCGGGGCAGGCTGGGAAGGCGTGGCCTGCGCGTCATCGTCATCCGGTTCTGGCTGAAGGCCGAGTGGTTCGAGCGGTTCGAGTGGGTCGAGTGGTTCAGGTGGGTCGGGAGGTGAGGGGGGTGTGGGTGGGGGAGGTGGGGGGGGCATGGGTGTATTGTATCGCAGGGGCGCGGTTGGTCGCGCATTTCTATGCCAATTGGCGTAGGCGTAGGTGTTGGTTGCCGATGCAACCATCGTTCCTGTTTTCCTGCAGGATACCAAGGTCTGCCGTGCCGACGCTGTCGGCGGGCTATGAATTTAAAATTGTTTGACGCCGCGACATGCTCCTGATGTGCCTCACCCACAACATCGCGATCTTGCTAGTCATCTGGGTTTTCTACGGAGCATGTCAGGATGAATAAATGACATGTCATTGCTCCACACACACACACACACCTCACCTCACCACACCACAGCGCTACGAGTGGCATTGCTCATGATGATCCGCCAACTCGCGCAGGCGAGCCGTGATTATTTGGCGTAGTTGCGCAGGATGTTTTACCCGGAGCGATTGGCCTTGCTGGATAATCCAGTCCGCGATTTCGTGGAGGCCGTCCACGGTGAAACATAACAGTGGATCGTCCGGATCGTTGTGTTTAACGTGTTGGCTTGCGTGCCAACGCGTGGCCAGCAAGTGATGGGCTTCGGGTTTAACTTGCAATTCGATCGTGTAGGTTTCGCCCTCGGGTTGTGTTTGCCATGCCAGCCCGATGACTTGCTGGGCATCAAATTGGCTGGGCCGTTCGAAGCGTTGTTCGAGCGCGACCAGATCAACCACATGATCCAATGGGATAACCCGCATGGATTCGTGGCCATTCACAACACCGAGCAATGACCAATGATGATCGGTGCCGTACAGCGCGTAGGGATGGATGACGCACTCAATCAGTTGTGTCGAACCTGGCTGTGTGTGGGCCACAGAATTGGAAGTCGAGGGGGGTGGGGGGGGCGATGGTGGCGACAGCGGTGACAGCGGTGACCATACCTCGCGACTGATGGTCATGCGGCAGGCCCGGCATTCATCAATGTAGCGTTGCAATGCCGTGAAAAATCGCAGGCCATGATCGGGCATCGCGGTGGGGGTCTGGCTGATGATCACGTGCTTCATCAGATCACGGCAGACCTGGCGATGGGATTGATCCAGCGTGCTGATGAGTTTGTTGGCGATGGCGAGCAATTCATCATTGAGCGGGTTCATCCGCTTGGCAGTCACCGTTTTGTCGAGCAGGTGTAGACTGAGCGTTTCCGCCAGGGTGAGATTGACCGGCGGAAGAAAAAAATTGCGAGCAATGCGGTAGCCGTTTTCTGCATCATGAAAGCAAGGGACGCCCGCCTCTTGCAAGGTGCGTAGATCGCGAAAAAACGTGCGGCGACTGACGCCTAGTTCCTGGGCTAGACGGGTACCGTTTGACCCGGGGCCACTTTCGAGCAAAGTGATAAGCCGGAGCAAGCGCGTAATTCTATGGGTGCGTGATTTCACTCGGAATATTTACAAGCAGTAGGACAAACCATGGCCACGAAATACTGTAGTAGGGATTGCGATCGTGGATGTGCCATCAGGTTGGCACTGTAAGAAGTACGGTATTAGGACCGCTGCCATGCATGGGGTTGTCATGGTTGACCGAAAAATAGTTCAAATGAATAGCTTTTTTGCGAGATTAGAATAAGACTGATTCGCAATAACCTCGCGCGGTAGAAAATTAACCGCCGAAAACCTACTGCTGAAAACCCTATCGCCTAAACCCACTGGAGAAAATCAGTGGACTCGTATCACGATTATTCGTGGGCGTTGTGAGTCGCTTCGATAGCCGCGCGATGCATTGCCTCGACACGTTCGCGAAGTAGCTTCGGCTTGATCACCGTGACCTGATCTGCGTATCCACAGAGCCACCACGAAATTTCGGTCAGTCCGTCTATTTCGAACTGCATACGCAAACGTCCATCATCCAGAAATTCATGCGTTTGCGTGGGGTGCCACAAAACCTCCGCCACGTTGGTAGCGACCTTGGCTTTAAACTCCAACTCAATGGTTTCAACCTTGCCCTCAGGAATCACCGACCACGCTTTGCCCAGGTGGCTTGATACGTGAAAATCCGCGGGGCGATCGAAGCGGTCGTTGGTCATGTCCAGACCGATCACACGCGAGAGCTTGAACATCCGGACCTCGCCATGCAGTTCGCTGTGACCCAGGACATACCATGCGCGGGTGGCGAAATGCAACGCATACGGACGCAACAGCAACGTCATGGCATCGGGTTGCACCGGACTTTTGTATTTGATCGAACAGACACGCATTTCATCGATGCAGCGCTGCAGGATCGGATAGAACTGTGATTCCTCATCGGATTCAACTTGCGGTGGTGGTTGGACGGAAACGTGACGCATCATGTCGTCGCAGGCTTCGCGAATCGGCTCAGGCAATGACGCGACCAGTTTGCTGATGGCTGACAAGCCCGGCACCGACAGCGGACGTTTGCGTGAAGCCAGCGCATTTTTGCCCAGCAATAACAAGCCCAACGTTTCGGTCACAGTCAGGTTCATCGGCGGCAGATAAAAACTGCGTGCAATGCGATAGCCCTTGCCCCGTTCGTGAAAACACGGGACGCCTGCTTCTTGCAATGTTTTAAGGTCGCGGAAAAATGTTCGGCGACTGATCCCCATTTCCAACTGAATGGCCGATGCGCTGGGCGTGCGCCCGCTTTCGAGCAGCATGACTAGACGCAACAAACGTGTGATTCGATCAGTACCCATCCGACATGATGTTCCATCATGTGGCGCTTTGATGCAACTCTAACCTGTGTCACATAGGTGGCATGGGCTATTCATGACGAATTGTAGTTTATGCCTGACTAGTTGGGCGCGGCGCGTGTCCGCTTTGATATAACAGGTCCATAAACTGGCTGGTAAAGACGAAATTATGATCCGGCAAATCCAGTCCCAGATCGCCCTTAGCCCGATCGATATGGCTGAACATCAATTCAATCTCGCCCATCGGTTGGGACTGGCCCGTGGCAGAATCGATTAATGTCACTTGGCCGGTGGTTGAGGCACCGCTTTGATCAATGCGTTCGACTTGCGCGTCATAGCGGATCGTTTGGCCCGGCCTTGCGACAGCGACGAAACTGGCCCGACGAATCTTGGCGAGCAATACGCGTTCTTGAAAATCATTCGCATGACCGACCAAAATCCCTGCCGTCTGGGCCATGCCTTCAATCACCAACGGATTGGGGAACACCGGCTCGGCGCGTCGAGCATCAGCCACACCTTCCGGGTCTGCGGGAAAATGATCGTGCAGCAACTCCTCGGCCAGCGTCACGTTTTTAACCGCGACACAACGCGTAGCACGTTCCAGTTCCAGGATGCGATCAATCCAAATCCAACGCATGCGACAAATCCGCGAACAGTAAAATCAAAGGGTGCCAACAGAAACCGTTAACAGAAAACGTTCGCCAGAAACGTTAGTCCGTCACCAGCCAGTCGTCACAGTTAAGTTAAAACAGCAAGCCATCCATCGCATCCGTCACGCGACATCACTCATCACTCATCATCCATCATCGCGCCGCTGCTTACTTTTAACTTTACAGTCTTAACGTTTAACGACTGGCTTTTGACTTTCGACGCTTAACGCGCCCACTTACGCCGTTTTGGCTTCCACGAATTTTTCGATTACCGACACGGTAAAAATGTCCGTGAAGTTGTCGACATTGCGGTCGCCATCAAATTCGGTCAGGTCGGCATGGGGCATGCGTGTTTTCAATTCAGCCATGCCAGCGTCGGTGACTTTGCCATCACTGACGAACGCAGGATCGCTGAGAACCGATTGCGGCACCAGTTCGCTTTCCTGAATCTTGATATCGAATTCCTTTTCCAGGCGAAAGGTGACGTCGAGAATATCGATCGACTCAGCCCCGAGGTCGGCAAACAATTTTGCATCCGGGGTGACTTCGTCTTCGTCAACGCCCAGGCAATCTGCCAGAACATTCTGAACGCGGCTGTGGATTTCGTCTTGTGAGATGGCCATTCCGTTGGTCTCCGTGATTCGGTTGAAACTGATGCTGATTAATTGGCATCGGGGTGGTTTGCGTGTTGTAATTTCGCGTTGAAATTATCGTATTGTGAGTGCGGGCCGGCGACTGATGCTTACGAGCGGCGCGGGCATTGGGCTTTCGCAGGGTGTAAGTCGCCCGTGTAAAACGCCTATCGTAGCGATTTTTGGCGATTTTGTGGCGATCATGTTTTATGCCGGGATACCCGTCAGGCGAAACCGCCCCTGAACGGCGGTTTTTTCCCCCACCTTGCCCATGCCCTGGAGTTCCCAGCCCTGGGTCGCATCGCCATTTCGCAGCGTGACCTCCACGCGTAGATGTTCGCCGGGCCGAACCATATTGCCGTAACGCAGGTTCTTGACCTCCGCCAGAATCAGGCGATCCGCAGCTCGGCCCGCGTAGGCATCATCAGCCAGCAACAGCCGGGCCGCCTGCACCAACGTTTCGAGCATCATCACACCCGGCAGCACTGCGAACCCCGGAAAATGGTCGCCCAGATATTCCTCTGCCGTGCTCACTGCCTTGATCGCGGTCAACGTCGTCGGCGGGGAGGCCGGCGAGTGTTGGGGGGAGTGGTCGGGGGAGTGTGGGGTGTGGGGTGTGTGGGGTGTGG
>JAUHYI010000145.1 GCA_030426385.1 Phycisphaerae bacterium
GGGGGGTGGTAGGTTTTACGCATTATGAAAATAAGTTTGGCTTGGCTTAATACGTATTTGGATCGTCCGATTGATGGGGATGAGGCGTCGGTGCGTCTGGAGGAACAGGGTTTCCCGATCGAAGGTCGCGAGCCGGTGACGACATCGACGGGGACGACTGACGAAATGCTGGACGTGGAAGTGACGAGCAATCGTGGCGATTGTCTGAGTCACATCGGCGTGGCCCGCGAGATCGCAGCGGGTACAGATCGTTCGTTGCTGTTGAATGATGAGATCGATGAGATCGTTGAGATTGTGGCAAGTGGTGGTGATGCGAAGCATGCAGGGGGTAATACGGGCGAAGATGTGGGAGGGGTGTCAGTCGAGCCAGGAGAAAATGCGGGGGGCGGGTGTTCGTTGTATACGGCGCGAGTGATTCGTGGGGTGCGGGTGGGCGCGAGTCCTGCGTGGCTGGTGGATCGATTGGAAGCGATCGGCTTGCGCAGTGTGAACAATGTGGTGGACGTGACGAATTTCGTGTTGCATGAAATGGGTCAGCCCTTGCATGCGTTCGATCTGAATAAATTGGAAGGCCGAGGCGTGGTGGTGCGTCGCGCGAAGCAAGGCGAAACGATCACCGCGATCGATGGCACAAAGCATGCGCTGCGAGCGAACATGCTGGTGATTGCCGATGAGAAAAAGCCGGTGGCGATCGCGGGTGTGATGGGTGGGCTTGATACGGAAGTGGGCGAGCAGACGACGGACGTGTTGCTGGAATCCGCGGTGTTCGATGCACTGTCAGTGCGACGGACGAGTCGGGCGCTGCGACTGTCGAGCGATTCGAGTTATCGTTTTGAACGCGGGTTGGATCAATCGGGTGTGGCCCGGGCGAGTCTGCGGGCAGCGGGTCTGATCACGAAATTGGCTGGGGGTGAATTGGTAGGCGGTGCGGATGGTGCGATCGTGGTGGGCGAAGCGCAGGCGGCGCGTGATGCGATCACATTGCGCTTGTCGCGATGCGAAGCGGTGCTGGGGATGGCGTTGCCGGTGGAGACGATCACGGGAATTCTTGAATCGCTGGGCATCACGGTGGCAGTGGAAGAAACGCAGTTGGTGTGCACGGTGCCGAGCTATCGATTGGACCTGGAACGCGAGATCGATCTGATCGAAGAAGTCGCGCGAATGTACGGGCTGAATCGGATCCCGGTTCATGACAAGTTGGCAATCGTGACCAAAGCCGCACGCCCCGAAGTGGTGGCCGGTCGGCAGTTGGTCAATACATTGGTCGCGCATGGTTATCTGGAAACGGTGACGTTCAGTTTTGTGACGCGCGGGCATGGCCAGATGTTTTTGCCAAGCGAAGCAGAGGGGGTGGAGATTAGCGATGAACGGCGCAAGGCCGAGCCGATGTTACGGCCGTCGGTGTTGCCGAGTTTGTTGCTATGTCGCAAGTCGAATCAGGATGCGGGCAATAGTGATGTGCGTTTGTTTGAAACAGCATCAGTGTGGCATCGCGAGGCCGATCAGATTGTGGAACGACGTGAGTTGGGAATGTTGGCCGATGTGGAAAATGAGGGGGGAAGTGGGGGGGGAAACGTGGGGGGGAGTGTGGGGGGAAGCGTGGGGGGGGTGCGAGGGATGCGTGGGGTGATCGAAGAATTGTTGACGCGATTGGGGGTTGATGATGTGGTGATGAAGCCGGTGGAAGACGCGTTGTATTCGGTAGCTGCGGTGATCGAGCGTGGCGGGCAGGTGTTGGGGCGGTTTGGTTTGTTGTCGAAATCGGTGCAGGGCAAATTTGATTTGCACAAACCGGTGGTGTTAGCCAGTCTGGATGCCGCGGCATTGGTGGCAAGTTATCCGCCGAAGGTGACGGTTGAGCCGTTGCCGAAATTTCCTGGGATTGAGCGTGACTTGTCGGTGATCGTGGAGGATAGCGTGCCATGGCAGGCCATCGAGGCGGTGGTAAAAAAAGTGAATCCGCCGATGATGTCGGACCTGTCGTTCCTGACGACGTACCGTGGCAAACAGATAGGTGCTGGCCGCAAGAGCGTGAGTTTGCGATTACTGTTTCGCGATCCGGAGAAGACGTTGCGTCATGATGAAGTCGATCCGCAGATGGCCGTGGTGATCGATTCGTTGAAAAACGAATTGAGCGCTGAGTTGCGGGGGTGAGGCGTTTGTTGGAGAGAGTAGGATTTGTGGGCGAGTGTGCAGGTCATTGTGTGAAAGGCGAGTGTGGGGTGGGCAAGCGGCGGCGAAATTTAACGTAAGTGAGCTGTGTTATGACGAAAACATTAGGTCGCACAAAAGAGCAGACGCAAGCGTTAAAAGTGGTGGTGGTCGGGTGCGGGCGTATGGCCCGGGCGTGGATCGAAACGGCGCTGGCCATGAAGAATGTGGCATTGGTAGGGTTGGTCGATTTGCATCGTGCCGCGGCTGAAACGCGCGCGGCAGAATTTAAATTACCCATGTCGATGGTGTTTGATTCACTGGCCGAAGCGGTGAAGCAGACGGGCGCGAAGATGGTGTTCGATGTGACGATTCCGGCAGCGCATGCGGCGGTGACGCTCGAAGCGTTGGGGCTGGGTTGTCATGTGATTGGCGAGAAGCCATTGTCGGACAATATGGTTGATGCGAAAAAGATGGTAGCCGCCGCGAAGCGAAATGGGCTGACGTATGCGGTGATGCAAAACCGCCGTTACATTGCGGAGATTCGTGCGTTAAGCCGACTGTTGCGGTCAGGAAAAATCGGTGACGTGCAGGAAGTGCATAGCGATTTTTTTCTGGAGCCACATTTCGGAGGCTTCCGTGACGAGATGGCGTTTCCCTTGTTGATCGATATGGCGATTCACAGTCTGGATCAGGCGCGTCTGATTGCGGATGCCGATCCGGTGAGCGTGTATTGCCATTCGTTTAACCCGGCGCATTCGTGGTACAAGGGTGATGCGTCGGCACAGTGTATTTTTGAAATGAAATCGCGCGCGGGTCAGCCATTGGTTTATAACTATCGCGGTTCGTGGTGTGCCGGAGGAATGAACACTTCGTGGCAATGCGATTGGCGAGTGATCTGTTCGAAAGGCACCGCGATGTGGGATGGTGAACAATCGTTGCGAGTGCAGAAAAAGAAGCCCGCAAAGAATCAAGCGTTTGTCAAGGATTTTCACGAGGTCGCGGTACCGGTCAAGGCAATGAAGCATCAGGCGCACGATGGCTTGATTCGTGCAGCAGTCGCGGCGATTGCCAAAGGCGAAGTGCCGGAGACCGTTTGCACGGATAACATCAAAAGCCTGGCAATGGTGCTGGGCGCGATCGAGTCTGCCAAGACGGGGAAGAAAGTTAAGATCCGGGTGTGAGCGAAAGGGTTTTAACCGTAACGGCATGGAGACATGGAGACATGGAGACATGGAGACAGAGAGAAATAGTTGGGGGGCACACTAAACCGCAAACAGCCGATGTGGGAAACGCGGGGCAGGGGATAGAGGGGAGGTTGGCCGGGGGTAAGGTGGGTGGGGGAGAGGGTGGGGGGGGGAGAGTGGGGGGGCTAACCGGCGCGGGTGATGTCGTTGCTGGCCGTGTGGGGTTGTGAGCGATTGGCCAGTGCACGGCGGGGCGCGTCGATGGTGAGGCGATGCAAGGTGTCGACACTGAATTCGTGAGCGATCATGACCAGGCCATCGAGGCGCGACTCGAGCGTGTCGGGGTTGTGCGTGTCGAGTGCGATGATGTCGTAGATGTCGTCTTGAAGAAAACGTCGGACCCACATATCTGCGTGGTAGCCATCTTCGCCGGTCATGCATCGAGCATTGCCCTGAAGCCAGACGCCGCGATGTCGCAAGCGTTGGAGGCGATGGGGTAATTCTTCAGAATTGGTGATGCGTTCGGGGTGAGCGAGGATGGGTTGGTAGTTGTTGAGAATGAGCCATTGGAAAGTATCGTCGATCCATTCAGGCCATTCGTCGGGATCCTCGTCGGGCCAGAATTCGGTGAGGACACAATTGGATTCGCCGAGTGTGGGGACCCCGTGTTCTTTGAGATAGGCGATGACGCCGTCGAAGAGTCGCAGTTCACCGCCGGGCCAGACGGCGTAGTTGACGTTGTATTTTTGCAGTTGTCTTTGCAGTTCTGCAGTTTGCTCTTGCAAAAACAAAGGCGTGTTGACGGGATAGACTTCGGGAAAAACATGGGAAGTGCAAACACTGCCAACGAAGCCTGCGCGTTGGAGTTTGGTGATGGTTTCGAGCGTTTGCTCAAAATGTTCACAGCCGTCGTCGATGCCGGGCAAGAGGTGGCTGTGCAGGTCGATGGGGCCTGCGTGGGGCGCTGCGGGGAATTGGTGGGTGGGTCGTGGCATATGTGTATGTACGAATGGAATCGGTTGGTTATGGGGGCGAGGTGAGCGCGCTAAAACGTCCAACATCGTGGTCCGATAGTTTGGCCGATGCGTGGACGTTGCGGTTGGTGGACGTGCCGCGCGAGGCGGGGGTTGAACAGGGCGTTGGTTATCACGCGGAGAAAGGGTGCGGGAGGGGAAAGGAAGAGAGGCGAAGAAAAGGGAAGGAGAGGAACGGGAAGGGCGCACGCTAAGCCGCAAGCGGCAGAATCCATCTACTGTCTACTGTCTACTGCCTGCGGTTTACGGTCAACGGTTTACAGTTTACGGTCAATCACGCGGGGGAATTGTGGGGGGGGAGGAGTTGGAAGCGTAGCGTGTTGAGTGCGGTTTTTGCGGCGCGGTCGCGGATGGTTTCACGGTCGCCGATGAATTGATGACGTTTGGCCGTGGTGGGTTGTTGGTGTTGCGCGAGTGCGATGTAGACGGTGCCAACGGGTTTGTCTTCGGTGCCGCCGTCGGGGCCTGCGATGCCGGTGATGGCTAGCGCGAAGTGGGCGTTGGTGCGTGTGCGTGCTGCGTCAGCCATAGCCAGGGCCACGGGTTCGCTGACCGCGCCGTGGGTTTTGATGAGTTCGGGATTGACCGCGAGTTCTGCGGTTTTCATGTCGTTGGTGTAGGTGACCCAACCGCCGAGGTAAGCGGCGCTGGAGCCGGGAACGTCGGTGAGCATTTTTCCGAGCAGTCCGCCGGTGCATGATTCAGCGGTGGCGATGGTTTTTTGTTGCGCTTGGAGGATGTCGAGTGTGGCCGCTTGCAATGACACATCGTTATGGCTGAACACGATGGAGCCGAGTTTGGCCTCAACGAGTGCGATGGTTTTTTCGAGTTCTTGTTGAGCGTGTTCGAGGTCGTTGGATTCACTACGCACGCGCACGGAGACGTAGCCCTTGGCCACGGTGGTGCCGACGGTGGGATTGCGATGGCGTGCCATGAGATCGCCGAGCATTTCCGCGACGTTTGATTCGCCCGTGCCGAAGGTATTGATTTTGGAAGTGCGAATGACGCGAGGTTCGTGATCGAGTAAAAGTTCGCGGATGACTGGCTCGATGTCGCGGTCATACATGGTGAACATTTCGCGCGGCACGCCGGGAGTGATGAAGACCAGAGCGTCGTGGATGGTAGCACGCAGGCCGGGCGCGGTACCGCAGGTGTTTTCGATCATGGTCGCGCCGAGCGGTTTCATCGCCTGGACGGTGTTGCGCTTGGGCATGGGTCGGCCAAGCGATTTGTAGCGTGATTGCATCTGGTCGATGCTGGGTTGATCGAGTTGCAATTCGACGGTGCGATCGGGATGGTCGGTGGCCATGCCGATCGCGTCAGCGAGTGCGAAGCGGGTGAGGTCGTCATCGGTGGGGCCGAGTCCGCCGGAAATGATGACCAGTGGCGCGTCGCGACAGGCGCGGTCGATGGCCTTGGCGATGGCGGGGCGATCGTCGGCGACGGTCTGGTGATACAGCGTGCTGATGCCGTATTCAGCGAGGCGACGGCTCAGGTGGGCGCTGTTGGTGTCGACGGTTTGGCCCAGGACCAGTTCGTCGCCGATGGAGAGAATACATGCGTGCATAATGGTTGGAGATTGTAGCTATAATCGGGGGATGGATGCAGCACATACCCAATCGAAAACTGATTCGCCCGAAAATTCAGCCGGGAATTCCGCTTCAGATTCACCAGTCATGATGGATGGCAAAGCCGTCGCCGCGCGATTGTTGCAAACCACGCAGACCAAGGTGGCACGCATCATCGAAGCGACCGGCGTGACGCCTTGCCTGGCCACAGTGCTGGTCGGCGCGGATCCGGCATCGGTGACCTACACGCAAATGAAACGTCGACGATGCGAAGCGGTGGGCATGAAATCATTGAAAATCGAATTGCCGGAATCGACGACGACCGAGCAGTTGGTCGCGGAAATTGAAAAGCTGGGCAACGATGACGCGGTGCATGGCATCTTGTTGCAGCACCCGTCGCCGAGTCATGTGGATGAACGCGCAGCATTCGAAGCGATTCCGCATATCAAGGATGTGGATGGTGTGACGTTGGCGAGTTTCAGCGCGATGTGGTTTGGCTTGCCGGGGCATGCGTCGTGTACGCCGGGCGGGATCATGACCTTGCTCGATGCGTATGACGTGCCGATCGCGGGGGCGAATGCGGTGGTGATCGGCCGCAGTGCGATTCTGGGCAAGCCGATGGCCGGGTTGTTATTGCAACGCAACGCGACGGTGACGATCTGTCACAGCAAGACGAAAAATCTGGCAGACGTGGTACGCGAAGCGGACATCGTGGTCGCGGCGGTGGGTAAGCCCGCGTTTGTGCAAGGTGATTGGATCAAGCGCGGCGCGGTGGTGATGGATGCGGGCTACAACGCGGGGAATGTGGGCGACGTGGATTATGAAGGCGCGTGTAAGCAAGCGTCAATGATCACGCCGGTGCCGGGCGGTGTGGGCCCGATGACGATCGCGACGTTGATCGCGCAGACGGCGAATGCGGCGGAAGTTTTGTTAAACGTTAATAATGAAAAGCAGTAATTCGATATGACGCAGTTTAATTCGAGCAGTACCTATCAGATCGATCGGCCATCGGGTCAGTGTGCGTTCACGGGCGTGACGATGACGCCGGGCGATCGGTATATGGCGACATTGGTGGAGCACGAGGTGGTGGATGACAAGGGGGCTTCGCAGTGGGTTTTGAAACGTGCGGATATCAGCATGGAAGCGTGGGAACGCGGCGATCGGCCCGAGCGATTGTTCAGCTATTGGAAAGGCGTGGTGCCCGAGCCGAACGAGAAGAAAAAATTATTCGTCGATGATGAGGTGCTGGTCAATTTGTTCCGACGATTGGAAGAAGATGAAGCGGCGGATCGCGTGGCGTTTCGATTTGTGCTGGCGCTGATCCTGATGCGTAAAAAGATGCTGAAATATGAGGGCATGGAAAGCGATGAGCAATCACGCGAGTGGTGGGTCATGGCCCACAAAGCCGCGGCCAAACACAACCCCGAGCCGGATGCGGAGCGAACGCGCGTGTTGAACCCACGATTGGATGAGGATCAAATCCAACAGGTAACGAGCCAATTGGGCGAGGTGTTGCAAGCGGAGTTGTGATGATTACGTTGAGGCGGTTTGTTTTTAACCACAGATTTACACAGATGGACACAGATTGACGAATGGATATTCGTGTGAATCAATATGCGTCGGCGTATTCAACCATGATTTTACATTGGCGTGCATTGGCGTTGATTGTCAGTCTGTCGGTTTTACTGGGTATTGGTGGTTGTAAGTCGCGTGAGACGATTGCGTCTCGGCCCGAGGTGATGCCGACCTATGTGGAAGTGGCCAAGCGGTACAACGCGAACGTGGCGAAGTTGGATCAATTGTGGGCGCGGGCGACGGTGGGGGTGACGTTTGTCGATGACAAAGGAAAGAAGCGACGCGAACAGGCAGAGGACAGTCGCGTGTTGATGCGATTGCCGAATCATGTGGCCATGATGTTGGGCAAAACGGTGGGCGGGATCGGTTACGAGTTAGGGGCCAACGATACCCACTATTGGCTGTTCGATCGGCGCGATGGCAAAACATTGTATTACGGCCAACACGATCAGTTCGATCGCAGCGCGTCACAGCGATTTCCGGCACCTGTGCATCCGAGTTTGGCCCCGGTGGTGATGGGCCTGCGGACGATTCCCGAAGCACCTGCGGATCACGTGGCCGGAGCAGCGGTGGGGTGGCAACGCGGTTCGTTTGTGCTGGAATTACCGGGGAAAAGGCAGCGTTTGTGGGTGGATGCTCGGACGTATTTGGCCCGTCGAATCGAATTGCTCGATGCTTCGGGCGCAGTGGTGTTGCGATCTGAATTGTCGGAGCCTGTTGCGGTCGCAGGGCAAAGCAATGCGGAGAAAATATCCGGAGAGCAATTGCCAGAAAAGAAAATGAGCGAAGGCAAAACACGTGCAGAGAAAAAAAACGCGGGGAGCGCGTGGAGCGTGGGGGGCGTGGAGGGG
>JAUHYI010000146.1 GCA_030426385.1 Phycisphaerae bacterium
TTTCTCCGCGCTGCCCCCAGCTGCCCCCAGCACTTCCCTCGCTTTTCCCGCGCATACTCACTATTTCACGACACCATTACACCCTCGCACCAACCCTCGGTATTCACCGAGGGCTAATATGAATCAACGCGCGATGGTTTATCGCAAGTCGTGTCATGCATGATACGCAAAAAATGCGGGACGCTTCGCGTCTCCCGCTAAACAAAAAATGTTTTCACAATTCCCCACCAACACCACCACACAAAACTTCTACTCTGTGCCTCTGCGTCTCATTGTTAATCCCCTTCTGCTGTATCTATTCACGCGGACGATGCTTGGATTTGCCGTGCGATTGGGGTTAACAGCGATGGCACCAGTTTCTCGCTGGCCAATTCTTCTGCAAGCTCGGCCAATTCACTGCAAACTTTTTGCAGGTCGTCGAGTTGATCGACTGGGCCATACTTGCGCAAGGTTAAAAACAAACTGATTGGCTCACCGCGATATTGCTTGGCATTGCCGCGACGATTTTTCGTCCGCGTTTTCACTTCGAAATACGCTTGCGTATCGCCCGACTTGCTCAGGCTAAGCCCGAACACCGGCTGCACGTCCAGCATCTTCACCCCATCCACATGCAACAGATCGCCCAACGGCGAATCGGCCATCAACGCTTCGTACACCACTTCATCGTGATTCGCTTTGCATTCGAGATCGAACCCGAACACCAGTTCGATGTAATCCACATCCAACGGACTGATCGTCAGGTGATACGGACTCACCTCGACCACCAGCTTGTGAAAATCAAACGCGGAGGTCATCGATTCGGGATTCACATGCCCGCTGCGCACGCTGTTTTGTCGCAGGCTCAGCCAACGATATTCCGCTTCACGACGACTTGATTCGAGCGATAGTTCACCCTCGTACCGACGAAATTTATTCATCGATGGCACCACACGACGCACCCCGTCAAACAAATGCAACACCGTCTCCCGACCCGATGGCAGATCCATCTTCAGGGCCAGTTTCTGATTGATATAAAAATCGTTGCACAAAGCGCCAAAACTTGTGGCCATAGTGTCTAACCTCGCCTAACCTCGTAAAACGCAAACCGAACCAAACCCACTGAACCGCGTTAACTCCCGCCGATCAGTATAGCCCAATTCCCCACCCAACGCCCCCCTGTATGCCCTCCAATGTGCTCCCCCAATATGCCCCCCAAATGTGCCCCCACGCGTGCGCCCACTTTTTCCTGTTTAATCATGCGAGAACCGCGAAATTGAGGCACGACGTGCGTTGGGTTCAATCGATTGATTCGACGGGGACTTGCACCTCGCCGTAGCGCATGAACGGCGGGACGAACGGACTGTTGTATCCCAGGTATCGCGGCTCGCCGGCTGTGCGGTAACCCGGATTCTCGATGAGCCAAACATTGAGGGCCTCGACGGCTTCTTCGAATCGATCGTGAGAGTAACGCCCCCTGAGCCCGATGCTTAGCGTGGTTTGAGCGGGGATATTTTTCACTGATATGCGTGGATCATCGGCGTCACTGCCGAGACTGCCCATCTCCGCATTGCGGTAGAGAAATGCCATCGAATCCTGCTTGCCCTGTTCGTTGTAGGTCATCTCAACGGGCGCGGTCATTGCGATCTCTTGACGCTTGATGTGTTTGAACAGCGGGCGAAACATGTCGTTGCCCGACTCGCCGCCAACGATGACCGCAGCGCGATAGGCGGGATATTGCTTAATGCGTATCTCATCGACCGGCGTTAACGCGGGCCAACCTTCGGGCACCGGCGCTTCGTTGAAGAGACTCGGCGGTTCGTCAGCAGGGTTCGCATCTGCGCTTGCGTTTGTGCCGACACCAGCAGGGCTCGGCCCGTAACTGGAGCAAGCCCACTCGGTCATCGCGATCAGACCCAGGCCCAAGCCGAGACTCAAAATAACAAATGGGGTACGCAGTTTTCTCAACCGATTCATGGCGACTCCTAAATAAGGACGCAACGTTGGATTAGTCTGCGAGGGGTGTCCCGGATTCAATTATAGGCACCGATCAGCGGCGATGGTGTGATAGGTGTGTATGGGGGGGGAATGTGTGTGCGGCGGGGGATATATGGGGGGGATGTGGGGGGGGGTATTTACTCCCGCGAGGTTTTCACTGGGCTTACGCCGCTTCGCTTTCCGAACCCTCACCATCGGATTCGCCACCCGATGCCACCTGCGGCAGGTATTGTTCTTCATCCGTGATCACGTGTCCTGTGATCGTGCGAATCTCAGGCACAGGATTCTCTTTGCAATGGGCATCCCACTTGGCCAACAGCTCGGCCTGCTTGTCTTCTTCCAACTTCGAAAACGCCACACGACCACGGCACTTGGGAAACGTACTGCAACTCAACCAAGGCCCACGCTTCGACTCACGCATATACAGCGGCGCGTTCTCGCACTTGGTGCATTCCACATCGGTCAACAACGGCGGTGTCTTCGGCAAAACCACATGACCCTTTTTCGGATCCAGCTTCACAATGTATTTCACTTCGGGATAATTCTTCGACGCCAGGAACGGTCCGAACCGACCCGTTCGCCGAATCATTCGCTCGCCATCCACCGGGCACAGAATATCGGTCAGCTCCGGCTCCATCGGCTCGCCGTCCGAATTGATCGGCGCCGCGTATTTACATTCCGGATACGTCGCACAGGACAAAAACTTGCCGTTCTTGCCGAACCGATACATCGTTTCAGCACCACACGTCGGACACTTATGCGGCGCAGGCTCCATGATCGCCTTCGCATGCACCGTCTCGTCGTGGGCCTTGTCCAAATTAATTTTGAACGGCCCGTAAAAACGATGCAGCATCGCCACCCAGTCGTCGTGGTCTTCCTCGATCTTGTCCAGTTCCCCTTCCATCTGGCGCGTGTAGGCCACGTCCATCACTTTCGGAAACGCGATCGCCAACATATCCGTCACCACCATCCCCAGGTCCGTGGCACGCAATCGCTTGTCACGCGGCATCAACGGCTCGGCATACTTGCGATCCTGAATCGTCGAAATAATCGCCGCATACGTCGAGGGCCGACCGATGCCTTCCTCTTCCAATTTCTTCTGCAACGACGCTTCGGTGTAGCGCGGCGGTGGACTGGTAAATCGCTGCCGCGGATCCATCGCAATCGGCGCTAATTCCTGATCCTCATTCAACACCGGCAACACCGCGGTCTCATCCATCGGCACGCCCGACGCTTTGTAAAAACCATCGAACACCAGCGTTCGGCCCGTCGCTTTGAAACGCGGTTTACCCGGCAATTCCGCATCAATCAGCACGCTCGTCGAATCCCATTTCGCAGGCGTCATCTGACACGACACAAAACGTTCCCAGATGATTCGGTAAAGCTTGAACTGTTCTTCGCTCAAATCCTTACGCACACGATCAGGCGTGATCGATACATCCGTAGGCCGAATCGCTTCGTGCGCTTCCTGCGCATCTTTGTTCGATGACTTATAAAAGTTCGGCTTCTCCGGCAGATATTCATCGCCATACGTTTTGCTGATAAACCCGCGTGCCATGTTCAACGCTTCGCCCGACAGGTGCGTCGAGTCGGTACGCATGTAGGTAATCAAACCCGTCTGGCCTTCGGCGCCGTGAATATCAATACCTTCGTACAACTGTTGCGCCACGCGCATCGTGCGTTGCAATGCAAACCCTAATCGGTTCGCCGCGGCCTGTTGCATCGTCGAGGTGATAAACGGAGCGCCGGGCCGACTCGTCGTTCGTCGCGTATCAATCGACGCAATGCGATACGTCGGCACCGTCTTGCGATCCAGATGTCCCACATACTCGCACAGATTTTTCGCTGGCCCCTTGCCCTTGGGGTCTTCGCGTTCCTTGGCTTCATCAACCACGAAACCCAACTGCTTCACCATCGCCAGCGCATCGTCGCGATTGTCAGGCTTCCACGCCTTGCCAGCCACTTCCACCAACTCCGCGCGGAAACTTTCGTTCTCACCCAGCCATGCGTTTTGTCGTTTGAGCGTCGGACCCTTGTCATCAAATTTCGTATCCAGAAATTTCTGCCACAGTCCCGACAACTCTTCCGCTTGATCCAGTTGCACCGTCATCGGCGCACTGATCGTCCAATACTCATCGGGAATAAACGCATCGATCTCGCGTTCGCGATCCACCACCAAGCGCACGGCCACCGATTGCACGCGACCCGCACTCAATCCGCCCGCCACCTTCTTCCACAGAAACGGCGACACCTGGTAACCCACAATCCGATCCAAAATTCGCCGCGCCTGCTGCGCGTTCACCCGATTGATATCGATCGGCCTCGGCTTATCAAACGCCCGGCCGATTTCATCTTTCGTAATCGCGTTGAACACCACACGCTTCGCTTCGTTTTCATCGATCCCAAGCGCCTGCGCCAGATGCCACGCAATCGCTTCCCCTTCGCGGTCAAGGTCAGTCGCAAAATACACTTCGCCACCGGTCGAAAGCGCCTGCTTGGCCGCCTTCTTCAAATCCGTCACCGTCTTTTTCTTCGCCGGCAAAATGTCATACGTCGGCTCAAAATCCTTCTCCAGATCAACGCCCGGCACGGGATTCTTCACGCCCTTGGGATTCCGACTCGGCAAGTCACGCACATGCCCCACACTCGCCAGAACCATATAACCCTGACCCAGGTATTTATTGATCGTCTTGGCTTTCGTCGGCGATTCGACGATCACCAGATTCTTACCCTCCGCCGAACCCACAGGCCCGCCGAATTTACTTTTCTTCAGCCCAGCCTTCGACGCAGTAACCTTTTTCTTGGTCGTCTTCTTCTTGGTCGTCTTTTTCTTCGTAGACGTTGCCGTGGTCGATTTTTTGCTTACTTTTTTGGCCATGGCTTTACTTTTCCGACGCTTCGAATCGATTTGTGCTCACAGGAACGCCCCGACAAGCCCCACTAACCGCCCAGCAATCCGCCCCCAACACTCGCCACGTCAGCCTACCTCTAAATAGATACAAACCAACGCGCTCCCCCTCTACATCGGACCATCAGGGGCGGGTAACTTGAGCAACCCCAGCACCAATTGTCAAGCATTCCCCCAATTTTCCCGCCCCATAACCTCTCAAAACACCCCACAAAACCACACGCAACCACTTGCAAAACAACATCTTGCAAAAAATTATCCCGCCACCCCCCATTTACCCCCCCCACTTCCCCACCACTTCCCCACACACGCACACACCACCCGACTTCCCAAGCGCATACAAAATCCACGGGACGCTGCGCGTCTCCCGCTAAACACCTTTGGCCACACACACCACCCCCGCAACCCCGCGTCGCCCCACCACCACGACAGGCTTCCCCGTCTTATTCCCCTCTCCGTATCTCTGTGGTTAATGACGCCCCATCCGCGCCACCGCCTCATCCACCAGATCATCCACCGTCCGCCCCTGGGCCTCCAGCCACACCACATCCCGATACCGCTTGAGCCACGTCCGCTGCGTCTTGGCAAATCGCCGTGTCAGAATCTTCGTCTTCTCAAACGCATCATCCAGACTCATCTGACCATCCAGATACGCCAACACCTGCTTATATCCCAACGCCTCCCGCGCCTGCACGCCCAACACGCCCGCCGCTTCCAACCGCCGCACTTCGCTCACCAGGTCCTCCCCATTCGGACATACCTCACTGGCCAACGCGGGGTCTACCTTCTCCGGATAAAACATGGCCTTCACCCGCAAATTGATCCGCGCATTGATCGCCTCCACCGCCCACCGCAATCCCACCAACACCCCCCCCACATTCCCCCCCACATCACCCACGCACCCGCGACCTACCGCCTCCCCACTTTTAACTTTTAACTTTTCACTTTTAACTTCCCCCCCAACTCCCCCCACCCCCCACTGCGTCTGCATTTCGCTGATCCCCTTCCCCGTCAGCCGATGCACTTCCAACGCTCGCACCAGTTTCTTGTGATCGTTCGGATGAATCCGCGCTGCCGCCGCCGCGTCCACCGCCTGCAAACGCTCGTGCAAAACCTGTGGCATCACATCCGCCAACTCCGCACGAAACGCCGCGTCAATCCCAGGCCCATCGAACATCCCTTCCAACAGCGCTTTCACATACAGGTTCGTCCCGCCCACCACGATCGCTAACTTCCCTTCATCGCGCAACTGACCCATGATCGCCTCAGCCCGACTCAGCCAATCGTGCACCGTAAATCGTTCGCTTGGCTCAACCACATCCACCAGATGATGCACCACACGATCACGCAACTGCCGCGACGGCTTGGCTGTCCCCGCATCCATCTGCCGATACACCTGCATCGAATCCGCACTCAATATTGCCACCCCCCCACATTTCCCCCGCGCACTTGAACCCACTTGGTCACCCACTTGGTCAGCCGCTTGCGGCTTAGCCCCCCCCAATCGCTCGGCCAACCCCACTGCAAAATCACTCTTGCCCCCCGCCGTTGGACCCACCACCACAATCCGCCTCAAACTGTTCACACGTGTCTCATTCACACCCACATCCTAACCTCCCTTCCCGACGCTTTCTTCATCCCCCGCCCACATCTCCGCGCCTCTGCGCCTCCGCGATCTCCCACGCCCAGTTTCTTCCCACGCCGCTTTGTACTTTCCAGTCACAACCATGTATTTCCTGAACAAATTACCAAATACACCTTGATCTCTCGCTATTTTCTGCTGAAATGTGCCACATATCATGCAAGACCTCAATCCCGATCAAACCTCCCCCGCCTCACCCGCTCCCCTTACAGGCACCCAGCCGCAATCCGATTGCCGCATGGCCGACCGCCTTTCCGAATCGCCCACCGGCCTGGCCCTGCGCACTCACGCCGCCCGCCGCGCCCTCCACGATGAATCCCACGCTCGACCCTTTCCACAGCTCACCGCACCCCAGCGCATTTCCCACCTCGCCCTCTACGTCGGCGAACAGGGCAAGCACGACGACCTCGCTCACCTCGCCGACCTCTGCCGACGCTATTCCGTCAACACACCCGACCACGGCGCCACCACTTTCTCATGCGACTTCGGTGCCTTCCGCCTCCGCTACGAACGCCACACCGAATTCGCCACCTACACCATCATGCGCCCCGGACCATTCGATCAATCCATCACGCAACCCTTCGACGACAACGCCATCAGCCTCCTCCCCACCGATTGGCTCGCGCAACTCCGTGGCGAAGTCGTCGCCGCTCTCCACGTCGTCATCGAACCGCAATCCGCACAACCGCGCACACTCGATCAACTCCACGATCTATTCGAAGGCCAACGCATGATCGGATGCCAGGTCGTCGACGACGCCACCACCGTCTGGTCCGCCTTCCGACTCCACGCCGACGGCTTCGGTCGCATGCTCATCCACGACCACGGCCTCACCAATTGCCGACTCGGACGACTCGTCCAGCGTTTGCTCGATGTCGAAACCTATCGCCTCATGGCCATGCTCGCGCTCCCCGTAGCACGCGATGTCGGACCACGCATCACACAACTCGACAACCAACTCGCCACCATCACCGGCGCCATCGCCAACACCGATCACATCCATTCCGACACCACCCTGCTCAAACAACTTTCTGACATGGCCGCCCACATCGAACAATTGCGTGCCACCACCCAGTACCGTTTCAGCGCTGCCCGCGCTTATCACGACCTCGTCAATCAGCGCCTCGACGCCATGCGTCAATCCCAGATCAACGGCCTGCAAACCTTCGGCGAATTTATCAACCTCCGCCTCACACCCGCCATGAGCACCTGCGATTCTGTCCGCTGCCGACTCGACGATCTGGCCATTCGCGTTCACCGCGCCACCGATCTGCTGCGCACCCGCGTCGATGTCACGCTCGAAACCCAGAACCAACAGGTCCTCGCTTCCATGAACCAGCGCTCCCACCTGCGCCTCCGACTCGCCCAGGCTGTCGAAGGACTCAGCGTCGCGGGCGTCACCTACTACCTCATCGGCCTCATCAAGCACGCACTGGTCGCACTCGAACACGCCGGCCTGCCTTTCGATCCCGTCCTCGCCACCGGCTTCGCCGTCCCCGTCGTCGCCTTGCTCGTCTTCCTCGCCACCCGCAAAATCCACCGCCACATCAAAGACAACACCCCCCCCACATAACCCCCCACCCCCCACGAAGCGCCGCGACTTGTCGCGCCCCCCACTTTCCCCCTGCCTTACTAGACCCCAGACCCAGACCCCCGACCCCGCCCCTCATCTCCCCTATTTCGGCAGTGGTACATTTTGAAATGCTTAACGAGCCGCGACCGT
>JAUHYI010000031.1 GCA_030426385.1 Phycisphaerae bacterium
ATGGCATACCCCCATGATGTGTAACCCGTTTATGGTAATCGAACCTGAGCTTGTATGGGTGGAAAAACGTCGTAAAACATGAAGGTGGAATGATATTGCTGTCTTGTTTCCCATGTGTCATGGTGGCTAGAACAATCGGGCGACCGACTGGAAATGCCAGGGACTCGCGGGTGATGTCGAAGGCATCATTACATGGCGTTGGTGATTCTTCGACAGGCCTTGTTTTGTTGGTGCTTCTGAATCTTGGGGCGCGACGATGCGTTTGGGGGTTATGGAAGGTCAGGCATCAGGTCGCGGCGTCTGCGTTCGGTTAAGGAAAGTAAGAACGCCAGTAAATCCGCCTTGTCCTGCTTGTTGAGATGTAAGGGAATGAGCATCGTACTGGTTTCTGGCAGCAATGGACTGTCGGCAACATGTGGGCGAGGCTTGGGGCGAGAACCTCCCGCGTTGTAGAGATTGATCAAACCCGGAAGATCAAAAAATCCGAGATGCGTGTAGGGTGCAGTGCGTTCGATGTTACGCAGACCCGGCGTGCGAAATCGGCCGACGTCTTCGGCTTTTTGGGTGACGTAGTATCGTCCTCGGTCTTCGTATTTACGGCCGAAGTAAACCAGCCCAATGTTGTGAAATTTTTGATCGGTAAGTTGCGGTCCATGATGGCAATTGATGCATCGCGCATCCGTGCGAAAAAGATGCAGGCCGCGAATAGCCGAGTCGGATAATCGATCCGTTTCACCAGCGAGGAAGCGATCAAAGTCTGCGCTGGGTTCGCTGGTTATCGTGCGCACGTAGGTTGCGATGGCCTGGGCGACGCGTGCTTGTGTGGGAGTCGGGTCGTTAAAAGCTTTTTGGAAGAGTGGCGGGTAGCCTTCAATGTTGCTGAGTGTGGCCTGGATTTCTTGAGGTGACGTTGCCATTTCATTTTCGTTGGCCAACACCGCGACGATTAATTCTTCGATGGAACCAACGCGACCGTCCCAGAACAATTCCGAGGCATGTCCTGCATTGAGCAGCGAGGGCGTGTTGCGTTTGAGTTGGTGGGCTCCATGGCCTAGCGATCGTGATCGGCCGTCACTCCATCCCAGCTCCGCAATGTGACACGACGCGCACGACATCTGCTGGGTGCGCGATAGTCGGCCATCAAAAAACAGCATTTTGCCGAGTTGGGCTTTCTCATCGCTATGGGGATTGTTCGCCGGGAACTTCGCTTTGGGGACCGGCCCGAGTTCCTGGATTTCGTTGACAGAGGGATCGAGGTGGGGTTTGGGCCACTCGTCGGAGGGCAATTGATACATCTGACGCAAAGTTTTGGCCACTTCCGCATACGCCTCATCGGACCGTATCGGCCTTAAATCACGGCGATCATCCGGAAAAAAATCGAGAGGTGTGGTAGAAACCGCTGGCGGTGGATATCGCCAAGTTGTTGTTGACTCATTGGTTACGAACTGTCCGGGCTTGAATAACGTCAGAAAGGGTGACACCGGGCCGAACAGCCAGAACAGAATGAGCAGTATGCCCCAGAGTGGAAAGGCCTGCCAAAAAATTTTTCGCACTTTATCATTCATGAACTTGCGACTCACTCTCAATCGTGTACTATGTTGGGCCTTATTGAAGAGACTGTGTCTCAATACCGTTTGCCAGAGATGAGAAAGCATAAAGGAGAATCCATGCTTTGCAAGCACAAACCACTACTCACCGTCGCAGCGATTGCGACCGCTAGTTTCGTCACACTCGCCAATCCGGGTACTTTCGCCAAAGCTCAGGTGCCCGGCCTCGTGGAATTGGCCGTTTCGGAATCCGATGCCGAAGGCGGGTTCGGTACGCTTGGAGCCTTTACCTATGATCCGAACAACGATGTGTTTTGGACCGTCTTGTTCGGAAGTGGGCGTGGTGTTCGGCGCATCGATCCAGCGACATCCGCAGAAAATTACATCACAGCCACGCCGACCGAATGGTTCACGCGAGCAAGCGATGTTCCCGGTGGTGTTACCAATTCAAATTATAGTGGGAGCTCACTGACCTCGGCGATCTTGTTGAATCCTGCAGCGGTCACCATTGATTACGGCAGTGAGTTGGATCAGGACAACAACCCTATTGGCCAGATCACTTATCAACCCGGTGAACTGGCATACATCATTGATGGCGTGGCTCGCGTTCGTGATGAAAACAGTAACAATCTTTTTGACATCACCAAACGCATCTACACCTATGACCTGCGCAAGGTTACACCCGGTCCAACAGTCGATCCCGGATTGCCTGATCGCAATAATGCGCAAAATGGTTTGGGCGGAACGATCGGTGCTTACGATCAGGTGGATTGGAACGATGTCCATAATGTGTTGGTCACTGAAGCTGACTTGCGTGCGGCGTCAGGTGCTGATCCCGAAGCCAGTTCGGGCTCCAACTTCGCACGCCAATTTGCTTGGTCATCCGATGGACAATCGCTTTACAACATCGATTCGGGGTCATCGACCGGCGGCATCTACAAAACCAACGCCAGCACTGGCGCGTTGAACTGGATCTATGATGAAAAAGATCTTGGACCAGGTAGCAATGTGATTGGTGAGCCGGAAGTTATTCATACTTCGGTTCGCTCGTTTGGTTCAGGTACAGGCGATCAGGTGTTGTTTGACGGTACCGAGATCAACAGCAACAACGGCGGGATCAGTTACATCCTTGATGATGGTACCGCGGGTCAAAAAACCGCTCAGGTCGCGGTCGCTGCAGCCGACATTACCAATTTCACTGGTAGTACAGCGGACGTTCGTTCGATTGCTTCGGATGATCAAGGCAATCTGTTTTTCTGGGAAAACACCAACGATGGCCTGTTTTTGTATGACACCAACGATCGCTTAATCAAGGTGCTCAACCGAATAGAGCTAGGCGTCATGAATGCCTCGCAGGATACTTCGCATGCTGATTCTGGTGGCATGCTTCGTTTGCAAGTTGACGAAAGTGGAACTGACAAACGCGTGTTGTATCGTGGCGACAACAGCTACATCGGTGCCGTTACGGTCAACAAGCCCGGCGATTTTACCGGCGACGATCAGATCACCGCTGCTGACACAGCATTTTTTATCACCCAATTTAATCGCGAGGTTTCCAGCGAAGCGCCATTGGATTACGCGACTTCGGCCAGTGATTATCTTGACTATGCCAAGGCCGACGTCAACAGCAGTGGTCGGCCATCCAATGCCGGTGTGGTTGACGATGATGTCGTCGACAACCTTGATCTAAAAACCCTGCGTCAGTTCATCAATCTCAAAGCCGGCGACACCGATTGGGATTTCGATGTGGACTTAGCAGACTTTGCCCAGCTCAAAAGCAACTTCAATCCCACCGCGACCGATGCAACTTTTTTCGAAGGTAATTTCGACGATGAAAATGACGGCAATGTCGACATCGCTGACTTCGCCGCGTTGAAAGCCAATTTCAATCCGACCACGCCTTATGAAATTGATCCATTGGTGACGCCGGTGTCGATCACGGAATTGCCCTTGGCTGCCGTGGCTGTGCCGCTTGGTGAATTGGCTTTGGAGATTGATGCGGAAGGTAACGTTTATCTCGTCGGTAACGAAATCACTTTTGATTCAATTCAGATTATTGCCGCTGGTGAAAGCCTTTTAGAAAGCAACTACCTCGGCGTCGCTGGCTTGGGTAATCCTGTCGTTGGCGATGATTTTCTGGCTGACTTCACACTCGGTGCAGGCGAAACGCTTAACGGTAGTCTGTTGATCGGCATGCTCTACAACATCGGGCTCAATGCTCAGGATTTCCAATTTACGTACAACGGCAGTGTTGTCGGCGATGTGTTTTACGTCATCCCCGAGCCAGGCACGTTTGCGTTGCTTGGGATTCTTGGCTTGATTTCCACACGTCGTACTCGCCAACAGAAACTCGCGTAAAAAGGCAAGGTCGATGCGTCGCACAATGTTATTCAACCCCTCGAAAGCCCTGCGGATTTACCGTCGCAGGGCTTTCACCTTAATCGAATTGCTGGTCGTTCTCCTCATCATCGGGATCATGATCGGGCTGCTCTTCCCTGTCATGCGCAAGTCGCGGGCAGTCGAAATGAACGTCCGATGTCAGAGTAATCTGCATCAGGTTTATCTGGCTACGTTGGCGTATACGATTGATAATACGCATCGATTTCCTGACCGCGATACCTTGGGAGGATGGGCTTTCCGTGTCGGATTGGGTGAAAAATGGCCTGCGAATGATGTGTGGGCCCAGCCCGAGCGATTCGGTTTGCCCGCACTTCTTGGAAAACAAAATTACATCAGAACCCAGGATGAATTCTGGATATGTCCTGCTCAACCCCATCAATGGATGGTCGATGCGGGCAACACGTATGCGTTTGCCACCGGCACCGGATTTGCCGAGCATGACCTGACTTATTATCTCAACCACAGTGCTGCGTGGGTCTTTGATAATTACATCTTGTTGCCAGCCACATCGTCGATCTATTCCACCGGCGGGGCAGGCTACACCATCGATGCTGATGATCGTGCCATGGTCCATAAGCTGGGCATGTTTTCAACCAACTCGAAAAAAGGTTCCAACTACGTCTACACCGATGGCAGTGTTGTTTTCCAAAATGCAAAATGACACTTGATCACCAAATGGAGCAATGGGCCAATGGTGGAATAATGGAATGTATTGTTTCGTCATCCATTGCAGCGTTTTGCATTTAATGTTTTATCCTAACCCGTTGGCTTTGTCGGCCGTTGATCAATTCAAAACGGTTGCCCCTGATTGTGTATGCCATCGCGCATCGCAGGTGCCGTCGAACATCTCCCCGCTATCGGTATCGGTATCCTGGGTCAGCAGGATATAAAGACCACCCGAACGACCGACTCGCACATTAGCGATTTCGTGCGGGCACCAAACCATCAATCAACACCCCTGCTATAACCCCAGCAGTTGTCCCGGCAAAGCGCACGCTAAGCCCTGTGAACAGGTGCGACGATGTGCGAGCTGGCAGTCATAACCACTTGCCTTGAGCCACACAGAACTCCGCGAAAAACGCGACGAATTGCGAATATACGTGCCCCGACGCTACAATGTAGGCCCACCTAGGCGGGTGTAATTCAGTGGTAGAATGTCAGCTTCCCAAGCTGAACGTCGCCGGTTCGAATCCGGTCACCCGCTTTTTGATAATTTCGTTGCGTGACGTGAGTTCGTCATGCCTGTCTAATCTAAGGCCAGTGCGTAAGGCCAGTGCGGCTGCAACCCTGGCATAACGCCGGTTAGTACTGACCGCTGTTACTTAGGGGCACCGCCTATGCCCTCACGTAAATCTCCATCCAAGACCACGAACGCTCGCGTCCCCAGGCTCCGGCACCACAAGCCGACTAAGTAGGGGGTTGGCGGGGGTTTGTCGAACTGAATGGCCATCGCCCTTACTTCGGCGTGTAGGTCGACCTGAAGCCGAGCAGAACTATCACCGCGCGATCGCGGAATGGTTGGCCAACGGCCGGCGCGTGCAGCTTGATCCTCATTCAGATCAATGTTGTGGAAGTCATCGAGCGATTCTGGGCCTACATCAAGTATCACTACCCCAAACCCAACGGCGAGGTCGGCAAGCGGTCGGCCTAACAAGCGCCAAGCGTGCTTAAGGTTGGATTGGGCATGCTCTATTCACTAAAAGTGGCACCACTTTTTGCGTATTTTGCATTAAAATCTATGAAAAACCGGGCGGGCGTGGTACCATAGGGTCGCTTTGCTGTATTGGCACAGAGCCTATCAGCCCCGTCCGCCGAGAATCGCCTGCAGGAGCCCCCTTCATGAGTAGCCAGACCGACCATGTTTCCAGTCTCATTGAACACGCCTTGGCTGATCCGCACGCGGTCCCTGGGCGTCGCATCAAGTCAGAACGTGACTTGGCGTTACTGTTGGGAGTCGGTCGGCGGCAGATCAATGAGGCCCTGAGTCATCTGGCCCACCGCGGTCTACTCGCGCGATCGCGGGGCAGTGGCACTTACGTCGTACAGCGGCCTCAGCCCAGCGAAGCCGAATCCCGGCGGCAGCGCCAAGCCTGGGATCGCTGCGGCCTGACCCGCCCGGATGAAGTCTTTGCTCCCGAGGAACAGGCCCCGCCGGTCACCGACAGAAGGCGAAGTACGCCCGCGCTGCGGCTGTGCCTCTGTGGCGACTGGCTCGATGGCTCGTCCATTCACCATGCCATCATCGATCGCATGCTCGCGACCGTACAGCAGCACGGGCACACGCTGTCGGTGGTGTCTGTCCTGGACAGTGCAGGGTGTCCCCTGTCACCTGACGCCCTTCGCGAACAGCTCAAAAAGCACCCCGCGGATGGCTATCTCGTTGTCGATCGCTGGGGTGAGCTTTTCACCCATGCCATGCGCAATGTCCGCCGACCTGTCGTTTTTTGCGGTAATTCATGCGGTTTACGCCACGAGCCTGCGGTTGGGTTTTGCCACAATGATGTCGCCGTTCGTGCCCTGCGGCGTCTTAGCGAAGCTGGCTTTAGTAAGATCGCCATGCTCGGCTACCACCACGCCTGCAACTCCATCGAACCCCAGCGTGACGCCTATGATCGCGCCGCTGATGCGTTGGGCCTGCAATACCGACACTGCGAACTGGTCCGCTTTGGTGACCTGCGTCCCGGGGCCAGCGTGCGTCGACTCCTCGACCCCGACAATCGGCCCGAGGCCATCTACCTCAGCGACGAATACCTCGCCCCCGCACTCATCGAGGCTGTCGATTCCCTGGGCATCACCTTCGGTCGCGACATGGGTTTGGTCTGCTTCTGCAACCGCGGCATCAGCACGCTTCCCGACGCTTGGAGCCGGCTCGAAATCGACATCCGCCTCGCTGGCCAGCTTGCCGTCGAAGCCCTGATGCGCACCATCGAAACCGGCGAGGAATACCCCGGCAATCTGGTTCTCCATCCGCGCTGGCTTCCCGCGCAGTCCCACATTTGCCCCGAGCTCACCCCGACGCGCCAGGCCGCAACCCAAAACGCCTGACAAAGCCAGGCAACGCCTGATAAAGCTTGACACACCATTGCGGGTGTGGTACCATTGCGTGCCATCTGTGGCAATTATTTCTGGAGATTGGGTTCACATCTTGCGCCCAGTCGCGAATCAACTCGAAAGGATCCGTACCATGTTTTATGTTCAGGAGAAGGCAATGAAACGTTCAATTATCGTGGGAATGGCGGCAATGTTAGTAGTCTTAGGAGTTGAATCGACTCGCGCTCATGGCGCAGCCGTTAATGCTTCATCGTTTGTGGGGGGCACCTATGTGCAAGACTTCGATACGCTCGACGGAGGTATTCCAGCGTCGGCCAATGCTGTGGATAGTTTTTCGGGGACCCCCGCGTGGAGCGACGGCGTTACGCTGGCGGGCTGGCACGCTTGGGTTGCAAGCCCAGCAGGCGTGTCGCTTACGTCCGGCGTCCCCAGCTTCTACGTCAACAGTGATGGTAATAACACGCAGGCAGGGCGCCTGCTGGACCTCGGTACCAACCAGGACAGTGATCGCGCGCTGGGCATGTCAAAGCCAAATAACAGTAATCAATACATCGGCGTGCAGTTGGCGAATGACACGGGCAGTGCGCTGACGAGCTTTACGGTTACCTATGATGCTGAGCAATGGCGCTTGATTGGGCACGCCACTCTCACAATCGTGCCCGAAGAGATCGAGGTGCAATATCGCATTTTCGACGCTGGCCTGGGGTCGGTCAACGCGGCCAACTTTGGGGATTGGACCGTAATGCCCACGTTGGATTACACCTCCGAGACGACAGTAACGCCGGGTAGTACAACAGCGCTTGACGGCAATGACGCGGCGAATCGCGTGGCAGACCTAACCGCCACGGTGGAAGGTGTGGATTGGCAAAGCGGGCAGGAGCTGTGGATCCGCTGGGTCGACTTGGCCAATGCGGGAACGTCGTTCCACCAGGTCGGCATTGACAATGTTCGCATCAGTGCCGCCGGTGCGACTGTGCCCGAGCCATCATCGGTTGCTTTGCTCGTGCTGGGATCTGTCGGTTTAGGTCTTTCCCGACGCAGAAGCAAAAACGTGAAGGCGAATAAGGCCTGATGTGGCTTGATGTGGCTTGATGTGGCCGGCTCGGTCGGAGATGACTGTTCAATAGCACTCTCTCTAAACGGGATGGGAGGCCTCAGCTCTGGGGGCGCAAGCACAGCAGGCACAGCAGGCACAGCAGGCACAGCTGGCACAGCAAGCACTGCGAGCGCACCCCGGCGACGGTCGTTTAGGAACTGCTTATGCGATCGTCGGAACAACGCGGCATAAGTCGTCATCCTCATAATAGGCCTCCGGCTCCCCCGGCTCCCCCCTGCAAGCAAACGTATTTTCTACCTGTCAGTTCGGTTGGTTTGTTGTGTCTTGAATAAGGAGCAACTAGATGAAAAAGAATACCTCCGCATTCACGCTTGTTGAATTGCTGGTTGTCATTTCGATTGTTGCGTTATTGATTGCTCTATTATTGCCTGCTTTGAGAAAGGCCAAAGATGCGGCGAATCTAGTCGCTTGCAAGTCCAATCAAAGACAGATCGGACTGTATATGCATATGTATGCCGGGGATCACAATGATTACCCCTATTATTTTGCAGGGACATCATCGCTGTTCCAGGGATACACGATGACAGCAATCACTGGCTTCGGAAGTATTCTTAAGTACAACAATCAGCCGCTTGATACGCAAAACGAGGTGATGTTTTGCCCCAGTCAAAGTGGACCGGACTATATGATGGGAAACAATGCTTTTAGAAGCAGTTTTGAAATTCATAAATATATATTTGTGAAAGGCGAGGTTAGAAACTTTCCCGCTCCCTGGGCGTCTACCAGCAATATCTACAGGCTGGAAGAACTTGCCAGTTATCCGTTGATGTCTGATTCGTTTCAGTTCCCTAACTCAATTCCACATGATGATGATGGAATTAATTATCTGCGTGGGGATAATTCGGTGTCATATTACAAGTATGAGGATGGCAGACCCGTTATTAATAACGTTGGGGTGCTTGCGGTGTATGTGAGAGACTACATCAGTCCGAGTTATTAAATTTAAGTCTCATTATTTAAAAACAATCTTAGGTACTAATTTGATGAGTAAGATTTTTATTCTTAGTTTGATGTCCATGGTTGCGGTTTTCGTACAGCCTGTACTGGCTCTTGATATCATTCAGGCTGGCAAGGCAACCAGTGCAGTGGTGGTGCCAGACCAACACCCGTCTTCAGTCATGATGGCGGCCAAAGAGTTGCAAAACACGGTTTTCAAAGCGACCAACGCTCGCTTGCCAATTTATCTGGAATCACAAGTAGATCAGCAGGCTTATGCAGGCCTGATCTACTTGGGGGATTGTCAAAAAACCCAGGCTGTTGGAATTGATGCGCAGGCGTTTGGGCGCTTCGAAGGGGTTGTAAAAACTGCGGGCAACAATCTGTTTATTGTGGGTCATGACGAAGAAGGAGATGTCATTGAGTCCTGCCTGATGGGGGCGGTGACAATCTCTTCCGGAACCTTGTTTTCGGTTTACGATTTTTTGGAAAATGATATGGGGGTACGTTGGCTATGGCCCGGTGAATTGGGAGAATACATCCCCACCCAATCAGCGATTAATGTCAGCGGTCTAGATCGATCTACCAAACCTACGTTAAAGCATTCAATGTTTCGTTTGACCAAACGAAATATTAAAAATGACGCGTGGGATTCAACATACTCTGCCGAGTTCTATGATGCCCAAAGGCTATGGCTGGCCCGACAGCGTTTTTCGATGCCCGTGAATATGGAAATCCAGCATTCATTTCAAAGCTATTGGAAATGGTACGGAAAAAATCATCCTGAATTTTTCAATCAGCTTCCCGATGGTTCGCGTCGCCCGTTGCCCCCAAAAGATTTCTGGGAGGACATGGAAAAGAATGACCCTGAAACATTTGGCCAGTATGCCAACGGGTTCAATCAGAAAGTCCCCGACTATCCAATTTCAGACTATGCTGCTGTGAATGTGACGCTTTGCGTTTCCAATCCGGATTTGCATGAACAAATCGTCAATAACTACTGGAAACTATACCAGGGATACCTTGAAAGATATCGTGAGAAACATGGTACTGATCCCAAGTTAGATACATATGCACGGCAAAACACCATAGCCGTTTGCGAAAACGACACCCCGGGTATGTGTACTTGTGATCAATGTCGCGCTTGGGACCCGGCTGATCCGGTTTTTGATGAGCATCCCTATTGGTCCAAGAAAATTTTTCCAGATGTTTCCGAACGCTTCTCTGCATTAGCCGCTGTTGATGGTGGTGGTACTGATGGTAAAACGCCGTCGCTTTCAGACCGCTATGCGAAGTTCTATCTAGCCGTTCAGAAAAAAGCCCAGAAATATAATCCGGATATCAATGTTTTTGGATACGCCTATGTGAACTACATGGAGCCGCCCACGAATGTTAAGCTCAATGATCGCGTCATTATTTCTTTTGTGGGTTGGCCAATGTTTCCATACACGCAAACCCAGATGGATAAAGCACGTAATTTTTGGGACGGGTGGCGAGCGACAGGTGCGAGCATGTGTTTGCGCCCCAACAGCCCTCACTCAGGGCACAATCTGCCAATTTACTATGCCAGGAAACTGGGTAATGAGTATATCCACGGCTACAAGAACGGCATGATCGCGGTGGATTATGACTCGCTCCATGGCCAATGGAGTACGCAAGGTCCAAGCCTGTATGTTCTTGGGCGCCTGAACGTAAGACCGGATATGTCTGTCGACGAAATACTCGACGAATACTACGATGCATTTGGGCCAGCCAAAGCTGCGGTCAAAGATTACTTTGATCATTGGGAGAAAGTTTCTGACGCGGTGACTGATGAGCAGTTCGCTCAGTACAAAAAAGAGCGTCCAGGTGGTGGAACTTGGCGGCGTTGGTTAAAACTTGCAGACTTGGTTTTTACGCAAGATGTCATGGCTGAGGGGCGTCGCCTTATCGATGCTGCCATTGCTGCTGCTGATGACGATGCCGTCGCAAAACAACGCGTTGAGTTTTTGGAGAAGGGATTTGTGGATGCCGACATGACATTGCGTGTTTTGTTGGCACAAATGGCTCACGATGAAAACGCTACAGATGAAAATCTTAAGAAATTTGATGATCTGAAAGATCAGCTTCGAGCCTATCGTCATTCCGTTGAGAGAGACAATATCTCTGACATGGGTTATTCGTTTTATCTTGAAAAATATATGTACAAGTGGTGGGATTGATATCAATGTTTTGTGATTCGATATGAAGTTGGACAGCATGCTTTCCGCAATTGATTTGATTTTATCGGTGTTTGGCGAATGACTAATTTTGACAATGATATCTTGCGTACGACGGCGACATCGCGACGGCGTGAGAATTTGAATGAGTCTTGGAAGTTTCACCTTGGCCCTGTTTCGCAGCAGGATCAGGTCATATCCTATGACCAACTCAAACCATGGGTGCTGCCTTGTTCCAATTCATTTAGAAAGAAAAAAATAGAGGGATTGGATCGCAAGCAACCGGAATGGGATTTGCCCTGCGCTGCCGATGAGTATGACGACAGCTCCTGGAGGACATTGGATTTGCCTCACGATTGGGGCGTCGAGCAAGAATTTGATATAGACCTGCCCGCCAAATCGGGCAAGTTGGCATGGCATGGTATTGCCTGGTACCGCAAGAAAATTCATATTCAAGAAGATGAATTGAAAGGTTGCGTTTATCTGCAAGTTGATGGCGCGATGTCATATGCATCCGTGTGGTGCAACGGACAATTGGCGGGTGGCTGGCCTTATGGTTACAACGGCTGGAATCTGGATTTGACACGCTATTTAAAGCCTGGCATTAACACGCTTGCAATTCGTCTGGATAATCCCGAAGAGTCGTCTCGCTGGTATCAGGGCGGCGGGATATATCGTTCGGTCAATCTACTCAAGACGGCCAAGGATCATATACAGCCTTGGGGAGTTCGTGTTACGACGCCGAACATTTCCAATGATCTGGCTGCGGTAGTTTGTACAACCACAGCACACGTTGGCGAATCACACGCGCAAAATTCTTCGATACGGGTAGAGTTATTCCAGGCTGATGATCGTGGCATGCCTGTCGGTGATGCATTGGTATCGCAAGCCAGTGAGCATTGGGAAACAGATGCGTTTGGCCACTTAACGAATCAAATGCAGTTGGATTTAATGTCGCCTGCACGATGGGATATTGATTCGCCTGATCGCTATGTTGCGGTGACTTCTTTGCATGTCAATGATTTGGAAGTGGATCAGGTTCAAACCGTCTTTGGTGTACGAGACATTGCTTTTACTGCCGATGATGGTTTTCATCTCAATGGTAGGCGTGTCCAACTCAAAGGTGTTTGCATGCATCATGATCTTGGCGCGTTGGGCGGGGCGTTTAATAGCCGGGCTTGTGAGAGACAGTTACAGATGCTCAAAGCGATGGGGGTGAATGCGATCCGTTGCGCTCATAATCCGCCAGCCAGTCAGATGCTTGGCTTATGTGACCGAATGGGGATATTGGTCATAGATGAACTTGTGGACACATGGACGGTTGCCAAAAAACCAAATGGTTATGCCAAGTTATTTGACGATTGGGCGGAAGCAGATCTGCGTGCCATGATCAGGCGAGACCGCAACCATCCCTGCATCATGCTCTGGAGTACCGGCAATGAAATCAGGGAACAGCAAATACCAGAGAAGCATGCGATTAGCCAGCGTCTTACTGACATTGCCCATGAGGAAGATGATTCACGGCTTGTAACCATTGGATGTGATTTTCCCCAAGCGGGCTATAACGGTTTTCAAAACACGTTGGATGTCTTTGGCTACAACTATAAACCCCACGAATATGAGGCATTCCACAAGGCCAATCCCAATCAGCCACTTTATGGTAGTGAGACAGCCTCGACGTGCAGTTCGCGTGGTATTTATAGTTTCGAGAATCCGAAAAAGGGCGCCAAAGGACAAGTCGGTTTTCAGATTAATTCCGATGATCTGGCGGCAGTGGATTGGGGGACGACTCCGGATCGCGAGTTTGCTTTTCAGGAACAAAATCCACATGTCGCAGGCGAGTTTGTCTGGACTGGTTTTGACTATCTGGGTGAGCCGACACCATTCAATGATGACACGACCGTATTGACTAATTTTCACACGCCTGAGCTTCAAGCAAAAGCATTAGAAGAAATAGAGCGATTGGGTAAAATCAAAGTCCCTTCGCGTAGTTCATATTTTGGCATTATTGATCTTGCTGGTTTCAAGAAGGATCGTTTCTATCTTTACCAGGCTCATTGGCGACCTGATTTTCCCATGGCGCATATCCTGCCACACTGGAATTGGCCGGACCGCATAGGTATGGTGACGCCTGTGCAGGTTTACACTTCCGGAGATGAGGCCGAGCTATTTCTAAATGGCAAATCATTAGGACGAACCCAACGCAAGCCATACCAGTATCGGTTTGTATGGGACGATGTTATCTATGAGCCGGGAACATTGGAAGTGCACGTCTATAAGCATGGCAAGCCATGGGCGATAGCGACGCGGGTGACGACTGGTTTGTGTGCAGGTATTGAGCTTGAAGCTGATCGAAATATGATCTGTGCGGATGGTGACGATCTGTCATTTGTTACCGTGCGTCTGGTTGATGCTGATGGCAATACGGTTCCCGATGCCAATCATAAAATCACTTTTGAGTTGGAAGGAGCAGGGCGATTGCGAGCGACAGACAATGGCGACCCCACCGACCTGACATCCTTCGCATCCAATGTTTGTCATGCTTTCAACGGACTTTGCTTGGCCATCATTCAATCAACGCGTGGGCAGCAGGGAGCGATGACGCTTCATGCTTGTGTTGATGGAATCGCAACCCAATCGATTACTTTGCGTGCTGTCGCCGAGGACCCACGCAACGCGAGCGAGGCGAAGCCGTGCTTATCCAAGTAATGCCCGGCAGGCTGGGTGTCACGTCAATTGTCACTGCGATTGCCGCTTCGATTATCGCGTTGGGAATTACGTATGGCGTTGAATTATTTTTACGCCGTGAGGAAACAGATCGATGATTGGACATGCCGTCGTTATTGAATCCGCCGGTCAGGCGATTCTCAAAGCGTGTGACATTGCATCGCCCAAGGCGGACGAGGTCTTGGTTGCCAATGACTATTCAGTCATCAGTGCGGGCACGGAGCTCGCCATCCTTGTTGCGAAGCCTAACGCCTATACCCATTACAAGGGATTTCCTGCGTATCCCGGTTACTCGGCAGCGGGGCGTGTTGTCGCGGTTGGCGAGCATGTCGAGCATCTGAAAATCGATGATCGAGTTGTGGTGGCCTGGGGTGGGCATCGATCGCATTCGATCCGCAAGGCCAGCGATCTCTTGAAGATCGAAGACGACACGATTGATCTTCTGGATGCTGCGTTTGCGCACATTGCGAGTTTTCCGTTGTTGGGCGTCCGCAAGTTGAGATTGGAGTTGGGCGAATCAGTGATGATTGCTGGCATGGGAATTCTCGGCGCGTTTGCCGTGCAATTCGCCAGCCTCGCGGGTGCGATTCCCGTGATCGTATCCGAGCCGGACCCCACTCGCCGGGCCTTGGCCTTGAAGCTGGGGGCGACTGCTGCGTTTTCTCCCAACGAACCAGATTTTGTGGACAAGGTTAAGCATGCCACCGGCGGGCATGGGCCCAAAGCTGTGATCGAAGTCACCGGTTCAGCCAAAGCATTGCAGCAAGCGCTGGAGTATGTCGCATGGGAGGGGCGGGTTTCGCTTTTGGGATGTACGCGTGTTTCGGATGTTCCGATCGATTTTTATAAATACGTTCACAAACGCGGAATCTCGTTGATCGGTGCGCACACTTTTACACGAGCCAAAACCGAGTCAGCTCCCGGTCGCTGGACAGAGCACGACGACTATCGCACGTTTCTTAAATTCGTCGCCGCGGGCAAGGTGCAAACGCGTCCACTGATTTCGGAGATCGTCTCTCCGGAGGATGCCGCGGACGTTTACACTCGCCTGGCCACAAACGAAACGGTGCCCCTTGGAATCGTTTTTGACTGGAAAAAATTCAGAGACAAAGCATGAACGCAATTAACTTTGGTGTCTGTGGCATTGGCAGAATCGGAAGATCGCACTGCCGATACTTTTCACAGAATCAGGATCATTACAAACTGGTTGCTGTATGTGATATCGAGCTCGATCGTGTGAATGCGATGACGGCGGAACTTACAGGCAAGGGGTACACGGATCTCGCATCATTTTTTGCTGATCCGGAAATGGAACTGGTCATCATCGCAACCCCTTCGCTTGATCACGCCAAGAATGCCGCCCAAGCCTTGGCGGCTGGTAAAACGGTCCTTCTGGAAAAACCTATCGGCGTAACCGCGGAAGATTACCAGTTGCTTCAACAGCTTGCTCAGCAGTATCCCGATCGGCTTTATTTTGGACACAACCATCGCTTTGAGCCAGCCTTCGAGAATGTGCAAGCCATCATCGCCGATGGATTGCTCGGCAATATCAATGTCATCAAATTCTGCAAACATCATGTGTTCATGCGTCGCAATGATTGGCAGATGCAGTTGGCCTGTGGCGGCGGACAGCTCAGCGTCTGGGGGCCTCACCTGCTTGATCAGGGGCTGCAACTTTTGGGTTCACCGGTTAGGGATGTGCATAGTTATTTAAGACGCATTCTGACGCCGGGCGATGGTGATGATCACGTCAAGATCACACTGATCGGTGAGAATGACGTCGTCGCGGAAATAGAGATCAGTAATTCGGTGGCGTTGGCCAGTCCGTATTGCACGATTTATGGCGATCGCGGAACACTGACTTACGCGCAGGATCAGACGGAAATCAAACTCCGATACCTTGACCCGCAATACCGCTGGCCAGTAGCGACCGCCACGCGAGCCACCCCCGCATCAGGCACGCCGATGTGCGCTGAACAGGATCTCCCCTGGATTGAAGAAACGCGAGCGGTTGAGCCGGACACAAATATGTGGGTGCAGGTGGAACTTGAAATGGCCAGGCATATGCATCGCGCCTTGCGTGAACAGATTCCGTTTCCGGTCAGCAGTCACGATGCTCTGGAGGTGGTTCGGATCAGCGAGCTCGTCAAAAAACAGAACCCGCAGTTTGCATGGATTGGGTGATAACGCCCGGGTAAATACGCATGGATAGAATTAAAATTGGACAGATCGGCATCTGTCACGAGCACGCGGCCGCAAAGATAGAAACACTCAGGCAGATGTCTGATGTGTTTGAAATTGTCGGTGTTGTTGATGATCGTGAGACTTCTTCTGCTCGGCGAGCCGGGGATGATCTGCGTCCGTATGAAGGCCTGACGTGGGTGACGGAAAAACAACTGTTGAGTATGCCCGAGCTTCAGGCTGTTTTTATTGAGACGCCCAACCAGGACCTTGTGCCGACTGCCACACGCTGCATGGAGCACAATTTGCCGATGCATATGGACAAGCCTGGTGGAGAAGATATGACGGCATTCCGTACGCTGCTCAACGGCTGCCGCAAGCGTGACCTTGCATTGCAAATGGGATATATGTTCCGCAGTAATCTAGCCATGCAGTTTGCCACCAAGGCGATAAAACACAATTGGCTGGGCGATGTTTTTGAGATTCAAGGCAGCATGAGCCACAACTATGGTGGTGAAGAATATCAAACCTACATTGGCAGTTACAAGGGCGGGATCATGTTCAACCTTGGTTGTCACCTGATCGATACGGTCATCTCGATGATGGGTCGGCCGACCAATGTCACGCCGTTTTTGAAATCCACGGCAGGCTATAGCCAGCGCATCAAAAACAACGGCCTGGCTGTGCTGGAATATCCGCAGGCAATGGTTACTTTGCGCGCGTGCAGCAAAGAAGTCATGGGGCACAGTCGGCGATCACTCAAAATCTGCGGCACAAACGGCACCATTGAGCTAAGTCCACCCGAGCGTTTTGACGGCCAACCATTACAACTGCAACTGACCTTGCTTGATGACATTCCGGAATACGCATCGGGTACGCATGTGGTGGATTTTGGGGTGGCAAAAGATCGATACGAAAAACAGTTGCTTGAATTCGCCAGGATCATTCGGGGCGAAATAAAAAATCCTTACGACTATCAACACGACGAGCTTGTGCAGGAAGTTGTTCTTGCCGCCTCGGGTTACACGCGATGGCACACGGACGATTAGTCGTCCTTTGCACCTGATCCGTATCCGACGTTGGGCGAATCAAGTGCAAGTTGGTGTGTGTAAGTGGGGAGTGGGGGGGGCGATGTGCTTGACCCGATTTATATTTGAGTGGCAATGGACCACGAACTGGAGCAAACGAATATGCATGCAATTATGATTGCACCGGACGGCAGCTTGCAATGGACGCAAGTGCCCACCCCAACCATCAAGAGCGACGAGATATTAATTGATGTTCGCGCAGCATCACTAAACAGAGCGGACCTGCTTCAGCGCGCCGGGCTTTATCCCCCGCCCCCCGGTTGGCCGGAATGGATGGGATTGGAGGTCGCTGGCGTGGTATTCGAAGCGCCCGCTGCGAGTCGATGGCAAGTCGGCGACAAAGTCTGCGCCCTGCTTGGTGGTGGCGGCTATGCCGAACAAGTAGCAGTCCCCGCCGGTATGGTTCTGCCTATCCCTGACGGGCTATCTTTTGTAGAGGCTGCTGCGATCCCGGAAGCATTCACCACATCACATCTCAATCTTTGCATTGAAGGTAACTTGCAGCGCGGTGAAACGGCTTTCATTCAAGCCGGTGCCAGCGGATTGGGAGTGGCCGCCATTCAACTGGCCAAGAAGATCGGGGCAAAGGTCGTGACGACCGTGGGCTCGGATGACAAGGCGGCGCTGGTCAGTCGTCTTGGTGCTGATGTCGTGATTAATCGCAAGAAAGAGAACGTGGCTGACATTCTGGCGAAACATCCAGTAAACGTTGCGATGGATTGCGTGGCAGGTCCCGACCTTGGCGACTATCTGGAAACCGTGGCAGCGGGATGCCGTTGGATTGTCATCGCCACGCTTGGCGGACCGACATCAGGCCTCGATATGAATTCGTTCTTCAAACGAGGCATCAAGCTGATCGGCAGTACGCTGCGCAGTAGAACAACGTCAATGAAAGTGGAAATACTCGCTGAGCTTGAGAAACAATACTGGCAAGCGTTTTCATCTAAGCAAATTCAATTGCTCATTCATCAAACGTTGCCGATCACTCAGGCTCAACAGGCGCACGCAATGCTGGAGCGCAATGAAAATCTCGGCAAAGTTGTTTTGACGATTGATGATTAAACCTGTCGACGACACGAGCGGACAACATGTCATTGGAGAATGTGGTCGTCATCGAATCACGGCCGAATACAAGGTGCCTCAGAATGAAGATTGCTAATATCAACGGGCGTGCGCATATTGTCACGCAGACCGGCGGTGTCGACATTGAAACCGCGTCACAAGGAAAGTTTGGTGCAGACCCCCAGCGACTCATCGAACAGCTCGATGAGCTGAAGGCCTGGTATGCACAGAACAAGCCGGCTGAGGATTCTTCGCTTAGCACGGTGGCGTTGCAACAGGACCTGTCACGATTATGTTCCCCCGTCCCCAACCCCGGGCAGGTGTTTGCCGTTGGTCTCAATTACAAGGCCCACGGCAATGAGGTTGCTATGGCCATACCCGAGCAGCCCATGATCTTCACGAAGTTCTCCTCGTCGATCGCGGGCCCTGGAGCCACCATCGTGCTTCCCGCCGACACGGTTGATTGGGAGGTTGAGCTTGTCGTCGTGATCGGCAAACGCGGGCGCCACATCCACGCATCCGCTGCACTCGATCACATTGCCGGATACTGCGTCGGGCAGGACATCTCGGAACGCACGCTGCAGATGGCAAACAACCCGCCGCAGTTCAGCATCGCGAAGAGCTTCGAAGCCTTCGCACCTACAGGGCCATGGCTAACGACCGCAGATGAAGTTGACGTAAACTCGCTCAGGCTGACCTGTCGTGCAGGGGGAGAGACACTTCAGGACGGCAATACAAAAGACATGCTTTTCAACGTGCCGACGTTGATTGCCTATGTCTCTGGCATTTGTGAATTACGAGCTGGGGATGTCATCTTCAGTGGCACGCCGGATGGCGTCGGCTTTGTCCGCAATCCACCGAGATTCATCAAAGATGGATGGTTACTCGAGTCCAGCATTGAAGGACTTGGAAGCATGGCCAATCCCTGCACGCAACGGGAATGCTTGGTATGAGACACAAAATCGTTATTACGGATCATATCGTTGGCAACATCGATATCGAACGGCGTATTCTCGGGCCTGATGCCGAGATTGTGCTCTGCAACGCGCTTTCACCAGAGGGATTCATGGAGGCAGCTAGAGACTGTGATGCGCTGTTGACCACTTATGCCAAACCCATTGGCAAAGCCGAGATGGAAGAGATGTGCCACTGCAAAATTGTCGCGCGCTACGGCATCGGTGTTGATACGATTGACATCAATTCGGCTACAGACCTCGGCATCATGGTGACCAACAACCCCGCTTACTGCATCGATGAAGTGGCGGAACATGCGCTTGCCTTGATGCTTTCTGCATGGCGTCGTGTTACGCAACATGCAATCGCGGTCAGAACCGGCGAGTGGGCGCCTCTTGCCGGTGGGAAGATACGTCGTCTCAAAGGTAGCACGCTCGGATTCCTGGGGTTTGGCGCGATCGGTCAGGCACTCGCTGAGCGGGCATCCATGCTGGGCATGACGATGCTGTACCACGATCCGTTTGTGGATGAATCGCCTCTGGCTCAATCTGTCAGCATGGATGAACTGCTGGGGTCTGCTGATATCTTGACGCTCCATGTACCGTTAATGGATAGTACAAAGGGCGTCGTCGACAAAACGTTTCTTAAAAAAATGAAACGGGACGCCATCCTTGTAAATTGCAGTCGCGGTCCAATCGTTGATACGGATGACCTCGTCGCAGCACTTCAACAGGGGCATATCGGCATGGCAGCACTCGACACAATTAACCCTGAACCGTTGCCTCCGGATCATCCGTTGCTCGCGTGTGACAATGCACTGGTAACGCCCCATTCCGCGTGGTATAGCGAGCAGTCTGTGGGTGATCTTCAGCGCGTGGCCACCGAGAATGTTGCTGCGGTATTGCGCGGCGATATTCCCCCTAACCTACTTAACACAGAAGTGGTCAGCCGATCCAATAGACGTAAGTAGTTGCAAAAGGAAATATCAATATGAAAAAGATTAATCCATCAGCGAGGCCGTTGTTCTCCGATCAGAAGTTGCCGCTTCTGGTCGCATCGCTGACTGATCCCACGCCCACCGCGACGATCAGTACCATGCGCAATGCCATCTACGATGGAGCGGAAGCCTTTATGTTGCACATGGAAATGATGAAGCCCGAGCACTTATGCGAGAACGATTTGAAGGCGATCATCAACTACACCGGCGACAAGCCTTTGTTCACGATGAACTATCGTCGTTCCAGTGAAAAGACCGACGAGCAACTCATCGAAGAGCAGTTGATGGCCGTGCGTGCCGGTGCATCCATGATTGACATGATGGGCGATATGTTTGCCCCTTCTCCCAGAGAACTTTCCCAGGACAGCCACGCCATCGCCCGGCAGAAGCAAATTATTGAGCAAGTGCATGCCTTAGGCGGTGAAGTTCTGATGTCTTCTCACGTGTGGGAATACATGACTGAGGAAGAGACGCTATCACATGCCAAAGCCTTGGAGTCCCGTGGCGCTGATTTCGTCAAGATTGCGATGTGCGTTCACAGCGAAGCGGAGATGCTGAAATCACTATCGACGACCGCCCTGGTCAAGAACGAATTGAAGGTGCCTTTCCTGCACATCTGCATGGGGCAGTGGGGCAAGGTGCTTCGAGCGATCTCGCCTATGTTTGGTTCCTGCTTTGCCCTTTGCGTGCAATCCTATACAGAGGCGGGGCATAAGGAAAAGCCTTTGTTACGTGCCGAAAAAGCGGTGTTGGATAACGTCGACTGGATGCGCGCTCGGAATCCATATGCCGGAACGAAGACTTCACAGAATGCGGTTTAAGTTGAACGCCATCAACATAAGCAGCGATGCGAATGATGAAGTGTTGGCGTTAAATTTTGAAGGTTGATTTTGTCCAGCATAGCGTGGCTGGCTGGCCTATGACCATTGAGCTGGTTGCTCGATGACTGTAAAGATGGACTTGTGAAAAGTATCAGCGAGCGCGGCGTCGGCCTGCGATTAACAAGCCGAGCACCATGAGGCTCATGCTGCCGGGCTCGGGCACCACCTCGGTAAAGGTGACGTTATCCAGATAAAGGATATTGGTTTCGCCATCGCTCAGCGGGCTGACGATGAAGTTGACACGCACGGTGTCGCCATCGGTTGCGCCGATATCTGAAAGGTTAATGCTTCGCGTTTCGAAAGAGGAGATCGCCGGATCAGCGATGCTGGTAAATGATGTTGTTGATTCAGAGCCAGTGCCCAGGTTGAGGACGAAGTCGACGCGAAAGTCTGGAGCCTGATCGACGGAGGGACCGTTCTCGAGCGAGATGTCGAACTCAAAGATCAAGCCGTCGATATCGCTTTGCGCGATGACGCCAAGGTCTTGGCCAAGAATCACATTACCTGCGGCATCCTCGACGAGGCGAATGATCTGGTCGCCATCGGTAGGCGAAAGACCTTTGCCTGTCAGGATTGCACCATCGCTAATAAGCTGGGCACTGCTCGCATTGGCCGCTTGGTCACTGTCCTGGGCAAACCAGGGGGCGGCATTTCTTTCGGTTAATGTTCTGAGCTCGTTGGGCGACAGGTCGTCGAGTTCAAAACTTCCATTTTGTATAACCAGCGCCGCATTCGCGGAGGTGCTGACGCCCATCAGAACGACGGCAGCGACGGCCAGGCTCAGGGCCAATCCATCATTAAATAATCTCATCTTCAATCTCCTTTTTGCAAGAAATGGGTTTCGTGTGCATGCTCCTACGCCAACCGGCGTAATCAGCGCTTAGCGACGTTTTTTTGAATCGCTTGACCCCAGGGTTCTGGTGAGGGAACTTACGGGCCGATGAAACACTAATATAGTGATATCTAATATAGAAATATACTTGCCGTATGGTCATCTGTCAAGGGTTCGGGACATTTACAAAGCGATTCTTAACCGCAGGATGACGAAGGCCCATGGGGTGTGATTTTAGCCTTAACTTGTTTTTTGAAATGATCTTGTGTTAATGGGCGTGATTTCAATGCGCCGTGACGGAGACCTCGTCCAGCTCTAAATTGCCATAGTCCATCACGCGGGCCAAGACCGTGCAGCGGAGTCGCACGCTAGACCCGGCCGAGGGCTGGGTGCGAAACACATAGCGAAGGTCCTGCCACTGGCCGGTGAAATCCTCGCCACGCATGTTGCGCTGGATGGCGTATTCGGGCTCTTTTTGCTCGCCGTGTTCGCCAGCCGGGGTGTCCGGATACGCTCTCATGGCAAAGGTCAGCCGCGTGTTTTTGTACACCTGGTTGGCCTTGACGCGGAACGTGACCACGTAGGTCTGGTCGGGCTTGAGCTCAATCATTGGTGACTCAAGCGAGGAGTCCTTTGTGAAACGCAAGGTGTTTGAATCCGCGTCGGCGATGGCCTTGACGGTATCGTTGGCCGACGCCGGTGCCCAACCCGCGAAGCCGTGGTTAAATGATTGGTGATAGATCGGAGCGATCGATTGTTTTGTCGATTGCCCCGTCGATTGTTCAGTGGCCGGGGTAGCGAGTTGTCGTTGCAGATCCCAGACAGCAACCTGGTAATCCAAACGCTCCGCGCGGTGCTTGCGAAAATCAGCGAGGAACATCGCCGCGCGATCATGTTGAGGGCCTTGGGCCGGTGCGTTTTCAAACGCCAGCACGAGTAGCTGTTCGCATGCGTCAAGATCGTCGGTCGTTACCGCTTGCAGATATTCATCGCTGTTGTATTTCAGATAAGTGCGCGGTGCAGATCCAATACCAAACCACATGGTCTTGGGAATGCGCTCGGTCCAGATCTGTTCCCATCGTTGATAATATTTTTCCAGGTAGGGAGCCGCGTCAACGCCCACGGCACTGGCACACCAATCATTGATGAGCAAGTCCACGTCCGCGTCAGGATTCCAAAGCAAGCGCAACAGGAGATAGGGTTGCGGTCCGACGTAGGCCATGGCGTTGGCACGCATGCGTGTGGTTTCAGCATAGAAACCGATGACGCCTTGATCGTTCGCGTAGCGAAGGTAATCCGCCAGCGAGTGCGCGTATAGGCGCGGGATGGTGATGTTCAGCTCGCCAAACATATATTCATAATGGCCTAGTTGTTTGGCTCGATCACTCCATGCTTCGACTATTTTTTTGAACTGTTCACGTCGGCCAGCGTCAGCCCATTGCACCAACTCGTAGGTGATGTGCGGAACCAGCCTGTCATGGATATCAAAATCCGGCGCTTCAGCCACTTCGCGGTAGGCCATACAACCCACTGTTATGTCGGGTTTAACCGCAGTGATGCCTGCGACCACGTCATTGCACCACTGATAATATTGATTGGAATAATCGTTGAAGCCAAACGCATTGATGCCCGCGTCCTTGCGAGCAGCCAGACAAGGTTCGCAATGACAATAGGTTTCCGGCCCGCCATCGCTGATGCCCAGTGAAAATGATTTGTAGCGCGGATACTGGTTGAGCGAATCGATCACCAGATCGCTCATCGCCTGAGCCACACCATCTGCGGTGTAGCATAGATGCCAATCGGAAGTGTTCGTCCGTTCAGGCAGGTATCGCTTGTTCTCGATCAAAGGGAAATATTCGGGATGTTTGGCGGTCCAGCTTTTCTCTCCACGCACAGGCACGACCTTCTCGATGTTGTGATGAAACGCGATGCGTTGGTGCACACGGTTTCGGCGTGTCCAGGTATCGCCACCTTCGTGTTCCACTCGGAAAAATCGCGAGACAAACTTCGGCTGCGAGATGCGCTGCACACCAGAAATCGACAGGCTTTCATGCGAGGGCACATGTTCACCCAGATCGCCTGCGAATAGCCAACGGACGCCCAGTTCGCTTTCGAGAAAATCGTAGACAGCAAATTCAGTGGCCGGCTCGGTTGCGCCAACCAGGATCACGTTGGATGCATCAGGCACCGCGATCAAAAAACCATCGTCGTCCAACGTGCCAACACTTGCCAGCAATTTTTCTGCCACGGTGGTGCGGCCGACATGGATCGCATTCGTGTTGGCGGGCCTGTTACTTTCTGACACGATCGACAACTGGGCCCCGGTGCATTGCTGAATATATTCAGACAGGATCTGGGCAGATTGCCGTGCGTCGCTGAGGATCAGCGGTTCCTGCAGAAACAGTTGCCAGTTTTTCTCCGCAGGTTGCGCAGTGGTGTCGTCGGGAATCACAATCACCGCCTTGGCCTGACCATGATCCACCAGATTCACGCTGGGGCTGGCGTGTGTGGAGGGAGCGGCGAAACACGCTTGCGATATCAATAGATAGGCAGTCAGTACACCTAAAAACAAAACACCTACGCGGGCAATGCGATTGGTTTGATACGTCTGCATGTGATGGGAATTCCTCAAAAACGATTCTAAAAATAGGTTAATTTTCAAACTGAAAGGCGAACAACTTGCAGTCGCGCATTTGTACATGTAGCGAAATCGGCCGACCCGCCAGCGCAGCCACGCTCGGCCCTTTGGCCCAACGCACCTCGGCAGCCAGGTGGTTGAGATCAACTGGTTCACAATCAGCTAACTCATAACCCGGAATGGGTTGGTTGTGTTCATCACGAATTTCAACCGTCACGCAACCCATGGCCGAACAATCAACATTCAGCGTTAGCCGATTACCTTCAAAGCGCATGAGCGGAGTGGTGAAAGCGCCGCCGCCGTAATCCGCATCTGCGGAAATAAAACCGTCGAGCCGTTGCACCGTCATGCCGACGCGGCCGTCGTGGCTTTGCCCGTGCGTGACCGGAAAACCCACGTAATATTGACGCAGTTCATTGCCATGGCGAAAGATTCCCGGAGCCATGTAGACCGACCCGCGATCCCAGTCGAGCCCCAGCCCCAGGTACGCGCGATAGTCCGGGCGAGTCCAACTGATACCATCAGCACTGGTCGCCAATCGAATATCAACCGGCCCATCGTTGCTCAATCGGCCGCGCGTGTTGGCACCTTCCAGTGCGGTGTCCTGCGTGTCGCCATCCGGATCAGGATAGTGGCGATACATCGGCATAAAACTCAGGTAATACGTGTCGTCTGCATAGGGATACTGCGTGACGCATGGGCAATAAATATCGGTTTCCTCCGGATCGATCGTGCCCGGTTCGGTCATCAGCACCGTGTCGATTTCATCGCCGAGACGTTCGAGTGTGCCGCCGGGGCCTTGCTTGGCATCGAGGTTATGTCGATAGGGCCAAGGCAAATCCATCGGATCATCAATTTCAATGCGCGCCACACAACGTGGTCGATTCGGTGCCAGCCAGCGCAGGTAAGCAACATAGCGCCCCAGTCTGCGGTCGTATAGCAATTGATTTTGACTGTCGTGAAAAAACGGCGAGGCGAATTTTTCAGCCCGTTGCCAACGCAATCCATCCGGACTGGTCAGCAGGTACAACGCCATGAAATAACTGATCGAACCGTCCGCTTGTTTGCCCCCATGAATCGTGTCGGCCGCGCCTTCCCAATGCGTGTTGGGATAAATATCACACACCGCTTTGTAGCGTTGCGCTTCGGGCGCATGGGGATCATAGATGACGCTGCCATAGGCGCCGGTCATCACGACGTTGTTGGTGACAATTCCGGGAATGTCGAGCAGGTTCAGTTCGGGTTTATGCCATGTAATGCCGTCTTCGCTTTGCGCCAATCGCATCGTAAATTCGCTGATGGATGAACCGGCCGGATGCGATCCGTACCACATGCGATAGCCCGCGTCATCCTGAATCACGTTGAGGTAGGCATGAACGCCATGGCTTTCGTCGGCATGAGCTTCGGGCCAATTCACCGGGACTTTCTGCGGTGGATTGACGCATAGCCGAATGCCTCGTTTGACCGCGAACCATCGTTCGTCGATGAACAATTGTTTGCGGTTACCAATATCAATACAGGAACAACTCATCCGAAGTGATCTTTCAGTGTGGTTGAATGATTTGAATGCAAGTAAAAATGCGGGCACCAGGTTGGGGTGCGAAGTCAGGGTAGGAAGTCGGGGCATCAGTGCTGGGCACTGGGTCTAAGTACTCGATCAGGGCGCAAGTGCATGACGCTCGGTCTTGGCACTCGGTGATGGCATTAACTCAGGGCACGAGACTATCCCAGGTAAGCCCGTCGTCCATTGAATATTTTTCGACATGCCCATCAAGATGCACCGCGTTGGCCACGGTGGGGTGGATAAACTGAGCGCCCTGAGGATTGGACCATAGTCCGGGATTATTCACGCCGACCAGGGGTTCGGAAAAACCCGCAGTGGCGTCGTCGTTGCCGTTGTCGATGAATGAAATAATTTCGGTCGGCCGCAGAATATCTTTTTCGCGGCGCAAGGACAGATGTTTGTTGAACCCGTAGTCGAGATAGCGGCCATACTCGTAATAGAAACCCACCTGGTTGGTCGGGCAATCCACGATCGTGTTGGGTTCAAGAAACGTTTGGCCCGGACTGAACAAATAACTCTTCGCAAACGGATGATGATCGAAGTCCCACCAGTACCGATTGCCCAACCCCGTGACGAAAACCGGTGCGGGGTATTTGCCTTCGTTGTCGTTGGTGTAGGTGGTCAGGACCAATCCGATCTGCCGGAGATTGCTCGCACATTGCAACGTCAATGCCGCATCGCGCGCACGCGACAAGGCGGGCAATAAAATCGAGATCAACACGGAGATGATAGAAATAACAACGAGCAATTCGATCAAGGTAAAACCCTTGATGGGCCGTTTGCCATCGTGAGTTTTAGCGGGAAAGAAGGCCATGTAGTACTCCGTGGACACGGGTATTGCCTGAGTCGGTCGTTGGGCTTTAGGCAAGGGCTGACGGCGTAAGTTCAGAGAGATCGAATTCAAGCGAATCAATAAGATCCGACTCAGCGTCCGAAGCCTGGTCATTGAAACCAGAAGCAATGTCGTCGAGCATGTGACAGAATTTTTTCTCATCTTCCGGTGACTCGAAGCCGGAGATCGCGATTGCTGCGTATGGTGGATTGCCCACGGTTTTGGCCAGACTCACATGCGTTGGGTAGCGCAACGAAGCGTAGCCCACAAGGCGCACCTCTTCGATTTTTTCGAGCAGTGCATCAACATCGGCATACAACCCGGGCAGCGGTGTGGGCTTGTTATCGAACAGATCATGAATGCGACTGTTGGGCAATTGCGCCAACATGGCCATACCAATGCTTGAGTGTGACGCGGGCATGACGATTCGCCGGGCCACTTCGGGCGACACGCCTTCCGCAACCGATTGGCCGGGACTCCGATGGAAAAGGTAGGCGACCATATCACGCCAGAGGACGCCGACCGCCACCGTGTAGGGATAGTCGAGCAACGGTTCGAGATGTCGAATCGCGCGCGACAGTGTGCCTGACGCGCCGAGATTCAAAGTGGCCAGTGTATGAATGCCAGGCCCGATGGTGTATTTTCGCGAGCGATCACGATGAGCGATGCCCATCCACGCTAGGGTCGTCAAGAGCCGACTGACTCGAACCACGCTTAGGCCTGTGCGTTCGGCCAGTTCGATTCCCGCGACCGGTTCGGCACTGACCGCAAGCTCACGCAGGACCTCAATTCCATCGACTAATCCCGAAACAACTTGCGACGGACGGCTTGACATGGGGGGCTGGTTTAGCATATCACTATAATAGTAATAAACTATGCCGTGTCAACCCTGAAAATAACGTGCCGTGTTTGATGGGGCTAAAAGCGTTTGATCAAGTCCGGCTTACGCAAGCTTTTTCCTCGTCACGCACCGGAGAAGACTGATGCCACATCCGCCTCACCCCGATTCCCCTGTTCCGCCTGATCCTCCTGATCCCGATGCTTCGCGTTCCAATTCCTCGCGTCCCCAATCCACCCGTACCCAAGATGGGCCGAGGCCAGCCATGCAAGGCCAGACTTTTTATCTCGACCATCCGCTGGTCACCGGCCGAGTCTGGGATATGTTTACTCCGCACGATCAGAACATCCAGGCCGCCATGTTTTTTATTCATGGAGGCGGTTGGCGTGTCGGCACACGCACAATTTTTCATCCGATGATTGATGCGCTACTCGACCACGCGGTCGCTTCTGCCACGACCGATTACCGACTCAGCAATGCAACGATCGCAGAACAGTTAACCGACATACGTGAGGTCTATGCAAGATTTCTTCAACGCTTGGAGGCCATGGGAAAGACCATCAAGCCGATCGTCTTTGGTTCATCCGCGGGCGGTCACCTGGCGTTGCTGATGGCGTTGGCAAAACCCGGCGCATGTGGTGAGCAATTGCCGACGGATGTTTCTTTGCAGCCTTATATAGACGTGAAACCTGCGGGTGTGGCTGTTGTATCTGCGCCCGTGACGCTTGAGCCATGGGACGAGATGCTGCCTGAAAGTTGGAACGCGATACAGCGTCTCATCGGCGTCAGTTATGAAGATGATCCCAAGCCGTATCGCCTCGGCTCGCCGATGACACACGTGAATGATGACGCACCGCCGGTGTTGCTCATGCAGGCTGGGGACGAACATATGTTTCCAAATAGGTTGGCTGATCCTTTTATACAAGCCATGAAAAATTGTGGTGCACAGGCCAGCGCTATCGAATATAGCCATGCGGAACACGGCTTTTTTTACGATGTCACCAGACCATGCCAACAGCGTGCAATGCGTGATCTTTTAAGTTTTATTAAACAATGCAACGTGGGCGTTGCGGATGATGGAGATTGATGTTATGCCATTGACTCAGACACGTTTGAAATGTGAGGTGCTTGTGGCCGGCGGCGGACCGGCAGGGGTTCCTTGTGCTATTGCGGCGGCTCGGGCAGGGGCTTCGGTCATCCTGTTGCAGGATCGCCCGGTGCTCGGCGGTAATGCTTCGAGCGAAGTGCGCATGCACATCGTCGGGGCTGATAGTTCCGGCGGGCGCGGATCACGCTTGCAAACCGAAGCCCGCGAAGGCGGTATTATTGAGGAAATTCGCCTGGAATCTGCGGTGCGCGATCCGCAACGCTCTGCCTCCATGTTCGATTTGGTGCTGTATGAAAAAGTGCGTGCTGAACCCAATATCAAGCTGTTTTTGAACACCACTGCCGTCGGTGTTGAGATGGATGGCACCACCATACGAACCGTTCGTGCCGACCGGCAGAGCACCGAAGATGGCTTTCTGATCGACGCTGATATTTTCGTGGATTGCACCGGCGATGGTCGGCTCGGCGTCGAAGCCGGCGCGCCATTTCACATGGGTCGCGAAGACAAGCAAACGTATCAGGAATCGCTGGCGCCGGACAAAGCGGACAAGCTCACCCTTGGCTCGACGTTGTTGTTCCAGGCCAAGAAACATGATCGTCCCATGCCGTTTGTCGCGCCGCCATGGGCTCGTCATTTCACCGAAGACGATTTGAAAATGCGTCCCCATGCAACGGATGGCATTGATCGTGGTACGGAGTATGGCTATTGGTGGGTCGAGTGGGGCGGGCAAGTGGACACCATCAAGGACAACGAAATGATCCGCGATGAACTGCTCGCGATCATGCTCGGCGTTTGGGATCACATCAAAAATCAACCCGGCCACTGTGCGGATAATTGGGCGTTGCAATGGTTTGGGTTCCTACCGGGCAAGCGTGAAAGCAGGCGTTTTATCGGAAAAAAAATTCTGACCGAAGCCGATGTGGTGCAAAGCGTGCATCAGCCGGACGCGATTGCATATGGTGGTTGGCCAATCGATTTGCATCCTTGCTATGGCATCGATGCGCCCGACGAAAGCGCTTGCATTGCTCACGAGGTGCCATACTTGTTTGACATTCCGCTGCGCAGTTGCGTGAGCAGAGACATTCCCAATTTGATGTTTGCGGGGCGAAACATCAGTGCTTCGCACATAGCGTTTGCATCGACGCGCGTCATGGCAACCTGTGCTGTCGTCGGACAAGGTGTCGGCGTCAGTGCTGCTCATGCGATTAAAAACAAATTAACCCCGGCTGAAATTTGCGATCAACCTCGCGTTATTCATGACATTCAACAAGAACTGCTTCGCACCGATTGTTACCTGATTGGCCGGCAATTTCAGGATAAATGTGATCCCCCTCACGTGACAGCATCATCGCATCAACTCGATGGTAAGCCGGAAAATATTTTGACCGGGCAGACGCGAAGCATTCATGGCCCCAAGGGTGCGCCGCCGGATCGAAGCTTGCCTGGATCGCATCGTTGGATGAGTGGTCCGGCAGAAGGTTTTCCCGCCACGCTTGAATTGCGATGGCAACAACCGATCACAGCCAGAACTATCGAATTGATTTTCGACACCGGCATGCACCGTGTGTTGACGCTTTCGCATAGCGATGCCTATGTCGAGCACATGCAATGGGGGCATCCACAATCCGAAACCGTTCGCGACTACACAATCGAGCTGATGCGTGATGGCCACGTGGTGCATACCATCGACGTGATTCACAATTACCTGCGGCGTCGTGTGCATGAAATCAACCATGAAGCCATCGTGTTAGACCGCGCACGAATTATCGTTCACGCCACCAATGGCCTCGAGTTCGCCAGCATTTTCGACGTACGTGTTGGCTGTTAGAGCAACTGGCGTCATTAATCGCCACGCATTTGGTGCTTTGGACTGGCCGCCTAAGCGGTCAGTTCGGCTGACAGTGGAGAATATTGAAGCCAGTGGCTCTAAGCACCTGAGTCATACCCATCCCACATAGAACTCGCGCGTTAGCCGCCGCCTTTATGGCGGCGCGAACGTTGGTGAAAACGCACGCCATCGCGCCGCCATAAAGGCGGCGGCTAACGGGAAATCAAGCGCGAGTTTTTAACGGGAAAGGTATCATTTGCAACGGGCAAGACTCCGCGAGCCACATTGATTAGCGGAAGGTTGTCCGCGAATCGAAAAATATTAGTCGCCATGCAATTCACCTGTTCGTCACGAAAGAATTTCGACTCGGGCGAGCAATGAGGAGAAATCACAATATTAGGCGCATCGTATAACAGCGATGTTGCGGGTAGTGGTTCTGTTTTGAATACATCTAGTGCGGCCCCAGCGATAGTGCCAGCATGCAATGCCTGGACTAATGCATTTTCATCGACCACAGCACCGCGCGATGGATTGATCAACACGCTATCAGGTCGGCATCGTTTTAACATGGCTTCATCGATCAAATTTTTAGTGTTATCGCTATCACGCAATCCGAGAACAATAAAATCAAATTTGTGGATGACGCTTTTTAATTCGCTTAACGAGAACCATTCCTCGGGAAGTTGGCCATCGGGATCACCGGTCGATTGAGTTCGATAGGCGGGGGGTTGGGCTTTTCCTGAGCGGCCAAGTGTGGCATGGATCGCCATGCCCATGGATTTACATTGACGTGCTAACTCTCGGCCGATCGCGCCATAGCCGATGATTCCCACCGTTTTATTCCGGAGTGTTTGCGAAGTCATGTCGCTTATCCGGTTGCTGTACCAGCTACGTGCGCGTTGATAGTTATTGATATCAGCAAAACGATGCGAAAAATACAGCATCATACCCAGACACCATTCTGCGATCGGCACCGCTGACGCACCGCCACTATGTGTGACGATCCAGTCGGGCGGCAATGATGCAAAATCAATATGTTCGTAGCCAACCGAGAGCAGTTGTATGTATTTTAGTTGTGGGGATTCGGACAGTGATGGTAACCATGACTCGGTTACAAGTATGTCAGCCGTTTGGCATATTTCATAGCGATGACTCGGTGATGTGGCGTCAATGACTTGTGCTCGATCGCCGACGATCTGACACAGTTGATCGGCGGTGCCGAATTTAATCTCATCGATCACCGCCACGGTAGGAATCGGCGCGCGCGTACAGTCTGTCGTGGAATTTGTCATAAGGTATTACTATGCAATGAGGGTAGAGGTGTCAGTAAATGGATAAGCGTTTTGCAGATCTACATCAATGGTAATGCCCAGGCCCGGCTGGGTGGGTGCATGGAATCGACCGTCGCTGAATTGCCAGATTGGTTGCATGGCATCGCGTAAAAAAGGATGTTCCAGCGTGCAGAATTCCACCAGATCACATGATTGCATGGCCAGCGCGGCATGGATGTTTTGCATTTGTGCTACCGGCCCGGCCCAGCCGTGCATGACGGTTTTGACCTTGTGATGCATCGCCAATCGATCAACATCAATACAGGCGTGAGGCCCAACCAGTACTGCCGCATCGGGTTGAGCAATATGCCAAGCATCCTGAGCCAGGTAATGCGCGAACTGATCCGTTTGGGAAAACATTTCACCACCTGCGATTGGCGTGGCCTGTTGAGCGGTAAGGCTGCGATAGGCCTGCAAGTCATGAATACAAATAGGATCTTCCAAAAACAGAGGTTCGTAATTTGCGAGTTGTTGATTGAGGTAGGTTGCGGCATCAAGGGACCAACGTTTGTCTGCCGGCCAGAATATTTGTTGGCCCGCATCAACGCCGATTTTCATTTTTCCTTGCAACCTTTTCAAAATTGCCACGCTTCGCTCCGCGGCATCCGTCGCTGTTTGTTGGCCACAACCAGCACGAATTTTGGCGTGGCGAAAACCATGGGCATGTTGTTCGTGTAAATGATCAATCACCTGTTCAACAGGCGTGGAGACTGGGCCACAACTTGCATACATCGATACGCTGTCGGCTGAATCTTCGCTCAGGTATCGACATAACGGTTGGCCATCAGCCTGTGCGAGCAGATCATGGATGGCCCAATCGATAGCACCCCATACACAATCGACCAAACCACGATGGTCAAAATATTCACACGTATTGCGAAAATGGTTAAGGGTATTCGTTTCTGGTTTGAGCTCCATACCTATCAGGTGTGGAGATAAGGTTTCAACAATCTGGCGAACCACTAACGGCATATTCACGCCAGCATAGGGTTCTCCATATCCGATCAAGCCCGTATCGGTAACAAGGCGAATGATGCTATAAGATCTTCCGCTTCCGGGTATTCCTGCGTATGGGGCGGTCAATAAAATGCAGTCAATGCTGTTAATAATCATATCAAATTGCAATATAATTCGAGGTGGATGATTGGTATGTCTGGTTTGTGTCTATCAATGTAAATATGTTGGTCTCATAATTATGAGACGCGATTGCTTTGGGGTTTTGTCGATTAACGGATGGCGGAAATGTTTAATACTAATTGGTGTGCATTGCGGAAGAATATGTTTTCCAGGTCATTTGTTGTCAATTGCAAGCTCGTGGCGGCATCGCGCAATGCCAGTAATGATTCATTGCCGATGATTGTGGGGGTCGCAAACGATTCGCTGGCGAAATCAACATTGTGTTCCATCATCCAAAAAAAGCCATCGCCAACACTGACACATCGTCCTCGAATATTACAGATAGGCCAATCCGTGCCGAACATCAAGCGAGAAGAACCAAACACGCGCAAAATACTTTCAAAAGCGCCTGGTTCGCATATGGCGGAGGTATCGAAAAACACGTTGTCCAGGCCACGAAGTGAATCAATACCTTCCGCCGTATGTCGAGCGCAGAAGCCGCGAGCAGCATGCGCTAAAATTAATTTCGCATGGGGATATCGTCGGCAGTGTTCGCTGATGTAGGTTTGGTTGATCGGATCGGCCAACGCACGAGAGCGAACCATGTGCAACATAATGGACAGGCCCAGGCGATTAGATATTTCCCAAGCCCATTCAGGAATGAAGCGATCGTTTGGCAAGTTGAGGGTTGGCGTTTCCGGCGGGACATCAGCCAGTAGATGATAAACCTTAAATCCTACATAGCCATGCTTTTTAACCATGGATTCAATGACATCGGCATCATCGTTAGGGCGAATCAGCATTAGTGCTTGGCTGTCAGGTCGATCCCGCAATTGTTTAACCACGAATTGGTTTTCGCCCTCAATGTCTACCTCCCGCGATAGGGGCGCGGCAAAAAATAGGCCATCGGTTGGGGCGTCATCTCCCATCCACGCGGCCATTGTTTGGTGATAAAAGGCATAGCCCAATTCGCATTCTGTTTCCTGGCAATCTTCGGGAAAAGGTAGTCGCAGCCCCTGTACGGTATAGAGGTGTGCGTGAACATCGAATACGCCCGGAGCCACAAATCCTTTTAAATGATCCTGATAAAAATCAGCATCGGACTGTAGCACTCGTTCTATGGTGCTTGGCAGATATAGCGTGTTTGCATTGAATGGGTGTGGGGGTGGGTGTGGAGTGGTGGACATGAATATCTTTTTCTTGAGAATATGTTTTTACCCGATTGGTATAAAAGAAGAAACATGTTTCTCGCAATAATTTTCTATTGGTAGGGCATGAACTGATTGGGTTTATAGCCAGGGATAAACATAGGGTATGGTTGGCCAGTGGTTAATTGGTCGTTTTTTACGAAACCTTCCGGGCGATTGCTTAGTATGTTGATTAAGTGTTGGCGCCAAGGGATTAGTGGTGGGGCGACATTGTCGCTGCTATTGGTATTTGAATTCATGGCCAGGTCGTGGGTTTCGTTCGGATCCGAAACGAGATCAAACAAGTGTTCTTGGCCGGTATTGGCGTACCAAATGTACTTGTGTCGGCCATCGGTGAGCCAATGGTTGGCGTGTTCTGGTCTATGTTGCGGGCCATGTTCGCCGTGGAGTATGTTGCGAACCCGATCGGATTTGCCTCGCACAATTGGGATGAGGCTTTTGCCAGTACAGGCTTCGGGTATATCGACGTTCGCCGCATCGAGAATGGTCGGCATCAAATCCTGGAGGTCGACGGGGGTGTCGCACACGTGTTGGGTTGGGCAATTCCAATCGGGCGGTGGGCTGACTATAAATGGGACGCGAACCGAGCCTTGATACGGCAGGCACTTTCCGAACATATGATGATCAAACAGCATTTCGCCATGATCGGAAGCGAAGATAAATAGTGTGTTGGGGCATCCATGTCGAAACGCCTGTATAAATCGGCCGATCTGATCGTCGACGAAATTGCATAGGCCGTAGTAGCCCGCGCGTCCACACTGTATGGCGTCATCGTCGAGATGAATTTCTGATGCGTCAGGGCTGCGGCCCTCTGCGGTGCCGTTGAACGAAACCCCCCATTGTTCCAGCGTTGAATCGACCCAGTCGCCCATGGCCGGTTTGGGCATGGCGCGATTGATATAACGGTCATAGTAAAACGCAGGTGGTGTTAATGGTGGGTGCGGTTCGATGGTCGATATTTTTAGAAAAAACGGACACGAAGGGTCACGCCATTTGCCGAACAGAAATTTTAGTGCCTGATCAAAACACCAGAACGTATGGGTTTGTTCCTCGGGCAAGATGTTGGGACGGCCTACCCAAGCATTGGCTGATGCGCCATGTGCCATGCCGGGTTGAAACTCACGTCGGCCGATTTGTTTTTCCAGCCATTGGGTGTAGTCATTGTCGTCGCGTGCAAAATTTCGCGTAGCATCTGCGAGCAGCATGTGGTCAAACCCATAGCGTTTTCGCTCGGGATGAAGATGTAGCTTGCCGACGAGTTGTGTTTGATAGCCTGCTTTTTTCAGTTCGCCCGGTAAGGTGTGCGGCGGATCCCATGTGGGGTCAGCGGTCATGGCGACCATGCCTGTGGATGCGGGGGCGACGCCGGTCATCAGGCTTCGGCGTGCGGGAATGCAACTGGGGCAGGCGCTATAACCTTGGCTAAAACGGGTGCCGCTGTAGGCGAGATGATCGATGTTGGGGGTTTGAACTGTGGGATGGCCATCGACGCCGAGGCAATCGCCGCGCCATTGATCGGTCATGAGTAAGACGATGTTCGGCCGGTTGTCGTTCACGGAAATGCCTTTCGAACAAAAGAAAAACGTCCAAGGGAAAAACGTCGCTGCATCGAGTTATGCAATTCATGCGAGCCGACACCATTTTAGAGAGAAAGCGGTTGTGCATTGAAGGATATGGCGAATGGCCAGAAAGAGCGTTCGCATTTATTCATCAGGTTGCTGGGAAAAGTTTTTCATCAGTTCCTCGGCAAAGATGCGGTGGCCGTGATCGTCGGGATGATTGAATCCATTTCCCAGCAGTGTGGTATAGGGAATGCCTTCCTGATAGAGATGTGCCCATCGTGATGAAGCGTCCGCGATGGCGAGTTCAAATTCATTGGCGAATTCGATCAGGGCTAACACATACTTGCGGATTTCAACAGCATCGGCATAGGAATGGTCTGCGAATCCCATTCTTTCGAAACTGGTGAAATGCGGGGTGATTAAAATGACCTCAGCGCCTATGGCATTGAGCCTGTCCATGATTTCGCCGTAAACCTCGTACACGGTGTCGCGATTGTACGAGGCATCGTTTACAAATTCGATGGTGACCAGATCGGGTTGGGCATCGACCACCCGTTGCCATTGAGCTTTACTGAATCGGGGCATGCTTGTGTATTGCGGATAGGCTTCGGGATTAATCCACAAGTTGGAAAACGATCCGCCGACGGAGACGTTTTCGACCGTGATGCGTGCCTGCGGAAATTTTTCATGTAATTGTTTTTCGAACAATTTCGGATAGGCCAGGTCAGGACTGCTGGCATCGCCACCGGCCGTGACGCTATCGCCCCACGTGACGATTTTGACGGGCTTACCCGATTGTATTTTCGCCATGGTTTTTGGAATTCGATTAACAGTGGTGTGGGTTTTCGCTTGATCGGCTGTTTGGTTGACGATGAAAACCTGCGAGTCAGCACCATCGTCGTAGTAGTTGATGAAAATATTTGCCAGCCGAGTTTCGCCGGGTTGTAGATTGACTGGTTTGGGAATAGTAACCTCAGGTGTTCCCTGTCGCAGAACGATATCGCCGTTGGCCAGTTTGATGCGAGAATCCAATCGGAGCAACGAATAGTTGTAGCTGACGTCGACCTTATCGCCATTGGGAACGGTCGCGTCGGGTAAGCGAGTCAGGGTCCAGTTCCAGTTTTTTTCCGCGACTTGGTAGTCGATGCCGGGGGTGAGGGTCTGCCCCTTGTGTTTGACGACAATGCTGTGTTCGGCCAGTGCTCCCGGTGGGATGACTTTGCCGCTGGGCGTTAAAAAAAGCGCGGGCCCTTCGCTGGACAGCGCGAATTTCATGGGGGTGTCGGTCACGTCGACCGTTTGTGCCGGGGCAACATCTGGGGTTGTCGTGGCCAAGGCTGTGAATAGGATCGCATTTGTCAAAGCGATAGCAAACATATGGCAGCTCCGAGTTGTATTTGTATTGTATGAATAAAGTTACGGTGACTGGCTATTGGCGATGATGTCGATATTGCCCGGGCATTTGCGGGCGGCATGTCATTTAACTATGTTAACACAGATGGTGGCCGTTGTCTATGGCTGGTAATCAGAGCTGGCAATCAGAACCTACAACCCGGACCTACAACCCGGATCTGCAGCCAGTGCTGGCAATCAGAAACGCAGCCACTGGATTTTTAGGAATTAAGGTTCGGCAGATGTTCCAGCATGGCCCACGACTCTCGCGTGAGATTCATCGTGCCTGGCGTTGTTCGACGAAAATGGTGTGACTAATAAAGACTAGGAGTTGGCCCAATGGAAGCGTCGTCATGGAAATGCGTGTTAGAACTATCGCGGGACCGGGAAATACAAAGTGGTTCTGAAAAAATGTTGGCCGATGCTGTGGGGCGTGGTGCTGATTTGCGTACCTATACCGAATTCTATTTCGAAGAACATGTCGCTCCATTTCAAGGTATGGAAGCGGCCGAAGATGAGAAGGGGCTTGTGCGTGAGGTGATGGATTTTCGTCAGGTATATCTTGAGCAAGGCCAACACGTGGCTGGTCTGGCGTCACCACGTCAGCCGATGAATCCGGTCATCGGTTTCAATGGCACGCAGCCGCGCTTATCAATGTTTGTCTATAACATGACCGGGCATCAAAGCTGCGGGGGGCTGGTGTTGGATGATCAGGTCGAAACGATGACGCCGGGTTGTAATGTGATGGAAGCTGCTCCCGATGCGATTCCGAAAATGAGTGCGAGCGAATGTTTGGACGTCGGGACATCTGGGGGCTCAAGCAATTTTATTTACGACATGGAAAAGTATCGTTTCATCGTGCGCGATGATTGGACGCTGTTGCTTTCGCATGATGAAAACGGAAACGTGATCGAAGGCTCGTGGGAAGCATTGGCTGGCGCTCAGCAATCAGGAAAAGAATTCAAGGTTGGGATTCGCAACCTGTGCGGAGATCTGGGCGATGCGATTGATCACGAAGTGTTCACGCCCGTGGGTGCTGGTTTTAATCACCTCAAGCGACGCGTGTACGAAGTGCAAACGTTTCCGCTGGTCCGCATTGCGCCTTGTATTCCTTTGAAATATTCATCAAGGGGTTGGGATATGAGTTGGCTGATGATTGGCACCAACGGTCATGCCTTTTGCCGAACGCTTGATCCGTACACACGGAAGTTTCGAGACTGGGAACAGAACTATGCGTGCCGATGGTTTTGTCGTTGAGCGTGTTTGTGTTGAGGGGTGTTTTGTTTTTAGCTGGTTTTTAACGGGTTTTAGGCCCGTTTTTTCTTTTTGAGATTTTACGGTTGGTCGTCGATGCTTTGCTCCGCGAGCATGATGACGGTTTGCATCGGGTCATCGCCTCGGGCGTGTTGCATGTTGTGGGCATGGTTGGTGCCGGTGTAAAACAACATGGCTTTGTGTTCGTGGAAGACTAAAGCGCTGGGTGCGTATACGCCGTAACAATCGGGGCCGGTTTCCGGTCGAGCGAAGCCTGGCTGGCGATACGGTCGCTCCCAATGAATGCCATCATGGGAGTAGCACCATTCGATGTCCATGGTTTGGTCTTGTACGCGATAGTGCCCGAGCATTCCCAGTCGGCCGTGTTGAGTGTGGGTGACGCTGAGGTAATAGAATTGCAAGTCGTCTGGATCTTCGGAGTCGGGGGCTAATACTCTGGTGCGTCCGCCCCAGGTCAAGCCATCGTTGCTCACGAGTCGGTCGATGACGCGTATCGCGCCCGCGGCGTTGTCGTGAGCGATGTAGCGAGGGTCATCCTCAGGTACGGTGATGAGAGCCACGGTGTAAAGTTCGAAGGTTCCATCAGGCAGTTGGTAAACGGTCGTGGCGTCGTTGGAAATAAGTTCGGCTGTGGCCTGTGGTTCATGGGCGGGGCGTTGGCCGGATCGATTCCCGCCGATGGTTAATCCTTGAGGAAGATTCTGTTGGCTCACCGCGCGATCGTGGAAATGGTAGAGGCATGGTCGGTGAGGATCGATCACGCGATAGTTTTTTCCATCGTCGCTGTCGGCTGCCAGAAACCGCACCACGTCCGGGCCGTGTGCCCAGAAATAGAGGCGATGTTTTGCGTTGAGCAATCGAATGTGAACCGGTTGTATCGGTCGCCAGTGCTGGGGCAAATTGCTGATGAGCAGCGGGACGTCGTTTGATAGAGTGTTGTTGTTCGTGTTTTTCGGCGTATCCGTTGACGCGGTTTCCAGGCTCGGGTTGTCGGTGAGCAAGGCGTGGTGTTTATGCATCGGCCGGCCGGTTTGACTGGCTTGGCCGGTTTGGCCAGTTTGGTCGATCTGGCCTTGTGCGATTGCCAGGTTGAACGGGGTGTCGGCGGTGTAGTACCAGAGACGCCATTGGCCGTTGCTTTCGGCGATGGGCTCGACGGTGCTGGGGAAATTTCCAATGAACTGGCCTTCCCATGGTTCGGTGGGTCGGACGATCACGCCTTTTCGAATCCAAGGCTTTTTGTGGAAGCGATTTATCGTTGATGCGAGCCAATTCATGCCGGTGTCCTTGTGGTCGATGACTGTCAATAATCCTTGTGGAACCGGGCCTGGGTGTGGCAAGATTACTCATCGCTGAATCAGTTGTAATTGTGTGATATCCCTGTTATCATAGTTGGCATGAGTATTGAGTTCAAGATTGATCGGCAGGCAGCAAAACCCTTGGTTGCCCAGTTGTCAGGCCAGATCAAGGCGGGGATTCGTTCGCATCGATTGCTATCGGATCAGAAGCTGCCGAGTATCCGGGATATCAGTAAAGATTGCGGCATCAGCGAAGGGATTGTTCGTCAAGCTCTCAATCGATTGGTGAGTACAGGTTATCTGCGGAGCCAGCACGGGCGGGGGATTTTCGTCAATGACCCGAATCTTCGCCAGCGGCATTTGGCGTTGGTTCTTCCAACGCTTGCCAAAGAGCATGTGGTGCGAATACTCGAAGGCGTTAAGCAAGGGCTCACCGGTACCGATGTGGAGCTGATCGTTCTCTCGGCCGAAATGGATTTTGATGAAGAGAGTGATCTGATTCGCAAGCTGGATACCGATACGGTGGCCGGGGCCATTATTTATCCGCCGCTTCTGAATAGTTATGCCCCGCCGTTGATTGAATTAACCGAACGTGGCTTTCCATTTGTGCTGGTCGATACGGTGCCCGCGAATGTGATTGCTGATTCGGTGGCGGCTGACACCGATATGCTTGGTCATATGGCGGTCACGAAATTGTTGGAAAACGGGCATCGCAAGATAGGTTTGGTCGACACGGTGGGGGACACGCCGACGGCACGCGGCGTTTGGCGTGGCGCTTCAAAAACATACCGCGAGGCGGGTTATCCAAGCGAAGATATCCATCGAATTGCCGCCAGGAAAGTGCAATTGGATGGCGTTCGCCCTTGGGCCAAAGGACAGGAACTCACGGCGGAATTGTTGGCGAATCATCCTGATATTACGGCCCTGATTGCGGCGGATGAAAGTATTGGGTTGGGAGCCATGCTCGCTTTCAAAGCGATGAAAAAGCGCGTGCCCAGCGATATCTCGTTGGTTGTCGTTGGCGATTCAAGTGTATTTCAAGTGACCGATCCGCCGACGACCGTGGTGGATCATCCCTACGCAGAGTTGGGGCAGTTAGCGGCCAAGCGATTGTTAGAACGCATCGAAGATCCGGACAAGCGGTTGGCGTCCGATCGATTGGCGCCGGTTTTGATTGAACGCGAGAGCGTGGCGAAGCGCTGAGTTTTTCTTGATCGGCCACTGGCATAGAAACAGATAAGAACGGTAGATGTTGAAACCGCTATTGAGCGATGCGTTGGCTCGTGGATTCGCAATCAAGGCGTTTCCATGTTGAGCGAAACAAGTGGAGCGGGCGAAACGAGTAGAACGGATGTATCTGGCGTGTCGTGTGCTGCAGGATCGCAGCAAATAATCCCGGTCGCATGACGTTCTGAAGCGGCTGTTTTTTGCTGGGTATTTGCAGGTCTGTAATCAGGAAAGCTTAAGCGTCTTGCGTCTTTGTGACCGCATCGCAATCCGGACGGGTCACTTAAGTGGCCAGTCCAACGCGAGTATCATTAGGGCAGAAATGACGCAAAACGCTTTAAGTGGCGAAGGCGGAATTTGGCAGCCTTTGGTGGCATTTGCCGGGATTCGCTTGGTGCATTATTTGGCGCAGAAGTGAGCCCCCCACCCCACCACACACACACACACACACACACACACCATCTGTCTCTGCCAGCGCATTTGGTTCCAAAGTCTGGGCTGGGGTCTGCGCTGCCGTGATCGGCAAGGGTTGGAATCGGCCCAGCGTCAATCGTTCGGTCGCGATCATCAAAAATGCATTCAAACGCGCTGGCGCCAATGAATTAGTCGGGCTGGCGGTATATCAGGCGGTCGTTTGTCTGCCCAATCTTGTATTGACGATGAATAGTTATAAGGGTATTATTAAGTAATTATACTTTTTTTACTTTTATTCCAGCGGTGCTCGCGCTCTCTGGATGTAAGGGCAGTCATTTAAATGATCCAGCAAAACAAAGTGATCGTATTGGGTGTTGCGCATCCCCACATCTATCGAATCGCGTCCCATGTTCAGGATTCGCAAAGGCTTACGTTAATTGGCGTCTACGATATCGACTCGGAGGCGGCTCGAGCCGGAGCTGAGAGGCTGGGCGTGCCCAGGGTGGCGTCGCTCGATGAAGCGATGGCGGATGAGCCAGCTTTGGCGTTGATTGGTGCTCAGCCTGAGGATCGTGTTGATTTGGCGGTGGCGTGTTTGGAAAAAGGGGTTTCGGCACTGGTGGACAAGCCCTTGGCGTTGACGACAGAAGATTTGTCACGCTTGCGAGCGGCGGCAGATCGCTCTAGTGCGCGCGTGATGTGTTACTACCCGCTGCGTGCTGTGCCATTGATTCGCCAAGCCGTCGCGGTGGTGGAAGCGGGACAGATAGGAACGGTGACGCGGGTCAGTGCTGGCGGAGCGCTCAAGCTGCGGCCGGAGGCGAGGCCCGCATGGCATTTTACGCGTGAGGGCAATGGTGGCATCTTGATTGACATGGGGGCGCATTATTTTGACTTGTGTTGCTGGGTCGCTGGCAGCAAGGCAAGGGATGTCTCGGCATCGCATGTCAATCGCACGCAGCCCGCGCACCAGGAATTTCAAGACGCTGCTCAGGCTTGCATTCAATTTGATAACGGTGTGCTGGGGCAGGTCGACGTGAATTGGCTGTTGCAGGATTCGGCTGAAAAGGGAGAGGTTCGCATGAGCATTCTCGGTACTGAGGGGCGTGTTGAAATTCGCGTGGGTGATGAAACCTCGGGCCGCCTTTGGAATCACACCACAGCGGGTGAGGATTTGCAACCTGGTAATGTCGATGCTGATGCGTGGGGTATTGCGCTTGTGGAAGCGCTAGCATTTTCTAAGCCCACGCAGATCACGCAGGAGCAGGTCTTTTTGGCATCGGAAGTGGCTCTTCGTGCTTTCGATAGCGCGGAGGCTACAGCCGTTGAAGTGGTTGTTTAAGCATGTGTTCATCGAAATGATTTGACGTTGTTGTTGTTGTTGTTGTTGTTGTTGTATTTTCCTGTTGGTTGCAAGGGTGTGCGATGAAAATTGATCTTTACACATTTAAGGTAAATGTGACGCCGCCGATTGGTCACTATTTATGTGGCGGCTTGGGGGCACCAATGCTGGAGTTTGGGGATCCGTTGTATTTGCGGGGCTGGGTCCTCAAATCGGATTCGCGATGCTGCGTGATCGCATCGATTGACTATTGCTACATGATCGGCCGTTCGCAATGGCGCTTCGAACAAGCGCTGGCCGAGGCGGCGGGTACAGCTCGCGAACATGTGGTTATTCAGGCGACTCACGCCCACAATGCGCCGCTGGTAAACGAAGAAGCACACGCGATATTGGCTGAATTCGATCCATCACGGCAATGCCACGATGAGGCTTATTTTTCCGATGTTTTGCAGCGTACCGGCAACGCTGTGCGCGCGTGTATGGAGCAACAGTCCGTCGTGATTGGCGGGGTAGGATTTGCGAGTTCGACGGTGCATGAGTTTGCATCGACGCGCCGCGTGCTCGACGAGCAAGGCAAGGCGCATCCGCGTTACAGCGTGTGTCGCGATCCAGCGCTTCGTGACAAACCTGTCGGACGTATTGACCCATTGCTCGATCAGATTGTGCTTTATGATGAAGACAAGAACCCGGTGACATGTGCCAGCTTTTTTGCATGCCATCCGCAGGTTTCGACGGATCGCTATGTCATTTCTGGTGACACGGTTGGCCTGGCGCTCGACATGTTCGAAAAACAATATCCGCATGTCTTTCCACTTTATTTTGATGGATGCGGCGGTGATGTCACAGCAGGTAAATACACCACGTTGAATTTGGAACGCAACCGTTACGTTTTTGGTGTGCGTTTGTTCGATGGAATTGAAGCGGCGTTTCATGCAGCCAGGCCGTCGCCGCTCGAGCGTTGGGATTGGGTCGATCGGACTTACGAATTGCCGTTGCAGACCATCGTAAAAGACCAGGACTATTACCAGCAGCAGATCGCGGAGGGGCCCGAGGGTCGGCGATATTTAGCTGCGTGCAAACTGCATCGTTTGCGGGAAGGCATTGATCGGTATCCGTTTCGTGTGTCCTGCTTGCGGTTCAATCGGATGGCATCATTGTTTATGCCGACCGAGCTGTGCGTGGATTATCAGTTGTTTGCCAAGTCGCAGCATGTTGGCCCGTTGGCTGTTGCAGCCTACGGCGACAGCTTTTTGAACTATGTAGCCACTGCCCGTGCCTTTGACGAGGGCGGGTATGAGGTCATGCCGGAGTGGACCGAGGTTGATCGTCGTGCTGATCCATTGATTCGGAGCTATATCGCCGACGTATTGGGGGAATCCGGGGGCTGATCCTGATCTACCATGGGGCCGCTTTGGGGCCAATTTGGGGCTGTTCCAGAGTCGCTCGGGCAGGCGGCGGGGCAAGAATCAGGCAAAATGGATATTAAGTAAAAAAAGTAATTGACGATATGTGTTTTGTGTCGTATGATCTGCGCAGCGTCAAGTGTGTTTGTGTTGCGATCGTCCTGTTTAAGGTGAATTTTGATGTCAGCCACAGATTTGATACATCGCTGTATTTTGAAACGCGGGCAAATGGCCCGGTCGGCGCTGGGCCCTACGTTGGGGCTTAGCTCTCGGTCGGTGAAAGTGGCGGTCGACACATTGCTTGAGCGGGGGGACATCGCCATTGCTGGTTACAAAGCGTCGACCGGTGGGCGGCGCAGTCAGATTCTCGGCGCAGGGCTTGGGCCGGATGCTCGCGTGGCGATGGGTATGATTTTTCGGCAAGACGAAATCAAAATTTTACTGCTGAGTTCCGCGGGTGAAGTGTTAGTCGAAGAAGCCATCAAAGGTATGCCCGCGAGTTGGGATGAATTGTTTTGTGGCCGCGTGTGCGAACGGGTGCTGCATTTTCGTGATAAGCATGTGGGCTCGCATATGAATTTGTGCGGGATGGGGATCTCGTCGGTTTTGGCTTTTCAGGCGATGGTGCTTCCTGATGCGAAGTGGGGCGACCAGCTTGTTTCTAGGCTATCGAGTCAGTTGAGCGTGCCGGTTTACCGCGAATTGTTGGTGCGGTGTGTGACGCTGGCTGAATATCTGTTTAGTACGAATAACAAAGAGCCGGAGATGGCGTATTTGAGCGTGATGGATCACGTTGAGATGGGTGCTGTGATGGGCGGGCGATTGCTTTGCAGCACTGAGGCCACGCGATCGAGTGCGTTGGGGCATTTCAGTATTGTGCCGGATGGTGAGGCATGCTATTGCGGCGGGCGCGGGTGCTTGGAAAGTTATGTGAGTAATCCGCGTGTGCTGGACCAGGTACGCAGTGCCTTGGATGCCGGTCAGGATAGCTCGCTTAAAAATATCCCACGCGAATCACTGACGATGTACGACGTGATGGCGCAGTTTGTGGCTGGCGATGCTTTGGCGACTGAACAAATGCACCGCGTTGTAACGCGTTTGATTCCGGCGCTGCGTGCCATTCAATTGTTGTTATCGCCACGATTGATCGTGCTGGGTGGCTATTTACGTCATGGGGGACAGCCGTTGATTGATCTTATCCAGGAATCTTTTAGTGCTGATCTTCCTGTCCAGGCCATGGCCGCGCGCATTCGTTTAGGCGCGCCGACCCATCGCCAGCAGGAAATTGGCGCGGCGGCGTTGGCCTTGGCCTATGACTTGTGCTCTGTCTCGTGAGCGCTTGGTATTGACTTGGTTGATCTATGTTTGGCGCAGAAAAGGATCGTCATGGTTGTCATAAAAAAACAACAGCAAACGCAAACGGCTCGGGCTTTTACATTGATTGAATTGCTTGTGGTGATATCAATTATTGCGATTCTTGTTGCCATACTTTTGCCTGCGTTGAGATCGGCCCGAGAGGTTGCCCGGCAGATTCAATGCAGCAGTAATGTGCGGCAGTTTGGGCTGGCGTATCACATGTATGGCAATGATTACAGTGACTGGATCAATCCTGCCTGGATGCAAACGCCTCAGTTCTGGAACGGTGTTGTGAGTTCGCGTCTTTGGTTTGAACGCTTTTCGAAAATTGGGCCGCATAGTCCCAATGATTATGGATTGATCTACATCGACGGGGATTATCCTGGCAGTATTTCCTATTTATGCCCGAGTGAAAAACGTGAATCGTTTGCGGATCCGGTTCCGCCATATCCGCAGTATGGCGTGAACACGCATGTGGTGGGTTGGGAAGCGGGCGATCCTACGCAATTACGCAAGTGGCACCGCTTCGCGCATTTAACAAGTGCGCCAAGTGATGTGCTATTGATGTCGGATGGGGTTCGGCCGTCTATTCCATACGCAGATTTTCCCGACCAAACCGCGTATCGCCATGGTGGCGGTTCAAATCCGGTGTATTTCGCGGATCTGTATTCAGTCACGCTCAACGGTGCAGCGTTGTTTTTATATGCCGATGGGCATGCCAAAGCACGGATTGGGCACGATGTCTTTGCGGACGATTACTACCGTGGCATTGGGGATTACAAGTAATCGTCATTTAGTTTTATGGATTGTTTAATGTTAATCGATACGCATCAACATGTTTTTTGGCACGGGCGCGATGATAAAGGATTGGTCGAAGACCTCAACGAGCACGGCATTGATGTCGCGTGGCTGCTTAGCTGGGACATGGCGCCCGACGAGGATAACGGGACATACCATTTTGCCCTCAACCCGATTCATAGGCGTGCGGACGGAACACATGCGGGTATTCCGTTAAGCGATTTGCTGCTAGCACGCGAACACTATCCGGATCGTTTTATGGTGGGGTATTGTCCGCATCCACTATTGCCCAATGCCCCGGCATTGTTTGAGGCAGCACATGACATGCACGGCGTGCGTGTTTGTGGCGAATGGAAGTTCCGAGTGCTGTTTGATGATCCGCGTTGCCTGGAACTATATCGAGCCGCAGGGGCGTTGGGTTGTCCTGTCGTTTTGCATATTGATGTGCCGTTTCGTCCCGATGAAGCAGGGCAACCTGTTTATCGAGAAGATTGGTACGGCGGGACCGTTGCCAATTTGGAACGCGCTTTGGCGGCGTGTCCGCAGACGGTATTCATTGGCCATGCATCAGGATTTTGGCGTGAAATTTGTGGTGAGGCTGACAGCCACACCGCCACGCGGCCAAACAGTCAGGTCAAGCCGGGCGGACGTCTCATCACGCTGTTCGAACGCTTCCCCAATCTGTATGCAGATCTGTCTGCGGGATCAGGGCTCAATGCGTTGCAACGCGATGTGGATTTTGCCCGGTCGTTTTTGATTCGCTTTTCTGATCGCTTGCTATTTGGACGCGATTATTACGGCGGGGAATTGCAACAACTGCTGAACGAACTCGATCTACCAGACGCGGTGTTGAAAAAGATTTTTCATGAAAACGCATTGCGATTGGTGCCGCTGTCGCCATCCATGCACAAGCCCAGTGCGCCCAACGTGCCCAACGCGCCCAACGCGCCTATGAAACCCCGAGATTCTAAAACGCCGTTGGTTCCAGTAATCGCCATGAAGTGAATTTGAAATTGAATTGGAAATGAAAAACGGTTCGTTTTTGCAACAGCCGTTATTCCAGAAGGTTTCCAGGATCTAGTTGATCCGAACGAATTATCGGTGTCTTGTAAATTTTTTTAGAACGTAAGCGTTAAACCAATTTTCTAATCAAAGGAGAAAAGCAATGAGAAAACCAATGAGAACAGTTCAGCAGTTACTCGCTACCGTTATGTTTGCCGTGGCGCTTTCAGTCGTGAGTCTGCAGGCTAACGCTGCGATGGAACCAGGTGACATTGTGATTTTGGGTACCCAGGGCAGTGGGAATTCACTGGCATTTGCCGGCGATGGAACGGATTTGAATCAGCTCGGCTCGGACAGTGTGAACTGGGGTTCAGGCCAGGCGCGCGTGGCATTCGATCCGAGTACCGGCGACATAATTTTTGGTGTTAATGGTGGAAAGTTGTGGCGCTATGGTTTCGATCCGCTGTCTTTGAATTTTTCACCAATAGGCAGCAGCACAACTGTATATAGCAGTGCAGCCAATGGTATTCAGGACGTCACGGTCATGGCCGACGGAACCGTTATTGTGTTGGGTGTTAGCCCATCGACGAGCAAGACATTCGCATTCGCAGGCCAGGCGTCTGACCTGAACCAGCAAGGCAGTGCGTTTGTAGATTGGGGTATAGGAAAAACATCAGTCGCCTATGACCAAAAAAATGACGAACTGATTTTTGCTTCCAATAGCGGGCGTCTATATCGATACGGTTATGACAAAATTGGTGATTCTTTCCCTGTTGTAGGCAGCGGAAGTACCACGGTATATAGTGGCATCACCAACGGCATACAAGATGTTACGGTCATGGCGGACGGAACTATTATTGTCTTGGGCGTGAGTGGCACGACAGGAAAAACATATGCTTTTGCCGCACAGGAAAGTGATTTGAACCAGCAAGGCAGCGCGTTTATTGATTGGGGTATTGGTATGACATCGGTAGCATACGACGCGGTCAATGACGAATTGGTTTTTGGAGCTAACAGCGGCCGGTTGTTCCGATACAGCTATGACAAGATCGGCGATTCATTTACGCCGATCGGCAGCAGCAGCTTCGATGTGTACAGTGCCACGAACGGTATCCAGGGTGTTGCGATCGCACCCGCGTCACCTGCCATTCCCGAACCAGCCACAGGCATGATCACAATGGCGTCACTCACTGGTTTGCTGATTAAGCGTCGCAAGCGAGCGGCGTAAGCGTGGTAGTTGTCAAGTGTCATCGGGCGCCATCGAGCGTCATCGGACTAGGGCACGTCGCATCGGATTGTAAAAGGTTAGTGCAATAATGCCAACATGGATGTTGGTGTTCGTTTTGCGAAACAGTTCGCTCTCGTTACAGGCAAGGTATCCGTCATGGAAAATTTGAATCGCAGAAATTTCATAGCGGGAACTGTCGTGGCCGGCGGTGTGGGTCTGTTGTCACCCAAGGCAGCATTCTCACAAGTTGATAATGCGAACGATTATCAAGCGCTCATCAGTTTGATTACCAACGCGGGATCAAAACCAGTCGAATTAAAACCCGGCGCGACATACCACATCGACAGGCCGTTGATATTCACACTCGTCGAAGACTTAACGGTTAACGGCAATGGTGCGAAAATTGTTCTCAACAGCAAGGATGTCGTCAACGATGCTGTTTATTTCATGACAAGCAGTGAGGACGGCGGAGGGAATTTTAACCTCACGATAAGGGATTTGTTTATTGATGCGAACAAGCGATCCTACCGTGGCCTGCATGTGCGTAATGAAAAGAACAAGGACCACAAGGACGCAACCCTGATAGACGTGAGGGTTGAAAACGCCTACCGATCTGGCAGAGAATTTCTGGGCGGGGATGGCATTTTCGTGCGTGGAGGTTTTGAAAGAGTCAACATCAAAAACCCTGTGGTAAAAAATATCAATATGGCCGCCGATGCTGGTATTGAGGGTTCTGAAGGCGTGTTTGGCATTACTGTAACCAGGACATACGACGGTATGTTGGCGCCTAAGTATGTTGCGATCGAGAATCCCTATATTGATAATATTTCGTGTGACGACAATACCTATCGCCACGATCAGGATGGCATACGTTTGTTCGGCCTGGAACATTCGGCGACAAAAACCGAAGAAGGTAGTTGCAGGATTGTCGGCGGCGTTTTTAAAAATTGTTGGGGCCGATCAATCAAGGTTCAGAGAAATGATTGTGTGGTTATTGGTTCATCGTTTCATAGGGATGGCGGTTTTGATACGGGCTATGGCAATAGTGAAATAGATTTTCAGTATGGGTCGGGGCAGGTATCGAATATTTTCTGTCATTATGATGGGTTTAATCCCA
>JAUHYI010000032.1 GCA_030426385.1 Phycisphaerae bacterium
GAAAGCGATTTCACCGGAAGCCAGTTGGCGGACTTGAGGCTTGGGCTGCTCGCCGGCTTCTGCCTGTGCATGGTAGGCATCGAGGATTTCCTGTTCCCGTGGGGTAGGGGCGTCCTTGGGGTTGCGGACTTTGTTGCTGGCGCGGCGGATCACAGGTATTCCAATTGTGGCTCATCAGCGCGACACCTATAAAGATGATGAGTTTCATCAAGGCTTGGAGTTTGCCGATCATATCATTGCGATATCAAAATATGTTGAAGAGACGTTGCCATCGACATGGCGTCATAAAGTGACGCAGAGCTACAATGCCGTATCACCACCGGAAAAAGTAACGGAAAGATATGATCATGCGGCAATGCAGGCGCGGTCGATACGATTCGGGATGGCTGCACGCTGCACGCCAGACAAAGGGCAGGATTTGTTGATTGAAGCAGCGGCGAAACTGCCGTCTGATATGCCATGTGAAATTCATATCTGGGGGATGAACTCGTCGGCATATGCGGCGCAGTTGCGTCGTCGAGCTGAAGAGATTGAAACGAGAACGCCGCATCGATTTGTATTTTGCGAATTTCGATCGGATATAAATGAGTTTTATCGAACTGTCGATGTTGTTGTAGCACCCAGCCGATACAAAGAGCCTCTTGGGCGTGGGCCACTCGAAGCGATGACGCATTTACGCCCTGTAATCGTGGCGAATCATGGAGGGTTGGCTGAGCTGGTTTGTCACGAAAAAACCGGGTTGGTTTTCGAACCTGGGGATGAAGTGGATCTGGCTCGGCAAATGAGACGCATTGTGATTGAGCCTGAACTTGTTAAAACTATATTGGATAATGGTGCTGAATTTTTTCAGAATTTCACCCCCCACAAATATGCGTTAGATATCGATGAAATTTATAAAAAAGTGTTGGAGCCGACGACACGTTAGAGTTGAAAATCGCTACTTATGCAAATTTTAGTTCGACCTAGTTTAAATGACTATTTGGGTAATCAGCTATTTGAAGGTGCGTCTGATTACACCTCGGGTGAGTGGCTTAAACCGTTCATCGAGATCAGCCAACGTCTTGCCAAGAGCGGAATCGCCATCAAGACATGGGATATGGCCCCCTTGTCCACGGCTGATGTGGTTTTGTTTCAGGATCTCCCAGCCACACCTGCCGCAATTTTGGAAGCGAAACAAAAAGCGCCACAAGCGAAGTTTGTGTTGATGCTTTTTGAGACGCCGTTGAGCCGAAGGCATGCACATCTGCATGAGAACCATCATTACTTCGATGCGGTTTTAACATACAACAAATCTGTTTGTGATGAAGAGCGGTATTTTCACTATCAATTGCCTGTTTCACCGCCTGCTGGGAAACCAGAAGATCCAGCTTTTGAAGATCGAACACCCTTGGTACTTATCAACACGAATCGTCCTGTGGGGCCGCTGGGCTTACTGGCTAGACGCGGAAGAGGTTGGGCAGGTGTTCCGACGTTCGGCCCGAGATTCGGCGGTTGGCATTTGCCGATGAAGTCGTTGCTCAAGCAAACGGAAGGTGAACTTTATACCGCGAGATGGGAAATTGCCAAATGGGCGGATAAGCATCGGCCTGAGTCGTTAAGGATTTACGGAAGAGGGTGGCAGGGTGAAGAGATGAGTTGGCTGCATCGCTTCGTCAAGGCGAAACCTGTCGGCATCGCATGTGGGCCGTTAATGGAATCAAAGCAGGAGGTTCTGCCCAAATACCGTTTCGCATTGGCCTACGAAAACATGGTGGGCCGCCTTGGTTACATTTCCGAAAAACTTTTTGATCCTATTTTTGCTGGCGTCGTGCCCATCTATTTAGGAGAAGAAAACATTTTCGATGATGTGCCGTCCGATTGTTTCATTGATGCCAGAGAGTTTCAGACGCCTCGGGATTTGTTTGATCATATAGACTCGGTCAGTAAACATGATTGGGAGACGATGCGCGAAGCCGGGCGAAAATTTTTGGTGTCAACTAATTTTTATCCCTTCACGCCGAAAGCCACTGCGATAGCTATTGAGAAATGTTGTCGCAAGGTTTGTAATACCTGATCGGTTTTATGCAGCCATTCCCATTCGTTCACTGCCCATTGATTGGTGGGGTTCGATTCAACTTTTGGTCGTCAGTGCCACACAGGAGAAGCCTGTTTCATGCCAGCTCAGGATGCCGTAGCAAGATGGTGTGTGATGGATGGCGACGCCAGATGGGTGCGATCGCTATTCGATGCGATGCCGACTGCGGTCGCGGTTGATTTAGCGCGGGTATATAGTTTGGGGTGGTTAATTCGCGGCAAGCGGCCGGGTTTGGAAACCATGCAGGCCAACAAGATAATGTTTCCTGTTTACATTCCTGGTTGGCGACGCTTTCCTAAATTGTCTGGGCACATTACGGCTAGCGCGCTAAAGTGGCGGGCGAAAAAAGGTGGGAAAAATAGCCGAACACATGGGGGAGGTCGTGAGTTCGGCGTTCATGTATATACGCTGCCTTATTATGCGGAACTGTGTCGTCAACATGCGTCGGCCAAGCGTGTGTATTTTGCCTTTGATCCGTATCAATATTATGGCTGGTATTGCGATGCTGTTGAGAAGCAGGAGCAATCGATGTTGGAAATATGTGATGTTGTTTTTGCAATATCACAGAAGCTTGCGGAGGATTTTCGTAAGCGCACATCCAAGCCTGTGATCTATTTGCCGAACGCTACATCGCGGGAATTTTTGACGCGTATGCGGGAGGAATCATCGCCACTGGAGATACTCGCACAGATACCACGTCCGATGGTGGGATGTGTTGGTCAGATCAATCGCAGTTACGATTGGGATTTGATCGAAGCATTGGCGACGCGCGAGCCTAAGGTGTCGTGGGTTTTTGTGGGGCCTGTCTTTCATGAAGAAGACGCGATTATGTCGCAGATCAATCGTGTGTTTGCAATGCCTAATGTTTTTCATTTAGGGAAACAGCCGCATGGGGATTTGCCGGGATTTTTGCAGGCGTTTGATGTTTGTTTCAACCCTCTGGCAGTGAACCATCACAACGATCGGCGATCACCATTGCGATTGTATGATTACCTGGCGACAGATCGGCCAATTCTGAGTACGGCGATTCGTGAAGCTTACGAACATGAGCCGCATGTCATGATTGGGCAGGATGTGGCGTCCTGTGTGGAAATTTTACATCGCGTATTTTCCAGCAACGAAGTGATTGATCTGACAAAGCGTCGGGCCTATATCGAAAAAAATACATGGGAGTGTCGAGCCCAGGAAATGTTGGCGATTGTGAATTCGATGGAATTAGATTGATCAATGAAACGCAGCGAGAAGAACGGTTTGCCATATAATGCCAAGGGTGAAAGGGGATTGGGAATAAGCATGGCGTTCGATGCCGTATCTTTTTATGAGTGCGAATCATGTTAAATCTTGCGACATATGTGCATCTGCATCGTTGCCTGAGACCCACGGGCGTGGGCAAACACATTATTGAGATGTGTCATAACTTGCGTGCGCTTGATGATGTGAACATGCATCTTGTCACGCACACCGCTTATCTGGATGAGTCCAAGCGGCCGGGGGTTGAAACGACGTTGCAGGATTTCCCATTGTATGCGTTGCCTGGATCGCGGCCTTGGTGGGAGTTGTCGTGGTCCTTATTGGATCGCCCACGAATTGATCGTTGGTTAGGCGATGAGTCCTGGGTGTATGTTCCTGTTGAGATAAATGTTCCAACACGGCGTGCCCGATTGGCGGTGACGATTCATTGTGTGAACTGGTTCGATCCGGAATTACCCTGGTACAACGAAGCTGGAATAACATCCATGCGTCGGCGTTTGTGGCGGATGTGGAAGCCAATGCTGGATCGCGCAGAGGTTGTCTTTGTGGTGTCAGAATTTTTACGTCAACGTGTTGCAGAATTATTGCATGTCCCGCTGGAGCGCATGGTGGTGGTGGGGAATGGCGTTGAGACACGATATTTGGAAGTAGGCCATGCGCCGCCGCCGCGCCCCGAAGGACGAGATCGACCCTATTTGTTGACGGTTGGTGGGCTAACTGATCGCAAAGGGGGTAGCGAGCTGTTAAACCTGATGCGTGTGCTCGCTGAGCGTATGCCTGACTTGGAGCTGGTCGTGGCGGGTAATAATCAAGCCAATTTAGCCGCAGAAGCAGAGCGCATGTCGAATGTGGTTTCGTTGGGTTTTGTGAATGCGCAAGAACGATTGCCTGCGCTGATGTGTCATGCCGAAGCGTTGGCGTTTATGTCACGCTACGACACGTTTGGCATACCGGCATTGGAAGGCATGGCTTGCGGAACGCCGGTGTTGGTTTCCCACTTTGCGGGGCAGCCGGAAGTGGTCGGTGATGGCGGGGTAGTTCTGGATCCCACGGATACGGAATCAATCGTGTCAGCTATTACGCAAGTGCGAGAGGATTCCTCCTATCGCCAGGACTTAGCGGATAAAGGACGAGCACGCGCAGCCTATTGGACGTGGGATCGATGTGCACGTGTGGTGCGGGATACGCTGGTCAATGCAGGGTAAAAACGCAGGGTAAACATCATTGGACGGTTTGCGTTGCGCGTTGGCATGCTGATGCTAAAGCCTGAGCGAGTTTGTTCGGTGTGTTATTGTTCAGCAGTTGTTGCCTGGCTTGGCGGCCGATGTTGTGGCGCAAGTTGGGATCGCTGGCCAATTGCTCTAGGGTTTCGAGATAGGGCTGGGGATCATCGGTGGGCAACAGGAAACCGCTTTTATTGTGTTCGATCGGACTGCCTGCATTGGGGGTGGTGAGTACGCATAGTTCTGAGGCCATGGCTTCGATCACTGCGCCAGCGGCACCTTCGCAGACACTGGGAAAAATGAATGCATCCATCTTGGCGAGGTTGTCTCGCACCTGATCACGCGTGCGTCGGCCGAGCATCTCGACATTGTCGGGGCGTTCATTGATTCGTTGTGGGTTGAGCTCGCAGTGGCCGATGATGACAAAACGATGTTGCGGTGCTTGTCGCGCGATGTCGATGATTAGCGGGATACCTTTTCTCAGGTTGGCACTGCCGACGAATCCGATGGTTAATGGTCCGGTGTGATGGGGCCGCGTTGGTGTGGGCCAATCGGCTAGGTCAAAGGGATAAGGGATGGGCACGATGCGTTCGTGTTCGACATGTTGTTCGAGTAAGCCGTTTTGGGTGAACGCCGACATCGCTGTGATGGCATCGCAAGCTTGCCATGATTCCTGTTCGAATTCGTGGACACGATCGAGGTGCTCCAGTTCGTGTTTTTCTTCCCAATCAGGCCACCGCTCATGTTGGCGTTCTAGCCAGAGCTTTTCGATTTTTGCTGGGGCAATAATTTGATCGCCGATGGTGTAGATGCCGCGGTTCTGGGCAAAGCGCAAGAGGTCGGGATGAATGTTGCGGATGTATCCGTAGAGGACGCGTGTTTGTTTGGGCCAATGTTTGATGGCCCATTGAGTCATCTGTTTGGCATGCCAGTGATAGTATGTCGTCGCGTCAGAAATTTTGCGTTGATGAAATCGGGAGGTGAGTGCGAGCCAGCGATTTGAAGCAACGCGGTTGGGATCAAGTTGCGTGTTGTAGCGATTCAATAACGGGGTGGCAGCGCGAATTCCAATTTTTTGAAGGAATGAAGCGAAGCGATAAGCGGTGCTTCCCGGAGCGGCATACCAGTCAGTAAAGCAGGTTAACAGGTGCCTGTTTTGGTCGAAGGCCAAAGGGATTTGATAACGACGTCTTGAGCCGTCCTGCATCACAGTCACATGGGGAGTGGTATTCATGTGATCGTCATTATCAAGTGGAACAGGCCGAATGAGTGCGCGTGTGAAACGTAATACTAATAACGGCGAGAGTTTGTTGGTGCTGGCACATAGATAAATGATCGAAGCACGATGTTAGCTATGGAAAATAAGGTAATTCCGATCAGGATTGGATACAAATTGTGAAAATTGATGCCGCGAAAAGATCGAAACAAAAAGGTTAGTACGCCAAAGGCAAAGATGATGACCATTAGGCGATGCGTATTGTTGAGGATGACTTTATCGATAAGCGCAATGATCCACCCAATGAGCAGTCCGCCTTGAAACACCGCTATGGGCCCACCACGGATATACCAATAGCCGACGGCCCCAGTGGAAATCGTTGTGCCGCCATACGATTCGCCTTGCATGGATTTGCCCATCGTGGCTTCATTGTACCAAACCCATAGTTGGTCAACGGGTTTGCCTTTCCATATCGCACGCGGGATGGGGCCGATCACGAAGTCGTAAAGCAGCTTGGGCATCGGTAAAATAATCGTACTCAGCGGGAATCGATCAAGGTAATAGGGCAATTGCTCGGGCATTAAGCGAAATCCCACGAGCGCTTCGGTGAACATACTGTTGCCTTGGATTCTTGATAGTTGCTCGACGGTATATTCGACTTCGTTTAAGCCGCGTCGTTGAATTTTAATTTGAACAGCAATCAAAATGGCTAGAAGCAAAACGCCTGTAACGACGGTCGACTTGAAGCTGAATCTTTTGTACATGAGACGCAGTTGGGCCTGATAACGAACATAGAGGAAAAGCACTGGAGGCATTGCCATATAAACCACAGGGCCACGTCGCACACCGCTCAAAGCGATGGCCATGAAAATACTCCAGATGACCCAGCCGGTTATTTTTGTCGGTAGATTTCGCGCAATGAAGACAGCATAAGCGGCGCCCATGATGCTGGCGATTTCGCCCATCTGTAGTGCTTGAGCCCAGTAAGCGCCAAAATTGAAATTGACGCTTCCAGACCGTCCGCTGATCCACGAGATATGCTGGTTGGTCATCGCATACCAGAGTGAAAGCGGGAATGGTTCTCGGGCATTGAAGATATAGGGTGACATGCCGATTGAGAACAAGAACAGCAAGATCATGAAATAGACTGAGCGAGTCGGCGGTTCCGGTACCCAGGTGAATAGTTTTTCTGCTTTTCTGGAAACGGGTATGAGCATGCCTGTCGTGGCGGCCGCAACCCAGATCGTGGTGTTTAGCACGGCCGTGGCCACGGTTTTTTCACTGAAGCTGGAGAAGTTGCCGTATTGGGTTCCCGTCCAGTTGGACAAGTAATCGTACGAGATCCAGATAAGCAGTCCGCCAAACAGTGTGCAGGCGCCGGTGCCGAATCGCGTCGTAAAAAAGATGATTTCCAAACAAAGCGAGCAAAAAGCCAAGAACGTCATGACGACCATGGCCAGGTCAGATAAGAATTGCACGCCGCCGACAAGCCAGCCGGCAAAACTGATGCAGACCGGCAAATAGAACATGATTGGCAGGTATGGATTACGCCGATAATCAAAAGCAGTCGGCATTTGCCGTTGATGCGTTAGTGCTGGTGCCATGCTCGGGTTACGGGTCATTGGGGTTTCCGATTTTCTGGCCGTTAATGATGCGTTGAGATAATGATCGCGAGAGAAGCGATTTCAGCAGGCCCGTGTATGCGGTGTTAATCTCGATTCAGGTTAAAAAATTCGAGGGCATGACGCAATCCATCAATCGGGTCAGCCGTCTGACGCCATTCGCGCAGAACTCGAGCGGAGGCTTGTTTCATATCATTACATCGTCCATTTTGCGTGACAGCTTGGATAGCGCGTCCTAGAACCAATGGGTCGCGTGGCGGAACGAGTAGTCCGTTGATTTGATGCCGGACCAGCTCGCGAGACGCGCCGACGACATTACTGGAAATAACCGCAAGACCCGCGGCGACGGCTTCGTTGATGACCAATGCCCACGGCTCATATTCGCTGGGATGGACCAGTACATCGCAGCAGGCGAAACAGGCCGCTATGTCAGGAACCTGTAAAAATTCAGTAAAAATCACGCGATGACGTAGTGGTTCGGGGATGCGTGCGGCAAGCGATTGACGCAATTCACCTTCGCCGATGATCACCAGATCCCAATCGGGGCAATCGGCCGCGATCTGTGCGAATGCATCAATGAGCACATCGACACGTTTGACCTGTACCAGTCGACCACAATAAACCATGCGTTGACGTTGTGGCGAAAAATCGAACTGTTCGCGAATGGTTTGTATGCGGTCGGGATCGGGGGATGACCACACGCGGTAGTCCGGCTCGTAGGGGAATAAAAACTCGGGCTTGTCGTGATCAATGTAGGATCGGAAATAGGCCAGGCCACAGGTGCCCATGGGCATGAGGCCTGCGACCTGTCGTGTGACACGGCGAATCATGGCTTGTTTGACCAGACGCTTGATGGGGTTGAGTCGTCCCTCGCTGAACACGTTGGAATCGACGTTGAGCAGCAATGGAATGCCTGCGCGTTTGGCCCAACGAATGAGCAGCATCGCGGTCAGGTCTGCGTAACCCATTTGCACAATCAGTTTGACGTTATTTTGAATCAGGTAGTCGCGAATGCGGCGATAGGCCCGCAAGGATTGTTTTTGATACCACTTCCCGAAGCTCAGGTGTTCGTTTTCAAAAAACACGGGGCGAATGCTGTCGTTGATCTGCATTTGCCAGGGCGATTGGGTTTGGGCCATGGCATGGGTGAAAATGCTGTGTAAGCGCAGTAGGGGCATTTCTGCGGCGATGCGCTGGAGCAGGTGGACACGATAGGGGGTGGGCTGATTGGAAATGAGCGCAAAATCGATGGGGTTGGCCATGGGGTTATCGGCATCAGTGGTGGCGGCGTTCAAAATCCATGGCTCCGTGGGGGAACGATTCACAACAACCCTGAGAAGGGCTTGTTATATTAGCGAGTTAAGAATCATTGCGTGTTGAAATGGACTTGTGTTTCTCGCGGTTATCGCAGTTATTGTGATTTTCAGGGTTGTGGTGCGTTGTCATGAAAATATGCCATGTGATCGATGGTCTGGATCCTGACGCTGGCGGGCCGCCGATGATCGCGGCGCGGCTGGCTGCGGGGCAGGCGCTATTGGGGCATGAGGTGACGATTTTGACACGCGTGCCAGCGATCGACAGTGCAGCCGAAGCCCGCGCGATCGCGCGTGTGCCGGGGATGGAACGCGTGCAGCGGATACTGGTGGAGCCGGCGGATCGCGTGGATCGACTGGTGGGTTGGCGATGGGCCGGCCGGGTTGAAGACATGATTCGCGATCAGGGATTCGTGCATCTGCATAGTGTCTGGGAAACATCATTGCGCGTGGCTGGGCGACTGTGCCGTCGGCACCGCGTGCCGTATGCGGTGCTGTTGAACGGAATGTTGGATCCGTGGTCGATGTCACAAAGTCGATGGAAAAAAAAGCTGGCGATGGCGATGGGGTATCGCCAAATGTTAGAAGGCGCGGCATTTTTGCATTTGGGCAATCGTGACGAGTCGGCACTGATCAAGCCATTAGGATTGCGAGTGGCGGAGCGCGTGATTCCCAATGGTGTTTTTTTTGAAGAGATCGAACCGTTGCCGGCGCGGGGATTGTTTTATGCGAAGCATCCTGAGCTGAGTGGTCGGCCGTTCGTTTTATTTTTAAGTCGATTGCATTACAAAAAAGGATTGGACATTCTGGCCGACGCGTTTGCGCGGTTGGCGGCGATGTTACCGGAAGTTGATCTGGTGGTGGCCGGTCCTGAGGGGGGCGCGGGCGAAGCATTTAACCGGGCGATCGGCGAGGCAGGGTTGGCATCGCGCGTGCATGGTGTGGGGGCGTTGTATGGCGATGCGAAATATGAGGCGTTGGTCGATGCGTCGTGTTTTTGTTTGCCGAGTCGACAGGAAGGGTTCAGTGTGGCCATCACCGAAGCGCTGGGCTGTGGCTTGCCCGCGGTGATTACGCAGGGATGTCATTTCCCGGAAGTCGGCGAAGCCGAAGCGGGCCGAGTGACGGCATTAGATGGCCAAGCGGTGGCTGACGCGCTGCGTGAGGTGATGTCGGACGAGGCGAAACGGGATGCGATGGGGCGAAATGCCCGCGTGCTGGTGGAACAGCGATATACCTGGCCAAAAATTGCGGCGCAAACGATCGATATTTATCGCGAATGGGTCGATAAGTAGGGGGAGGAGAAGTTGAGTTAAATGCTAAAAAGTGGACAGGATAGCGAAGGGAAAAGTGGGGGGCCAATGATGAACGATGCGAATGCACAATCTGAATCAGGACAGGCCGCCGATGGGGGTGCGGATGTGGTGCGCGAAACGGGTGAAGGGCGTGATTGTGATGGGGTAGGAATTGCAGGGGAAAATGTGGGGGGGATTGTGCAGCAGTTGGATCAGTCGGAGGGTTATCCGTATCCGTTGCGTGATTACGTTCGTCGGTTTCTATGGAAAATAGTTTGGCTGGCGTTTATTCGATTTTCGCCGTCACGCAGTTACAGTTGGCGGCGGTTCTGGGTTCGGCGATTTGGTGCGAAATTAGCCGACAGCAGTGGGATCAGGCCGACGACGCGAATCATGCATCCGTGGTTGTTGGAAATGGGTGAGCATTCGATTTTGTCGGACCGTGTGTTGGTGTACAACCTGGGTCAGGTGACGATCGGCTCGCACACATGCATTTCGCAGGATGTGGAATTGTGTGCGGGAACGCATGACCACACGATTGCGTATTTGCCATTGATCCGTTCGACGGTAACAGTGGGTAGTGGGGTGTGGTTGTGTTCGGGCGCGTTTATTGGGCCGGGCGTGACGGTGGGGAATAACTGTGTGGTGTCGGCCCGTGCGGTGGTGAATCGTGACGTGCCTGCGGGGATGATCGTGGCGGGTAATCCCGCGACGGTGGTGAAGCCACGCGTGATGAAACAAGTCAAAGCGCAAGGCCGACGTGCGGGTCGGTTGCGTGTGTTGCATGCAACGATGACGGTGTCGAAGTTAGGCGGAGGCGTGGCGACGTATGTGTGGTCGTTGGCCGATCGGTTGGGGCAATCGCAGATTGATTCGGTGGTGGTGGGGTTGAGTGATGGGCAATTGAATGTGCGTGACTTGCCGCGTAGCGATCATGTGTTGCCCGTGGTGGGCGTGCCGGTGGGGCCGCGTGCGTTGGGGTATAGCCGGGAGTTGCAATGTCGGCTCGATGGTTTGGTGGCAGATGTGGATGTGGTGCATCTGCATGGCTTGCGGACGGTGCTGGGGGCGCAGGTGCGACGGGCAGCGGCGCGACATGATGTGCCGGTGGTGATTTCGCCGCACGGACAATTGGATTCGTGGGTGTTAGCCCGGCAACGTGCGCGCAAGTGGGTGGTCGATCGATTGTGGGAACAGGGGAATTTTGCGCAGGCGGATTTGTTTCACGCAGTGTCGGAGCATGAAGCCAAACAGTTTCGCGCGTATGGATTGAACAAGCCGATCACGGTGGTGCCGTGTGGTATTGATCTGGATGATTATTTGACGGAGCCGGATGATTCGGTGATGTCGGAAATCGACAAAGACCTGGCGGGCAAGCGCGTCATTCTGTTTTTGTCGGGGTTGAGCGAGCGGAAAGGTTTGTTCGAATTGGCGCGGGTGTGGGGTCGGCTGTGTCAGTCACATCCGGATTTGCGGCTGGTGATTGGTGGGTACGGCGAATTGCCCGGGTTGGCTCAAGCGATTAATCAGTCGGGTGCGGGGGGGGCGACACGATTGATTGGTGAGGTGAATGACGCGACGAAATTGCGTTTGTTGGCGACGGCGGATTATGTGGTGTTGCCCTCGCATAGCGAAGCGTTTGCGATTGTGGTGGCCGAAGCGTTAGCCTCGAAAACGCCGGTGATCACGACGACCGCAGTGCCGTGGCCGAGTATTCGTGAGGAAGGTTGTGGCTGGTGGATCGATCCGACGGAGTCGGCGTTGGAGGCCGCGTTGCGTGAAGCGATGGCTCAATCGGAATCGGATCGGATGGCCATGGGTGAAGCGGGCCGAGCGCTGGTGGAGCGTGGTTATTCATGGGAACGCGTGGCCGGTCAGATGAGTGACGTGTATCGCGCGGTGATCGCGCGACATGCGGGTCAGAACAACCAAGGTGAATTTGAAAAACTGCTGGCCGATATTTAGCTTTTGTCGCGTTTGTCTTTTGTGTTTTTTTTGTTTTGGCGTTTTTGTTGTAACTGCATTTCAAAGTGCTTGGCCATCGACATCATTTCGTACCATCCCATCAGGCGCGACATGATGAAGCCGGGATAGCCGTCGAGAAATCCGAGTTTAAACACATAGCAATATAGAAATCGCAGGGTAGGGCGAAATGGCAAATGATGAGCGACCTGTTTGATCCAGCGCTTGCGTTCGATGTTTGAGCCGAATGGTGATGCGGTGATATCCCCGCCGTGCGCGTGCATCATGGCGTGAGCTTCCCATGATGTATAGCGATTGTGTTTTTCGATCCAGACGGTGAGGTCGGGGTAGGCATAATGCAGGAAATCATTTTGCAGATAGCCCGCGATGCCGTTTTTGAGCACGATGTGTTCGTGAACTTCGTTATCGCCTGACCCGGTATCGCCGAGGTTGCCGATGCGTTCGTATCGCCCCGCGTCGTGTTTTAGGAGACGGATGTTATAGCTGGGATAGTAGCCGCAATGTTTAATCCAGCGTCCCATGAACATGAACCGCCGATTGAGCCAATAAGCATCGCCGGTGCCTGCGTGTTTGGGGTTGTCGGGTTTGTATTGGCCGGTGACGACCTGTTCGACTTCGCGCGCGAACAGCGGGGTGGGATGTTCGTCGGCATCCATGATCATGACCCATTGGTTTTTCCAAGGAATGTTTTCGAGCGCCCAGTTTCGTTTTTTGGGCCAGCCGGTTTTTTTGTCGTAATGAAATTGATAGACCTGGGCATTCATGGCCTGGGCCAGCGGGATGGTCTGGTCGGTGCTTTGGCTATCGACGACGATCAATTCGTCGGCCCACGACAGATGGCGCAGGCATTCGACGATGTTGATCTGTTCGTTTTTGACGGGGATCAGAACGCTGACGGGGACTGACCCGATGGCCGGCCAATCGGCAGGGATGCCGGGCAGATTGCTGGGCGGTAATTGGTCCGGTTGAACCTGGGCGACGAAAGCGTCGGCATCAGGGTGGCGCGGGTCGGGCCGAGGTGGATCAAGTGGCGGTGAATCTGGCATCAGTGTTTCAATTTTATGACATCAAATTTATGACATCAAAGGCTAAGTGTTGGCCAAGTGTTGGAAGGTTGATTTTATGCGGAAACGATCGTTGCGTTTGGCGAGGGGATGTGACGCATGACGCCACGGGTGTCGACGATGAGTTTGGCATGTTGGCCGATGGCGTGCCAATCGTAACAGGCGTGGGCAGTGGCGATGACGATCGCGTCATAATCAGCAAGCCATTGGGGCAGATGGTCAGGCTGCCAATCGATGGTCGGGCGATCGGCGAAGTGGGGCACGTAAGGATCGTGATAATCAACCGTCGCGCCCAGGGCGTCGAACTTTTCAATCAGGGCCAGGCTGGGTGTTTCGCGCGTGTCGGGGACGTTGGGTTTGTAGGCCACGCCGAGGACCAGGATGCGTTTGTTTTTGAGATCAGCTTTGGGTGTGGTGCTGATCGCCTCACGTGTTCGCGACACCACGTAGTCGGGCATGGCGTGATTCACTCGGCCGGCGAGTTCGATGAAGTCGGCCGGTGCGTTGTGTTGCTTAGCGATCCAAGCGAGGTAGAACGGATCGATGGGAATGCAATGTCCGCCTAAGCCGGGGCCGGGATAAAACGGTGAAAAGCCATAGGGTTTGGTGGCCGCGGCATCGATGACTTGCCAGATGTCGATGCCCATGGGGGTCAGCGTGGTTTTCAATTCATTGACCAAGGCGATGTTGACGGCGCGATAGACGTTTTCGAGAATTTTGGCAGCTTCAGCAATTTCGCATGAGGCCACGGGTACGATTTTTTGAAACGCGCGCTGGTAGAGCGCGATCGCGCGATGGGCTGATGCATCATCAATGCCGCCGACCAGTTTGGGAATGGTGGATAGATCAACGTCCCGGCCCGGGTCGATGCGTTCGGGCGAATAGGCCAGGTGGTAGGGCACGTGCTTTTGGTCAAGAATCGGTTTGACGCGTGTGCGCGTGGTGCCGGGATAGGTGGTGGATTCGAGGATGACCAGTTGGCCGGGCCGCAGAATATCGGCGATGGTTTGTGTGGCCGATTCAACGTGACGCATGTCGGGCTGATGGTTGTCATCGAGTGGGGTGGGCACGCAGATGATCAGGGCATCGCACCGGGATAATGGCGTCGAGTCGGTGGTGGCATCGAAGCCGCGCGATTGGATGTCAGCGACGCAGATCGGATCGATGTCGTAGCCGAGCGTGTTGATGCCCGCGTTGGTGAAAGTTTGCAGCAGAGGTTGGCCGACATAGCCCAGGCCGATGATGGCCACGGTGTGCGCGTGATTGCCGGGGGTGTCATCGGTGGTCATGAGTGGTGACGTGGAGAGGTTGGGATGAGAGTGTGAGTTGAAGTACGAGAAGCCATCAAAGAGCGCGAAAAAGCTTCAAGGATTTCAAGGGGAATGTGGGGGGGGTTAGTCGGTCTGTTTGGCGCCGTTGGCATGGTCGGCTGTGGGTTGGAACTGATTGGGATTTTCCCGGCGATCATCGTGGCGTAGGTTTTCACGATAGCGCCCATGCAGGCCCACCATTTTATTGCGGATAAAACCAACCAACTGATGGATGCACGCGTCATCGGGATACTGTTCGAGCAGCACGTCCAGCTGCGCAGCCATGTTCAACGTGGGTTCGTCGTTGTTGGTGCGATAAAGTTTTTTGTAGGCATCGCGCAATGCCGCGACGGTTTCCGTTGGAAATTCATTGCGTTCCAACAGGATGGTGTTGGGGCCACGTACTTTTGAAGGATTGCCTTCGATGATCATGAACGGCGGGACGTCGTTGGTGATGCGCGTCATGCCGCCGACGAACGCGTATTCTCCGACGGTGACAAAATGGTGCAGTGCACAGGCTCCTGCCAGTCGTGCGTGATTTTCAATTTTCACATGACCTGCCAGTTGCGCGATGTTCGCCATGATCACGTGATCGCCGATGACGCAATCATGAGCGATGTGACAGCCGACCATGATGAGGTTGTCGTTGCCGATGATGGTTTTTCCGTGGTCGGCGTCAGTGCCCAGATGAATGGTGACAGCTTCACGAAATTCATTGTGATCGCCGATGATCAGTTGACTATTCTCGCCGCGATATTTCAAGTCTTGCGGAGCACCGCCGAGCACCGCCTGTGGCCACACGGTATTGCCGCTGCCGATGGTGGTTTGTCCGAGGATCGAAACATGACTGATCAAGCGTGTGCCGGCGCCGATTGTTACGCCCGGTCCGACATAACATAACGGCCCCACCTCGACATCGTCAGCGAGCGTGGCAGCAGGATCAACAACAGCAGTGGGGTGAATGCGGGCCATCTTTTAGTTCTGATTCTTTTTTTCTAATGTTCGATTTTTGGTTGAGGCATTGGGGCTGCCCCATCCCTCCCAATCAAACATCGAAAATGACAAATCATAAAATTGTTATTCCTGTTCATCATCAACGAGCATAAATTTAACCTCAGCCTCCGCGGCGATTTCCTCACCGACGTAGGCACGACAGCGCATGTGTGCAATTCGCGTTCGTACACGCACGGTTTCCGCTTCCAGAATCACCTGGTCGCCGGGCGTGATCGGACGACGCAGTTTCACCCGATCCAAACTCAACAGGACCGCCAGCTTGCCGACTTGTTCTAATTTTTGAGCGATCAACACGCCTGACAGTTGGGCCATCGCTTCAACCACCAGCACGCCCGGCATGATAGGCATGTTCGGATAGTGACCTTGAAAAAACGGCTCATTGATCGTCACATTTTTAACGCCCAACGCTCGGCGATCACCATCAATTTCGATCACGCGATCCACCAGCAGCATCGGATATCGGTGCGGCAGGATGCGCGTTAGTTTTCGAATGTCCAGCACGGTGCGATGCGTCACCAGATCGTGATGCACCTGTTGATTCAGTTGGGCCACCAGTTTTCGTGCCAACATATGGTTCAACGGGTGGCCCGATTTGGACGCAATGATTTTCCCCTGAATCGCCGCACCCACCAGGTATAGATCGCCAATCAGATCGACAATTTTGTGCCGTACGGGTTCATCGGCGAAGCGCAGGCGATTTTTTCCAAGTGGGCCGTTTTCACCCAGTACCAGCACTTCATCTGGCGACAGATGCGATCCCAGTCCCGCTTCGCGCAGGGCCAACGCTTCGGCTTCCAGACAAAACGTTCGTGCGGGCCCGATCTCTTGCAGGTAATTCGCTTCGGCTTTTTTGCCCGCGTCTTTCGGATCTTGCGCATCTTTTGAGGACGCGGTTTCGCCGCCCGCGTGCCGATGAAAATGAAAAATTTTCAGTTGACGGCCGATCGGATTGTTCGAGCCATAGTCGAGGTCGTACACGATTTCCATGCCCGGCTCATTCGACGGCACCGCGGCCATCATCGCGTCATCCAATCGCACGACCGTCGGCGTATCGATCACCAATGTTCGCCGCGCAGCCTCGCATGACTTGATCCCCGCTTCGCGAATCGCATTGGTAAATGGTTGTGCCGATCCATCCATTGCAGGCAGTTCCGCGGCGTCCAGTTCGATCAGCACATTGTCAATGCCCATCGCGGCCAGCGCAGACATGCAATGCTCGGTGGTTTCCACGATCGCGTCGCCTTGGCGCAAGGCCGTTCGTCTTGCTCGCTTGACCACGTATTTGACCAACGCGGGCACCTGCGCACCGCCCAGATCCGTGCGTGAAAAAACAATCCCGTGGTTTGCTGGCGCTGGCGAAAACGTCAGCTTCACCGGCACGCCGCTGAACAAGCCGCGGCCAGCCAGGGAAGTCGATCTCGCGATGGTGTGTTGTTGATCCATCTGATCCATCGTATTGCGTACTACCAGCCTCTGTTCGAATCGAATTCGCATCGGACATCACACGGGACATCACCGGCATGCGGGCATCATGTGGCCAACGTTTTCACGCTTGCCAGCAATTCCGCATTCCCCCCATCATCACCCAGCCATGTCCGCCAAACGAGCCATCGTCTTCGCGACGGCTGGTCTGGCTAGCTCAGATGGCGAAACATCTAATTGTACTATTTACCCCACTTCTTGACCAGATTGGGCAATCTTTTGAGCATCGCGTACCCCCGGATCGTCTCGCGAATATCCTGGGCAGGTGTCCCGCCCCACGTGACACCGGCAGGCACATCGCTCAAGGCTGCCGAACACGCGGCCAATCGGCTGCCCGTGCCCACGTTCACGTGATCACGCAGCCCACATTGCCCGCCCAATTGCACAAAATCGCCTACCGTCGCACTGCCGCCGATTCCCACCTGTCCGGCAATCACGCAACATTGCCCGATGGTCACGTTGTGCCCGATTTGGCATAGATTGTCGATTTTCGTTTGATTGCCGATACGCGTCGCCGCAAATTTGCCACGATCCACGCACGTCCCCGCTCCGATTTCAACATCGTCGCCGATTTCGACTGAGCCGATCTGCGGTATTTTCATCAGCCCTTGGCCATCGGGTCTTGGTCGATACCCGAATCCGTCCGCACCGATCACGACATTTGGATGACACACCACCCGATCGCCCAGCACACAACGTTCGCGAATCACCACCCCGGTATACAGTTCGCAACTTGATCCGATCACGGCATCGGCGGCCAGACTGACCCGCTCGTGGATCACGCAGTCGTCACCCACCACCGCGTCTGGTCCGACATAGGACCAGGCACCGACCGTTACGCGCTCGCCCAGTTTGGCGGTCGCATCGATCACGGCCGTGGCATGAATACCCGAGGCCGGCCTTGACACCGGCGGGGCAAACATTTCCAACACCATTGCCATCGCCAGGTCCGCGCTGTCCACCCATACGATCGCTTTGCCTGCCACGATTTCCACTGCGTCGGCAGGAATATCGCGATTGACCAGCACGGCAGCGGCCTGCGATGAGGCCCACTTTTTGATGAACGCACCGCGCGTGATAAACGATAAATCTCCGCTGCCCGCGCTGTCCAGCGCATCGACACCGGTGATCTCGATTTCACCCGGTCCATCCAGATCGCCTCCCACTTGCTCCGCGATGTGCTTGATCGTAAACGACACCATCGTGCTCAGGGTATCCTTCGTTGAGACGTTGACAGGAAAAACCCCACCCCCCCCACACTCCCCCCACACACACACCACACACACATAGACGCAGGCGTATTCACATTAGCCTTTTAACGATGATGCACGTCATTCACGCGTTATTGCCGCGTCATCATGTCATCACGTTATCAAGTCATTGACGCATCAGTTGCCAGGCAGGTTGCGTCGCTCTGAATTCATGCGATCGATCACCTGATCGGTCAGATCCAATTCGTCCGACGACCACAGCAATTTGCGTTGACCGATCAGGGCCAGCAACTGTTCCGGCTTTGCACCGACAAAACTCGCTTCTGGCTCTTTGAACATGACCATGTCGTAGGCATTGTCCGTGGCGACGCGTCCAATTGTTTCCAATACTTTTCGATACAAACCTTCGATCTGCACCGCACGCATGCGATTAATCTTTTTGCCCTGATACTCACGCCAAGCGTTCAATTCGTGCAGGCCACGCTCGAGTTCTTCCAGCTTTTCTTCGTATGCCGCGCTGCCCTTGGCCAACACTTCAAGATCGGCTTGCAGGTCTCGCAGCACGTTCTGCTTGTCGGTTTGCACCGCTTTGGCTTCCTCGGCCTTGGCCTGCATCGACGCTTCAACTTCGGTACGCTCTTCCAAACTTTCAAACACACGCTGCACATCAACCACCGCGATACGTGTGCCTTCGGCACCCCAGGCAGAATTCGTTGACAAGCTCATCACGCTCAACATCGCACACGTTGCTATGGCCATCGTCCATCGGGAAATCATCATCGGTAAAACTCCATTTTTGTGAATTAACATCAGTGGTTAGGTTACCCCCGTTACTTATCTCTGTTGTAACACGAACGCATGTTCAATGCTACGTGGCCCCTCACTCACAGGTTCGCTAAACCAAGGAATAATACCAAACCCGTTTAGGACTCGTGGGTTAGCCGTCGCTCTTGGGTGGCGCGATGACGTGTGTTTTCACTAATGTTCGCGCCGCCCAAGGGCGACGGCTAACGGGAAATCACGCGCGAGAATTTAATGGAATCCGTATAAGTCGGGATTGAAAGGGCAGCGTGCTGGGGGCAAACTCAGGTAAAACGCCGAGAAAGCGTGTGTGTGTGGGGCGTGTGTGGGGGGGGGGGAGTGGGGGGGGTTAGGCGTTGTAGGTCACAGCGCGAATTGCTTCAGCCACTTTTTTGGCATGGGGTAGCATTGCTGCTTCGAGATGTTTGGCATACGGAGCAGGCACATCGTCGTTGTTCACCACGATCACCTTGTTGTCCAGATCATCGAGGGCCAGGTCATACGTCTGCTTGGCCACTTCCGAACCGATCGACGCGAACGGCCACGATTGATCCACCACCACGCAGTAACTCGTCTTGCGCACCGACTTGATCACAGTATCCATATCCAGTGGCCGTACCGTGCGCATGTTGATCACTTCGCAATCGATGCCTTCTTCTTCCAACGCCTCAGCCGCTTCCAGGGCAAAATGCAGGGCTCGGCCAAACGTGACCACCGTGCAATCATCGCCCGGCTTGACGATCTCTGCCTTGCCAAACGGGATCGTAAAATCGGCATCGTCTTCCGGTAACGGTGGTGCCCATCGGCCACCCGACAGATAGCGTGAAAAATCCTTGTCGCCACGTGCGCCCGCACCCAGCATGCGTTCGGATTCCAGGTTAAACACCGGGTCGTCATCACGGATGGCCGTCTTCAACAAACCCTTGGCATCGCGTGGCGTCGCAGGAATGGCAATTTTCAAGCCCGGCACCTGACTGAACATCGACTCGACGCACCATGAATGCGTTGAGCCCAATTGGCCGCCTGCCCCGTTGTTGCCACGGAACACGGCAGGACAGCCGAATTGTCCGCCTGACATATACAACATTTTCGGCGCGTTGTTGATGATCTGGTCGGCCGCGACCAAGCAGAAAGACCACGACATAAATTCAATGATCGGCCGTAGCCCATACATCGCCGCACCCACGCCGAGCCCGGAAAACGCAGTCTCGGAAATTGGCGAATCCACCACCCGCCGAGGCCCGAACTCGTCGAGCATGCCCTTGGACACTTTGTACGCGCCGTTGTATTGCGCTACTTCTTCGCCCATCAGGAAAATGCGATCGTCTTGTCGCATCTCCTCGTTCATCGCCTCACGCAGGGCGTCACGGAATTCCAATTTTCGATCGGTGGTGCTTACCATAAAAACAATCCAATTAACTAAAATAATAGTATTAACAAACCGCTGTTCGTTACTGTCCTCGTACAGGCGTAGAATCAGAACCGTGAATTTCACGTTCGATGTTCCCTGTTGAAACATACGTCACGCCATGCTCCCGATCGGCAGTCTCACCTTTTTTCAGGTCCTCGACAATCGCATCCAAATCATAGTTAAATCGCTGTGCATGCTCATCACGCACGCGTCGTACTTCGGTCACGATGGGATCAGTCTTTTTCATCGATTCGCTCCCATAAAACATCCGGCGTGCAAATCACCAACGCTTGGCAACCACATGCAATCAACGTGTCGTCGATGCGATGGAAAATCGACGGATTGACCAGGTGTTTGAAATTCCATGTGACCAATGTATCCATCTCGTGGGCGGCCGCGATGCCGATGTGCAACGCGTCCTCAGGTACGGTTTCGGGCACCACTCGATTTTCCAACAGTTGCCGGGCAACCCGCGTCGCCAATGGTGTAATTTCCAAATGTGTCACCACATTCAATTTTTCCAGCCGGGCTTTGGCTGCCTCCGGATCACCGGCCGCGGCTTCCTGTCGAACCAACCGTGATGCAAACAATGCATCGTGATCAATGGCCCAATCCCACCACTCACGCGTGATTTCCTGTCGGGCTGCCACGATCAGGTCCCTACTGGGCGCGGCGGTCAAATAACTGATGGCTGATGTTTCAACGTATATTTTCACCGGTCAGCCTTCCGCAATCCACCCCGCCTCATGCAAAATCCGGATTCGGCTCACCCTTCTTGTGCTGCGGGTCGAATGGATTCACGTACACATCCGTGAACAGTTCTTCCAACGGCGTGTCGGGTGATTCGTCCGCGAATTTCACGGCTTCCATCGCTTGCTGTTTGGCTTGATTGTCCAGATCGTCGATCTGTTCCTGGGTTGCTTGCTTCGTGTCGATCAGGTCTTCAACCAGTCGCAGGATCGGATCGATTGAGCCGTCCTTTTTCATCTGGTCGTACACCTTTTTGTCGCGATATTTCTGCGGGTCCGACATCGAATGGCCCATGTAGCGATCGGTGACCACATTGATAAAACATGGCCCGCCCTTGTCTTGGTCAAACCCTTGGGCTTTGCTTGTGCTGCCTCGGGTGAGTTCGACTTGTCGCGAAAAACAATCGTAGGTGTCCATCACGTCCATGCCATTGCATTCGTCGTAACGCATGCCATAGGCGTCGGCTTTGGCTTTCATGTTGTCCGAACCGGCGGTCCCGCGATGAATGGCCGTGCCCATCGAATAGCCGTTGTTTTCCAGCACGTAAATCACCGGCAGATTCCAGATCGCCGCGATGTTCATCGATTCATGGAACGCGCCCTGATTGAGGGCACCGTCGCCGAGATAGCACAGGGCGACCTTGTCTTCACGGTTGTATTGAATGGCGAATCCCAGGCCGGCACCGAGTGGGCATTGTCCGCCGACGATCGCGTGTCCGCCGAACATGGCGTTAGGCTTGTCGAACATGTGCATCGACCCGCCCTTGCCCTTGGCACAGCCGGTGATCTTGCCATACATCTCAGCCATACAGGCGTTGGGATCCATGCCGCGTGCCAGCGCGTGGCCGTGGTCACGGTAGGCGGTGACGATGGGGTCATCCTGATTCAACGCATAAATCGAGCCGACGGCCGTGGCTTCCTGGCCGATATAGATGTGGCAGAATCCGCCGATTTTGGTTTGGGTGTAGCTCTGGGCGCAGCGCTCTTCGAACCGGCGGATCAACATCATGCGGCCAAGCATGTCCAGCTTTTGCTGGGGCGATAGAGCATCGGATGCTCGGATCGCTTGGGGGGCTTGTTTTGATTTCGTAGACTTCGTCGACATAGGCTGATCAGTCGCGGTACTCATAAGCGGTTCTCGCGTAACAGTAAAAAAATCACACCCCCCCACATTACCCCCCACATACCCTTCACATTACCCCCCATATACCCTTCACATTATCCCTCCACGCATTGCACCCCACGTGTTTTACCCTTCCACATGTTATCCCTCCGGCATTATGCCCCACGATTACCCCAATAATCGTTACCCTCACAATCTTTCGGCGTTATCCACACGCATTATTTTAGTCCCCAAATAGCTCCCCGATCTCTCGTGTGGGTTCCCGGCCTTGATCCCGGCGTCCGGCCTGACTGACCTGAAACGATCCCTCGCTGCCAGGTCCGATAACCGAAGTTGGGTCGGGGCGAGCTGATGGGTCGATGTTGGGCTATCTAAACGGATCGACTGGCGGACCTGTCAAGTTTAGGGTCACAGCGCGTCGGCGGCAAGTATCACCATCTATATAGCTATACAGACGGCCCGGGCAGCCCAATGGGTGTAAATTTCGCGAGCGATCAGTCTGGACGGCGATTTGTATGCACTGATGCCAAACGAGGGATGGGGTGGAAAGCAGCCAGTCACTTTGCCGGTCATGTTACGGGCCACATTGCAGGCCCTGTTTCAGGCCATGTTGAGGCGACGCGTGGGTTCGGCCGGGTCGCATGAGTGCGAAGCGGCGACAGGTCGGCTGCGGCGTGCGGGGGATGTGGGGGGATGTGTGTGGGGGTGAAGTGGGTAGAGATAATGTGGGGGGGTGGGGGAGTCGCGAGTCGGTGCGTGGTCGATTACACTGGCCGTTTTCCGCGTCAGGGCGATTTTGGTCCAATATTTTTGGTCATGGGGCATGGTGGGGCATCAAGGGGCATTGAGTGTCTAATCGGTTACGACAACTATTTCTATGGCTGATCATCGGTGGGGGCTGGGCAGCGGGGATACTCGCCAGCACGCCGGTTCATGGGCAGGGGTTGGATTTACGCGATCGGCCGGTCAGTGATGTGCGCATCAGCGGGTTGGTGCAGGTCAGCGAGCAATTGGTACGCAACCAGATCCGCATTCGACCCGGCGAGCCATACAACCCGCGCACCGTGGAACAGGACATCGTGCGCATCACACACCTGGGCGGATTCAACGCCGTCAATGCGCGGGTTGAGCCACAGGCTGATGGCACGGTGATTTTGACGTATGTGGTTGAGGAGCAGGCCCTGATCGCTGACGTGCAGGTGGTGGGCAATAAAAAATTGACGGACCAGGAATTGTTGGGCATGGCATTGCTGCGGCCGAACGATCCGATGGATCCGTTTCTGATCGAAAAAGCGATCCAGACGATGAAAGACGCCTACGAACGGGCGGGCTATTTTCTGGTGGACATCAACGTGGATCAGGAAGTGCGCGAGCAGAATATTTTGCTGTTCAAAGTGCGCGAAGGGCCACGTGTGCGAATCAAAGCTTTTCGATTTGAAGGCAATGATGCGTTCACGGTCAAGCAGATCAAAAGCCAGATCAAATCGAAAAAGCAATTGTTCCTGTTGCGTGCTGGCGAATTGAATCGCGAAGCGCTGGCACAGGATGCGGCGCGGGTGCGTGATTTTTATCGTGATCGTGGCTACCTCGATGCCCAGGTCGGCCGACGTATTGATTTATCGCCGAATCAGACCGACGCGGTGGTGACGTTTTTGATCGATGAAGGCGTGGAGTATCGGGTGGGCAATATCGTGTTCGAAGGTAACACGTTGTTTCACGAGGAAGACCTGCGTCAGGCGATGGTGTTGAAAATTGGCGATCCATTTTCGACCCGCAAGTCCGATGCGTCTGCCAAAGAAATCACCAATCTGTACGGGCATTTAGGATTCATCGAAACGCGAGCCCGGATCAATCACCAGTTCTATGAAGATCAACCGCTGGTGGATTTGCTGGTGCGATTGAATGAAGGATTGCCGTATCTGGTGGGCAAAATGAGCGTGCGTGGGAATCGCTTGACGCAGGACAAAGTGATTCTGCATCAGATTCGCGGGATGCAACCGGGCCGGCCGTTCGATCGAGCGGGCTACGAATGGACCGAGCGACGTCTGCGCGAATCGAGCTTGTTTTCCGATGCGAAGGTGACGATCCTGGGCGAAGTTGGCGATGAATATCGCGACGTGCTGGTGGAAATTACCGAAGCGGAAACAGGGTCGGTGAGTTTCGGGGCCGGCGTGAGTTCGGATGCCGGCGTGGTCGGTGCGATCGAACTGACACAGCGCAATTTCAACATCACGGACTACCCGGAAACGTTCAAGGAATTTATTTCGGGCAAGGCGTTTCGCGGTGCGGGTCAGTATTTTTCGATCAACCTGCAACCGGGTGCAGAGCGTAGTTTGTACTCGGTGAATTTCCGTGAGCCATACCTGTTGGAATCGAATTTGTTTTTAGACACGCGGGCATTCTTTTTCGATCGTGAACGCAGCGACTACGATGAAAAGCGGTTCGGCACATCCATCGGCATCGGCCAACGGTTTGGCGATCACTGGTCGATCGCCGGTCGCATGCGTTACGAAAAAATCAACATCGCGGATTTGGCAGCCGATGCCACAATGGATGTGATTGATGTGCAAGGCAAGAGTACGCTGTCGTCGATGGGGATTTCGACGACACGCGATACGACGGATAGCCGAATATTCCCGACCTCAGGCAGTCGCATCAGTCTGGATGTGGATCGATTCGGTGCGCTGACCGGCGATTATGATTTCACGAAAATCGAATTGGGGTATCGCAAATACTGGACGGTTGACGAGGATTTTTTCGGGCGCAAGACCGTATTTTCAACGCGGATCAGTGTGGGTTACATTCCGGAATCAAACGAATCACCGGTGTTTGAACGGTTTTATGCCGGCGGTCACCGGACGTTTCGCGGTTTCGATTTCCGAGGTGTGGGGCCTCGCGGGAGGGTGCCAGTCAGAGGCCCTCAAAGTATCAGTGAGGATTCGGTCGGCGGTGACTGGATGTTCCTGATGAGTTTTGAATACAACTATCCGATCTATCAAGAGCTGATCCGTGGCGTGGTGTTTACCGATACGGGCACGATTCAGGATGACTTTGGCATGGATCAATATCGCGTGGCCGTGGGTGCGGGCATTCGACTGGTACTGCCGATTTTCGGGCGTGCTCCGTTGGCATTGGATTTTGCCATTCCAATTCTTGAAGAAGAAGGCGACCAATCGGAGTTGATCAGTTTCGACTTCGCGGTGCCGTTTTAAGTTTCAGTCCACAACCGGCCGCGATCACGCCAGCAACAAATCAGACCAATCCCGCTTAGAACGGGTGGGTTAGCCGCCGCCTTTATGGCGGCGCGTCGGCCTATGTTTATCGCACGTTTCGCGCCGCCCAAGGGCAGCGGCTAACGGGAAAGCACGCATGAGAATTTAATGGAATGCGTATCAGCCAACAGCCAGCCGCAAGCCGATCAAGAAAAGGTCAAGCCAAATCGGGGTGACAGGATTTGAACCTGCGGCCTCTTCGTCCCGAAACAATGGTTGAGCTGCACCGCCACCGTTTAAATTACAACACAATACAAAACTGTAAAAAATCGTCGCGGGGTGTTTCTTCGTCCGATGTGTTGCGGATTCGTCTCGTTATGTAGTGCAAGCTTCAAGCTTCGGCCACTAACGATAATACCTCCGAACCATACCTGCGAGTCAAGCAGTTGGCTGATATGAAAAAGGCTGATGGGTCATGGCCTCGGCTTGTGGGTGAATGACTCGAGCAGATGTTCCAAATGGATCAGGTACGGTTCTGTTTGTTCGGTGCTGCCGATGAGGGTCCAGGTAAACGGCTCGGGTCCGCCGTTGGGCCGATCATCGCCGGAGACCTCGGGTAGCACCGCCCCGGAGATAGCCCCCGGGGTCTGGATGATCAGCACCCTGGCAAATCCATCGGCGGGTCGCAGCGCTCGAAGCGTCATGTCGGTCGCGTTGTCGGCGGCAAACAGCGAGTCAATTTTAGATAGGTTGCCGTGCGAGCGAATCTTGTTGATCCACCAGCGGATCTGCGGCTCGTAGAACCCGTCGCGGTCATCGTGGCGGATGGCGTAGAGCCGAAGGCCCTCGTCACCAGGCAGATCATACGAATAGGAATCGAACTGGCCGGGGTTTTGGGATATCGTCCAGGTGTCAGGCACTTCCCATGAGTACTGGCGATTGTAGGTATCCCGTCGAAGCGTGACCGGGGCGGCGACTCTGCTGACACCGGCGGATGGATCGATCAAACCGGCCTCAAGCTTGCGGGCATGGTCGAGCAGCATATAAGCGACACCAGCTCTGCCGAGTTTAACTTGTTTGGAAGTCATTTCGCCCTCGGGTCTCGAAAAGATGTCGGCGAGTTTGGCCACGCGATGGGCAATTCTGGATTCGTCGCTGAATTGGACTGTGAGGGTCAATAAGGGCATGGAAGCGATCGGTCCGTAGCGTTGGTTCCACGTGGCCCGGCGCTGATTGTCGTTGTCCCCGAACGACTCGAACAGCAGTCGGAGGTCTTCGGGATAAAAGGACATACCCGAGAGCAAGCGGGCTGAGAGTGATTTTTCTTCGACCCCGACTTTGGCCAGAGCCTGAGTGATCTGCCGCTGGATAAGCGTACCGATATCGGCCCGGGAGAATACGCGATCAGCTAACGCAGGCGAGATGAGGCCGCCGGGCACGGGCTTGCCAGCGGTAAGATAACGGTATGCTTCAAGAGGTAGCACCCGTTTGATCTTCTGAGTGTGTTGCTCTTTCCATGCCTTGTATTCGGCTTGAAGCGATGGCCGCTGCTCGGCATACCGGCGGAAATTTTTGACAAATTGGTATGTAGCCATGTCGTAGGGATGGACGTGTTCGACGAACCGTTTGATGTCGTCACGCACCTGTTCGCGACCGGCCAACGCAGTGTTGCTCTTAGGGGTCGCAGCTCCGCCTTCGAGCATTGTTTTGAGACCCTCCAACATTTGGACCGCATCGTCGGTCTTGTCGAGATTGACCGGGTCGGCCGATTTGCCGATCTCGGAAAAATACATGTCACCGTTGTGGTAGAACACGCCCTCGACCCGCTCTGGCAATTCGGCCTTCGCCTTATCCAAGAGCTCCTGATTGGCACCCCACCCGGAAAGATTCATATGTTTCGTTCCGTAAACGTTCTGAGCGGCTATGACGTATTGCTGGGCCGCGAGTTTGACTCGGTCGGGCATCCGCATCTGGTGCTCGGCGATATCCATGATCTGCGGGTCCACATCCATGTGACGTTTCATCACCTTCTTCCCCTCGCCCATGATTGCACCCATCATGAGTTCCATGGCCTGAGCCTGACGGGGGTCCAACACTTCCTCGGGAAGCGTCGGTGAGGACGCAAGCGCGTCGAAGTCGCCGGACCAGATCGCCCGGACTTCCGGAGAGTTCAGCGGCACCGGTGGTCGAGTAGCCGGGACGAATGGCGACCCCGCAGTGCGGTCGAGATGCACCGCCCCCGCTCCCATGAGCCAGTCGTAAGCGCAGTGTTCGTTCAAGATCTTGACGAGCACTTCAGCCGGAAACTTGTCGTCGTAAAGTTCTGAATCGACAGCCAGCACGCCGGCCGGGAAGTCGCCGTCTTTCTTGATTTTTTCGATCTCGTCGCTACGGACCTCAGCCGCTGCGGGGTCCGAAGGCAGTTTTATCGTCACACCTTCGGAGGGATTGCCCAGCGTTTGGGGCTGGCCCTGCGGTTGAGCAATCGCGGTACGGGAGAATACAAGACCGAACACCGCCATAGCGATTAGTTTTCGGTAGGCAAAACGTGATGGTTGTCTGGAAGCGGGATGATAGGACATTGGTATATCCGAATGAATGTTAGGAGTAGTTCGAGATGATTCTATTCGTTTAATGAGATCGTTCCGCGAATCTTTGGCGTACCAGTTTCACGAGCACGCGGTTTTCCTGTCGTAGCAGGTTGCTCGCCACGAGTGCGAGACATTCTTCAGTTACTTGCTTGCAGCACTAGCAGTTCACTTTGTGGATTGTTGTGGAGCAGGGGAGGGCTCAACACTATCTAGATGTTCAGCCCCCCAACGGTGATACAGCACCTGGGCTTCCTCTCGTGGCATGTTGCCAAGCCGGTGTTTGCGTGGCGTGCCAGTTTGGGGATCACCGAAGCACACGTGACAACCTCAATTGCGATTCATTGTGTATCAAAGCTGGGGAACCCGACGGCGTGCGTGGGCTAGTTTGAAAAAACAACGAGCCGCGACCGTCAGGAAGCGGGTTTCCGTATGGCAGGCCCGCTCCCTGACGGTCGCGGCTCGTCAGAAAATTCAGACTAGCCCAGTACCTGACGGCGTGGCGCGGGGGGGGGACGTACTCATGCTGCACCTCCAGATATGCTGCAAGGTATTTTATGTAATGCAACACGCAAGCCTTAAAGTAGTACATTTGCCGAGAAAACGGCATTTTTGAATCGGGGTGACAGGATTTGAACCTGCGGCCTCTTCGTCCCGAACGAAGCGCTCTACCAAGCTGAGCTACACCCCGCGTCGCGGTTTGGTGAGCGTATCAGATGGCCCGTTGAGCGTCCACTGGTTGGCGGTGGGGGTTTGCGGTGGGGGTTTGTGGTGGGGGGGGATCTTTGAGTGGGCGGTGTGCGCCGGGACGCTAAGCCGCAAGCGGCGGTGGCGTGTGGGCGTGGTAGGAATTACGCCGGGGAATGGTGTGGGGGGGTGGCGGATTGGATCCAGGCACCGCCGAGGACGCGGTCGGGGTTTTGGTGGTCGTAGCAAACGACAGCTTGGCCGGGACTGACGGCGCGGATGGGTGGGTCGAATTTGATATGCAAGGTGCGCTCGGTGTCACCTGCTTGATGATTTGGGTTGTGTGGGGTTGTGTGGGGGGTTGTGTGTGTGGGGGGCGGGGTGAGGCGATATTGGCCGGGCGTGGGTGGCATGTTGGAACGGATTTTGACGGTGCAGGGTTGCCAGTCGTCGGTTGAATCGGGGGATGTCTCTGTATCGGATATTGAGGGGGAATGTGAGGGGGAATGTGGGGGGGAATCCAGCCAGTTGACCTGATCGGCGGTGAGTGAGGCGGCGAGCAGATCGTCTTCGAGGCCGACGGTGACGGTGTTGGTGCTGGGGTTTTTGTCGACGACGTAGATGGGGTGGCCGAGGCTGATGCTCAGTCCCCGGCGTTGGCCGATGGTGTAGTGCTGGTGGCCGTCGTGCTGTCCGAGTTCCTGGCCTTGGGTATCGATGATGGGGCCTGGGGCGGGTTTGTTTTCGGTGGCACTGCGTTGGGCGACGACGCGGGCATAGTTTTGATCGGGGACGAAACAGATTTCCTGGCTGTCGGGTTTGTTGAAGACGGGCAGGTTGCGCTGTTGGGCCACGGCGCGGATGGCGGCCTTGTTTTCAAACTCGCCGATGGGCAGGAGCATGCGATCGAGGCGATGACGGGGCGTGCCGAACAGGACGTAGGATTGATCCTTGTGCAGGTCACGGCCCCGGGTGAGATGTTTGACGCCGTCGATGGTTTGGATGCGGGCGTAGTGGCCGGTGGCGACATAGTCGGCGTTGATGCTGTCGGCGTATTCGAAGAGTTTGCCGAACTTGAGCCAATCATTGCAACGGACGCATGGATTGGGGGTTCGGCCTGCGTTGTATTCGCTGACGAAATAATCAATGATGCGATCGAACTGCTTTTCGAAATTGAGCACGTACAACGGGATGTCGAGCATGGCCGCGACCAGGCGAGCGTCGGATGCGTCATCGACCGAGCAACAGCCTTGCTTGTGCGATTTATTGGGGTCACAGGTGGCGCTGTCTTCGGGTTCGGGGTGGGCTCCGCCGTGGCGCATGAAACAGCCGACGACCTGATAACCCTGTTGCTGGAGTATGACTGCCGCCGCAGAGCTGTCGACGCCGCCGCTCATGGCGAGGAGGACTTTTTTAGATGGGCCGGTTTTAGATTTAGATGGGCCGGTTTTAGACGAGCCTGTAGCCGCCGCCTGGTTTTGGGAGGTGGGCTGTTGGGGGGAACGTGTGGGGTGAGAATGTGTGTGGGGGGGGTGGGTCATGGTGGGATTTCCCATTGTAGGGAAAATATCGCGGTGTAACGTCATATGGGGGTGCTGACGTATGTTAGGATAGGCGGTCTTCTGAAATGGTTTATTTATTAGCGAATTAGTGAAGGATCATCATTATGCGTGGATTTTCACGGCAAAATCGGGTTTGGGGCTTCATGTCGACGGTTCTGACGATGGCGGTGGTGGTATCGCTGACATGGGGCATGCCAGGGGCGGGCCTGAATTCGGCACAGGCTGCGACACCGGCAGAGATTTTGGACATGGCCTGTGCGAAAGCCCCGGTGGTGGTGGTGGTGCCTTCGATGGACCAGTTGAGCAAGAAGGTTTCGCAACTCAATGATCTGCTGGGGCTGGCTGATCCGAATCTGGGCGATCTGGCTGGTGCGTTTCGATCGCAGACCGGGATGCACAAGGGCTTGGACGGCTCGGGCGCGATGATGCTGGTGATGCAGCCGTTGACGGAAGCGTTTTCCAAGATGAAAGTCGATGCACCCAATGGTGAGTCGCCGGAGTTTGTGGTGTTGGTTCCGGTTTCGGATTACGGTGCGTTTGTGGGGAATTTTGAAGGTGGGGATGCGGGCGCTGCGGTGACCGAAGTTGTGATGCGTGGTGGCCAGAAATCATATTTGAAATCGATCCCGGGTTATGCGGTTCTGGGTCGGACCGAAAAGGTGGTTTCGTCGTATGAATCGGCGAAGCAGGGCGCGGCGATGTGGGGCAAAGCGAAAGGTTTGAATGCGGATTTTGTAGGTAAGGCCGACGCGTGGGTGATGGTGAATATGTATGCGATGTCGGAGCGTTTGGCCCCCAAGATCGCGGAGATGTTTGTGGGGATGAAAGCACACATGGGCCAGGCCGCCGATCAGATGGCCGCCAATGGTCAGGCCATGGATACCGCGATGACCAGCGCAGTGTTCGACATGTACGCGGCGGTGGCGCAGCGAATTGCGTCGGACGCCACGGTGTTGAGCTTGTCGATCGATCTGAATGAAACGGGGTTGGGTCTGAATTATGTCGCCCAGTTCAAGCCGGATAGTTACCTGGGGAAAATATTTCCGAACAGCACCGCGACCTCGTCATTGTTAGCACGCTTGCCAGCCAAGCCGTATCTGATGGCGATGGGTATGAATCTCGCCGAGATTGATATCAAAACCTTGATGGGCGATGCGTTGGCGAACCTGCCCGAAGACAACGCGTTTATGGATTTGATGGGCAAGAAATTGCAGCCGGTGATGGAAAAAATGCTGGGGATGGCATCGGTGTATTACGCTCCGGAAAATGCGAACATGTTCGGCGGTGGCGGTATGTTTACCGGCTTGAACGTGATCGAAACGACCAACGGCAAAGAATATGTCGCAGCGATGCGAGAATATTTTGAAGCGATCAATGGGTTGGCCATTCCCATGGGTGTATCGCAGATCACGGGCGATCCGATGATGATGAGTTACAGCACGTCGTACACGCCAGCGGCGTTGGAAGTGGACGGCCGCGCGGTTGACATGTATCAGATGCAATACAACTTTCCGCCTGAAGTGATGGCGCAAATGGGACAGATGGGCCCGATGTTCATGATGATGGGCGGGCAGGGTCAGCAGGGTTATATCAGTGCGAATGAAGATTTTGTGGTGATGACGACCTCGCCTGATGCGCTGCTTATTCAGAAGGGGTTGAACGCGGTTGAGCAACAGTCCGGAATCGGCTCGGATGGCCCGATCGTGGCGATGCGCGAGGGCGATGCCTTGACGCCGAACGCGATGATGGAAATGTTTTTCAGCGTGTCAGGCATCATGAATACGGTGGATCAGGTTGTGGCGGGCTTGATGGGGGGCCAGGGATTGGGTGTTGATATCCCTGCGGATTTGGCACCGATTGCGATGTCTGCGAGTGTGGTCGATCACGGCATTGTGGGCCGATACTACATGGATACGAAAACCGTGCGGACGATTGTGGATGTGTTTTACAGTGTCCGTCAGAAATTTATGGGTGGCGGACAAGGTGGACCAGGTGGGCAGGGCGGACAGGGTGAGCATCGTCAGCCGACACAGCCGATGGACCCCATGTTTCCAGGCCAACCCGGTCAACAACCGATGCGGCCGATGCCAGCCCCGCATTAATCAGTGCGATGGAAAAACGGTAGTCGTGTTTTAGTAACGATCGCGGTCGCGTTGTTTTTGGCCGTGGCGGTGATGTCGTTGTGGATCGATGGTCGACGTTCTGGCGAATCATGGCATGGTGCTGGTGTCGATGTTCGTGATGGCATTCTTGCCGACGTTGGTGATGCAACGCGCATGCACGATGATGTGAATGTGGCCACCGCGAATCGCGCGTCGGCAAGCGACGATAAAAACGAAGTGCTAAACAGGGAAAAAAGTGGGGGGTTGGGGTTTGGGATCAATTTGCATCACACGGAGTCGTTGTGGCGATATCGTGCGGGTGTCGATGAGATTGTGGCCATTGGTTGTGATGCCTTGTTGGTGGTGACGCCTGCATGGCAAACGGATGGGGGATCGGTGGATGTGCGGATGGAATCGGGCCCGGGCCGGGGTCCAACCCGCGAGCAGTTGGTGGAATTGTTGCGGTATGGGAAATCGCGTGGGCTGCGCGTGGGCTTGATGCCGACGGTGTTGTTTACCAATCCACGCGGGAACGAATGGCGGGGCAAATTGCATCCGGCTGGCGGTGATGGCTGGGCGTTATGGTGGTTGGCCTATCGCGATGTGATTGACACGTTTGTGGATATTGCGATTGAGGCGGACGTGGATTTGTTTGTGGTGGGTTCGGAATTGTTGAGCACGGAAAAACACACGGGCCGATGGTTGGATTTAATCGCATCAGTGCGTGAGCGATTTGCTGGTGAGCTGACATATTCGACGAATTGGGATCACTATCACACGCCGAAATTCTGGGACGCGTTGGATGCGATCGGGGTGAGTGCGTATTACGATTTGACGGCAGGTCGTGATAACGGCGAAACCGATGGGGCATTGGACGTTGAAAAGTTGACCGAACGATGGGACGGTATTCGCGAGGATCTGTCGCAATTTTCGCAGGAACGATCGAAGCCGATTTTGCTGACGGAGCTGGGTTATCCGAGTTTGCCTTGGGGCGTGAAAAGTCCGTGGAATTATGTGCGTGGGGAAAATGTGAAGGCGACGCATGAGGTGCAGCGGCTGGGGTATGAGGCATTTATCAAGGCGTTTGATGATTTGGCAGACGGCCCGACAGCACAATTTCGAGGCGTGTTTTTCTATCAGTGGGATGTGTACGCCGATGGCGGGCCGAGCGATACGGGTTATGGGGTGGCAGGCAAGCCGACGCATGGTGTACTCAAGCGATGGTTGCGTGATGGCGAAGAGTAGGCGAACGGTTCGGCGCGGGGTTGAAGCAATGAGTTAGGGCGGTTTGGGTATTGAGGGGATGGTCGTTATCATTCGGGCCTATGTCACGTAAGAAAACCGAATCGAAAACGTCGAAATTCCCGAGCCCTACGAATGTCCTGATACTGGGCAACGGGGGGCGCGAGCACGCGCTGGGCTGGAAGTTGAAGCAATCAAAGCATGTGGCCAAGCTGTATTTTGCGCCCGGAAATGGTGGGACGTCGGGCGTGGGAGGGCTTGGAGAGAATGTTGATCTGAAAATCGAGCCGGTGAATACCAAGCATTGCGATGCGATCGATTATTTCGTTCGGCACCACAACGTGGGGCTGATCGTGGTGGGGCCTGAGGATCCGTTGGCGGGCGGGATGGTGGATCGATTGCAGAAGTATGGGCATCGCGTGTTCGGGCCGATCGAGGCCGCGGCACGTTTGGAAGGCGACAAAGCGTTCAGCAAACAATTGATGCGAGCCGCGTCGATCCCGACGGCTGAGGCCCGCGTGTTTACGAACTTGGATGCAGCGCTGACGTATGTGGAATCGCGTGATACGCCGGTGGTGGTGAAGGCCGCGGGGTTGGCCAAGGGCAAAGGCGTGATTGTGTGTGATGACAACGAGCAGGCCATGGCTGCCGTGCGCGAGATCATGGAAGACCATGCGTTCGGCGATGCGGGCAATACGGTGGTGATCGAGGAACGGCTGAGCGGGCAGGAAGTATCCGTGCTGGCGTTGGTGGATGGTCGCAATATTTTTGTGCTCGACCCAGCCCAGGATCACAAGCAGGCGTATGAAAATGACACGGGCCCGAACACGGGTGGGATGGGCGCGTACACACCGACGCCGCTAATGGATGACGCGATGTTGACGGAGATTGAGCGTGATGTGCTGGTGCCGGTGGTGGATGCGCTGCGACGCGATGGGATTGAATACAAAGGCGTGTTGTATGCGGGTTTGATGCTGACCGCCGGCGGGCCGAAGGTGTTGGAATTTAATTGCCGATTCGGCGATCCGGAATGTCAGCCATTGATGATGCGCATGAAAGGCGATTTGTTTTTGATCATGAATGCGGTGATCGACGGCACGCTGGATGAAGTCGATCTGTCGTGGGACAAGCGATGTTGTTGCTGCGTGGTGATGGCCAGCGGTGGGTATCCGGGTAAGTATGAAAATGGCAAAGTGATTACGGGGATTGAGGAAGCCGAGGCCGCGGGCGATGGGGATGTTTTTGTGTTTCATGCGGGAACAACCCGGGACAAGGACGACCAGGTACTGACAGCTGGCGGGCGCGTGTTAGGCGTGTGTGCATTGGGTGATGATCTGAAGGATGCGCAGCAGAAAGCAAATGCGGCGTGTGATCGGATTCATTTTTCCGGGGCCCAATTCCGTCGCGATATCGGTTATCGTGTGATGTAATGGCGATTGAAGTAATTGAACAATTTCGTGAGCGAGCCGATGGCGATCTGGCACAGGTCGGCGATGGTGCTGCGCTCGAAGCGTATCGGATTAAGTATCTGGGAAGCAAGGGGGAATTGAAAGGGCTGATGGGGCAGTTGAAGACGGTGCCTGCGGATCAGCGGGCCGCGTTTGGGAAAGAAGCGAACGCGCTGCGTCAACATTTAGAAGCGGGTTTTGCGGCGAAAAAGGACGCGGTGAGTGGAGCGGGGGATGCGGGTGATGGGGGGGCAGGGGGGGCAGGCGGTGCGAATGCGAAAGGGAAGTCAGGCAAAAAAGCAGGAGCGGACGCCAAGGGTGGCGGAAAGGCCAAGGGAGATGTGGGTGGGGGGATTGATATTACGGAGCCGGGGTTGGCCAAGCGGATGGGGTCTGCCCATGTGATCACGCAGACGATCGATGAGTTGGTGGATGTGTTTGGCCGGATGGGATTTGATTTAGCGACCGGGCCTGAGGTCGAGGACGATCATCATAATTTCGTGGCCTTGAATATTCCTGCGACGCATCCAGCGCGTGATCCATTGGATAATTTTTATCTGAACGATCCGGATGGCGAGCACCCGACATTGTTGCGTAGCCAGACGAGCACGGTACAGATTCGTGTGATGGAAAATACCGAGCCACCGATTCGGGTGGTATCGATGGGGCGTGTGTATCGGCCTGACGAACATGATGCGACGCACTATTCGATGTTCCATCAGATCGAAGGTTTGTACGTTGATAAAAATGTGACGATGGTTGATCTGAAAACGACGTTGCTGAATTTTGCCCATGCGTATTGGGGGCCGAGTGCGGATGTGAAACTGGTGCCGAGCTATTTTCCGTTTACCGAGCCGTCTGCGGAGGTATATGTGAAAATGGAATTAGCCAGTGGCGTGCAATGGGTGGAAGTGGGCGGTTGCGGGATGGTTGATCCTGCGGTGTTCGAAGCAGTGGGATACGACCCGGAAGTGTGGAGCGGGTTTGCGTTTGGGTTGGGCATCGAACGTTTGTTGATGCGCAAGTACAGCATCGCGGATATCCGTTGGCTATTCGAAAATGATGTGCGATTTTTGCGTCGGTTTGGATGAAGCAAAAGTCGCGAGTCGAATATTAAAAGTGGAGAGGGAACCGTGGAGGGAAACGCGGGGTAGACGTGGGGGGGCGTGGGGGGGCTGCTTTTTATAGCCCGCGATGAATATCGCGGGTTGCCGGCTGGGTTGCTTGTTGAGTGGGGAAGCGGGGGGATATACGAAAAAACCCCGGGTATGCACCCGGGGCTATGAGTTTTGGGTCACGAATTATGTGACACGTGCAGGTAACGCGGGCATCGTGTCGGTAACACACGCGAGTAATGCGCGGGTATTGCGGGGGTAATAATGTGGGGGGTTATTCCCAGTCGACGGTGGCAGGGGCATCGGTGGGGACGGTGGCGGTTTGTACGCCGGTGATGACCTGGTTGGGGGACTGAGGCAATTCATAGATCGGGCCGTCCGCCAGGATGCTGGGTTGCAACGGCGTGGCTGCGACGGCATCGTTGGGATCGATGGTGGTGGATGACCTGATCGTTGCGGCGATGGCCGGATCGATGGCTTGCTTGTTGGTCGACTCGTTGTGTTGCATCGCATAGCCCGCGAAGTATGGCGACGATTCGGCCTTGACGTATTTAGGTATGGAATCGTCGAACGAGACGATGATGCTACGCACGGATACGCCTTCGGCAGGCAACTTCCAGGTGGGGACGTTGATGACGAGGATGTCTGCTTCATCGATGCCTGCGACGATCGGCTTAAAGCCATTGGGTCGCATGGTGACGGTGACGTCGGTCTGTTCAGGCAACAGATGATAAGGAATAGCGAAGTTGCCATAGCCCTCGCGTGTGATGAAAAGAGTGCGCGCGGCATGTGGGCGTGTTTGGAATAACACCGTACCTTTTCGGCCGGTCTGCGCATGTGCTGGTGGAATGTTGGTAGGCCGTCGTTGCCAGAACGTGACCGCGAGATCCGTTTGCGCCAGTGGGTTGCCCTCGACATCGACCACGTGCACGCGGTGCATGGGTGTGCCCTGTTGGCAGCCGGTGATGGTTAGCATCGCGAGCAAAGCCAAAGCGCTGATGACCGTGGTGAAGGTCGCCAACGCATGGGCGATAACCGGTGACTGATGACCGAGAACAAGTGAAGCTGAGGTTGCGTTAGGTGTTGTGGTGCGTCGCATGGCGCCCCTCCCTTGTGTTAGTGGACTGTCTTCATCAAGGCTATCGGCCAATGAGAAAACCAAGGTGGGTTTGGTCAAGCGAAAAGGGGAAAATGATCGGACGTTTGGTGTGATTGTGCGGGTGATGTGTATGGGGATGGTTATAAGGCGTTGGCAAGACTGCCTAATCGTTATAGGCGTCAGTGTGAAGCCGTGAAACCAAGAAGCATAAGCAGGGGCCAAGGCATGATGGGACGAAAAAACAACGCGCGAGACGGACTCCCACAATTTCTAGCGTATGAAACCGATCTCACAAAAACCGCGTGTGTGATTCCCCGTTAGCCGCCGCCCTTGGGCGACGCGTCACCGTCAACAAACCCTCAACACTCACGACGCTCAAGGGCAGCAGCTAATACGGATTACGATAAATACTCGCGCATAGATTTTTATTAGCTCCCGGTGAATACCGGGAGTTTGTGTGCAGGGAAATTTGAGGCCGCGCGAGTTTTTAATGGGATGGGTATAACGCATCCGTTCTAAGCGTGATGGGTATCAGTCACGTGACGAAGCGCGGAGATACTCAAGCATGCATGTAAAAAACCCACGGGTTAAAGCCGTGGGTTTCGGTGTATGTGTAAGGGTTGGTGTTGTTGCCGGACGATCATGCCGGGCTTGGCGCGGGGTTGCTTGTGTCTGAATTAGTGCCAGCGGATGGGCTGGGATTCAATAATTGAGCGGGGCTGGGTGAGGGAAGGGCCGGTTCGTATTGATAGCCGGGCTCAACTTTTTGCCGTTCGAGGATTTGGGCGATCTGGGTCCAGGTTTCGAGCAGGCCGTTGGGGCAACGGGGCATATCGTCTTTGATCAAGCGGTGTAGTTTGCCAAGGTTGTAGCAGGGGACCGCGGCGTACATGTGGTGTTCGGTGTGGTAATTCATGTGCCAGTAGAGAAACTGAAAAATCGGATTGAGATAAATGGTGCGGCAGCAAAGCCGATAGTCAGGCACGTTGTCGCGAAGGCCGATGTGTTGACTGTTATTGCAGAGAAAGTGCAGCCAACCGCCGAACATCATCGGAAAGGTGATCACCAGCGGGACGATCCACCATCCCAGGGCAAAGGCGACCGCGACAATCGCCGCATGGCCGAGCAGTTGGATGCGTGCCCAGTTGATGAGTTTGCGTCGGCTCTTGACATCGGATTCAGGGAACAGTTGTTGGGTCCATTGGTCGGTGGGGATGTGCCCAGTCGCCAGTTTTAGTTTGCTCCGGAGAATACCGTCGGGCCAGCGAATGTTGATGAAGCTGTATTTAAAAAAAGCTTTTAGCGATTGTTTTTGGGGGAGGACCACTTCCAGATCATCGGGAGGATGGAGGGTGAATTTATGGTGTTCGGTGTGGCTGGCCCAGAAATGCAGGTGGCTATACCATCCGAGAAAACTGAACACGCGGAGAAAGGCGCCGTTGAGCCAACGGGTTTTGAATACGGAATCGTGGATCAGTTCGTGGAACCCATTGATGAGAAAATGCCAGCACATGCTATTGATGTAGATCAAGATCGCGGTGACGTACCACGGCCAATGCATGGAGGCATAGATCGCAGCGCTGGCGGTGGTGGCCAGGATGCCAAGGAATCCAAGCGTTTGAACAAAACCCTTAAAATCACTGCGTTTATTGAGCTTTGCCAATTCAGCGCGAGGCACCGGGCAGCGGTACCATTTGACGCGCACCTTGCCATCGCGGGTGGTGGCACGTGGGGAGGCTTCGGTGGCTGTTGTTGGTGAACTCATCTGGAGCATCCTGTCGGTTCAAGGTATACAACTGGTGGCGGGGATCATGACCGCGCCAAACGGATCATGATTTATTATTTTCATGGCCCGGCTGTTGTCGTCCGAATGCGTCGCCCGTAGAATTTTAAACATATGGCACAATCTCAGATTATTGAGAATTACGAAGACGAGGCCGTGATTTTGCCGGAATTATCGGTGGTGGGCTGGAATGATATCCCTGCCACCGTGCCCCGTTTACGGCCTCATCGACATCGCTGGCTGTACGAATTGTGCGTAATCAGCAAGGGCGAGGTTATCTGGTGGGCAGGTGATGAGATTTATCATGTCGGCAAAGGTGATGTGTACATCACTCGGCCCAACGAAGCGCACGGGGGTGTTGATTCAATGTTGCACGCCTGCGAGTTGTATTACTTGCAGATTGCTTTGCCGATACGCAGGACATTGCCCGGGATGTCTTCATCGCAGTCGCGGTTGCTCACGCGCGGCTACCAGGCTTTGCGTCATCGTCACTTTGCCGGCTCGACGACGGTGGTTGATTGTTTCAAGCAATTGATCGAAACGCATCGGGAACGAGGTCGATTTGCAGAGCTACGCGCGCGGGCTGCGCTGCACGAATTGCTCGTGACAATCCTCGACGATCACGATCGTGCGGTGAACCATCGGTTTGGTCGTGATGGCGATAAAAGCGAAGCCATCTTGCGGGCCATGCGATGGATCGATCAGCATATTGAGGAAGACCACTACGTAGAACACATCGCGCATGCCGCGGGCTTGAGCGTCAGTCGTTTTCACGAACGGTTTGTGGATGAGGTAGGTTTGTCGCCAGCGGACTATCGCATGCGTCGTCGCGTGGAACTGGCTAAATCAAAATTGCACGACAGCGATCGATCGATCACAGACATCGCAATGGGACTGGGGTTTTCAACCAGCCAATACTTTGCCACCGTGTTTCGCAAGTACACGGGCATGTCGCCACGCACCTATCGACAGACGATTTGCAGCGCATAGCGTTCCGGTTTTAGCCGCCATTGAATGCGAATAAACACGAATAAAACAAAACAATTTTTTACGAGGAATGCCGGAACACAGGAGGCAGAATGCGACGCGGTTAAATTACTGGCTGAATATTTTGCGTTAATAAAAGCCAAAGTATTTCCACCATGCGCATGTGGGGTAAGTTACATAAAATTTTTTCCCGCGTTCCTGTATTCCTCGTAAAAAAAAGGGCTAAAAATTATTCGCGTTTATTGGTGGCTAAAAATAATAATCCCCCATCGCGATACCGTGTTTCACGCGCCGTTGAGAAATTCGAACACGAGTTGGTCGAGTTCCTCGTAGGGCAGAGATTTCTTGGCCATTTTTTCACGGCTGAAATCCGTGGCGAGCAGGGCCTTCGCGTTGGCTTTGGAAAAATTGCGCGTCAGTTTGCTCAGCTTCGCGTTGTCACGATTGATCTTGTTGAGCAGGGATTGGATCTTACGGTTCTTGTTGAACTTCTCGACTTTGCTTTCGAGAATTTTGTACGTCCGCATCGATCCACGTGCGAAATGGCCTACGTCCTTGGGATCGGACTGGCGATATGCGTGGCTGTCAAAATGCTTCGGGCCTTTGTATTTGTAATCGGTCAGCAATTTCACCAGGAAAAAAGCCGCTTTGTAATTCACCGAGCCGAAGCGGAAGTCCTGATCGTAACGGCCGATTTCCTGATCGTTGAGATCGATGTGAAACAGCTTGCCCGCTTCCAGAGCCTGGGCGACGTGATGCGTGAAATTCAAACCGGCCATCGTCTCGTGAGCGAATTCGGGATTCACGCCACACATCTCAGGATGTTTTAGCGTGGGGATCAAGGCCAGGTATGAACCGGTCACCGAAAAATACATGTGCCCACGTGGTTCATTGGGTTTGGCTTCGAAGGCAAACTTGTAGCCGAACTTTTGGCTTTTGTTGTAATCGCATAGGAAGTCGATGGCTTCGCGGAATCGTTTGGTCGCTACCACCGGGTCCTTGGTGGCATCCGACTCGGTGCCCTCGCGACCACCCCAGAACACGTAAAACTTCGCGCCGAATTCTGCGCCGAGTTGCATGGCGTTCATCGTTTTGTGGATGGCATAGGCACGCACTTCGGCATCATTGCTCGTGAACGCTCCGTCCTTGAAAACCGGATCGCTGAACAGATTGGTCGTGGCCATGGGCACGCGCAGCTTGTGGCGGCGCAGAGCAGCGCGAAAATCTTTTTTAATCTGAGCGGCCTCAGCGGGCGTAGCATCGATCGGAATCAAATCATTGTCATGAAAATTCACGCCATACGCGCCGCCTTGTTCGCCGATCGCATCCACAATTTCCGCAGGCGAGAGAACCGCGCGGGTGGCCTTGCCGAATGGATCCGCACCGGGATTGCCCACGGTCCAAAGCCCGAAAGTGAATTTATCAGCAGGGGTCGGCATGTAGGGATCGATGCGTTTGGCCATGATTGGAGTACCCGTAAATAGAATGGAAAAGCCGCGAATCGTTATCGCTTGAATCAGGTAGTGTCGTTTGTGATGGAGATGGGGTCAACTGCCAGCGGCGTTTTTGTGGCGAACGATTGCCGATCGTAACGCGCCGCCAAGGACGGCGGCTAAACGCCAACCTCGGAATTGGAACGCGCTAATGGGATATCGCGCGAGAAATGAATCGAAGCCGATTGGCACAGCAACCACGCATTCACTGAATGCGCAATGATCGCAAAGCCTGACAATCTAATGTTATTGATGGAATCACAAACCCTGCAAGCCCAGCCGCGTGATGCTTGAAAGGGAAACGCGGAGGCGAGGGTCGTGTGGGAGCGGGAGGTCCGGGGGCGGATTAGGCTTGGATGCCGGTGATCTTGACGCTCAGGTAATCCTGACGGTGGCTTTTGTTACGCTTGTAGGTCTTACGTCGTTTGAACTTCACGACGGATACCTTGTCAGTGCGATCTCTGCCGAGCACATCAGCGGTAACCTTGGCACCGTCCAGCAACGGAGCGCCAATTTTCAGGGCGTCAGCATTTTCTGTATCGCCGACCAGCAGCACCTTGTCGAATGTGAGTGTTGCCACATCGTCACCCATATCGCGGATAGCCACCTTAATGACATCGCCTTCGGAAACTTTGATCTGTGTGCCACTGTCTTCAATGATCGCGTACATGGGATTCGGTCCTGTATTCTGGGGGTTCTCGCCCAATGGCGAATCGGCAATTGTAGCGAGTGATCCGGGCGTTGTAAAGCGTCAAAATCCCCGGCTGATTGTGGGTTAGTGGGCTAGTTTGAAAAAACGACGAGCCGCGACCGTCAGGAAGCGGGTTTCCGGATGGCAGGCCTGCTCCCTGACGGTCACGGCTCGTCAGAAAATTCAGACTAGCCCACTACCGATTGTGGGTATGCGGGGCTAAGTGGGGCGGCAGTGGGGGTGGGGGATGTAGGTGGGGCTATTTCCAGCGGGTGGAGGGTTCGATCTGGCGTTCCCACGGGGTATCGGGGTCGCGGGCAAAGCCGCGGTCGGCCTGTTGGATGCAGTCCCAGCAGATGACCGCATGGGGATTGGCGTTTTCCGGCGGGTCGGGGTGCCGCCAGGATTTTTCACCGGCTTCGTAGGCCCGCTTGCACATGACGCATTCAAAATTTTCAGCAGCCTCGCCCGCACCCTCGACGGCCATGGCCAATGCCTGCAACGACAGCACCGACCCGCGATGGCCCTCAATCATGGGAATCTGTTCGTCCCAGTCGATGCCGGTGAAATCACAGGCGATCACAATGCCATCAGGTGTCGTGCGTTGCATAGATTTAGATAGTTAAGAGAGGTGTCCACAGATTTTCACAGATTGACACAGATTTTTAAGACAGAAAAGCAGGTAAGCAAAGAAAATTAAGTATCCGATCGCGGGTCCCTGATTTTTATGTTTTGCTAACTTTCCTGTTTTTCCCAAATCTGTGTTCATCTGTGTAAATCTGTGGACAAAAACAGTTTTACAGTTTGGTGGGATTAGGTGCGTCGCCGTAGACTTCTTTGGGGTCGAAGGCTTTTTCGCCCTCGGTGAAGGTGAGTTGGATTTGGCCGTCGGCATTGGCAGCACTGGTGGCATCTTCGCCGGTGGGGATGGCCCGGTAGAAACAGGATCGGTAGCCGACGTGACAACTGGCTCCGCCGCCCTTGACATCGGTGGCCACTTCGACGCGCATCCAGACGCAGTCCTGGTCATCGTCGACGAGGAGCTGTTTGACCTTCTGGACGAGGCCACTGGTTTCACCTTTGCGCCAGAGTTTTTGGCGTGATCGGGAATAGTAGTGAGCTTCGCCGGTTTCGATGGTGCGACGCAAGGCTTCGTCGTTCATATAGCCATGCATGAGCAATTCGCCGGAGGTATAGTCGGTGGTGACCGCAGGGATGAGGCCGTTGGCATCAAATTTAGGGGCCAGGTCGTTGGATTCCTCAACCTGTTCGACGGATTGGCGTGGTGCGAATTGAATGGTCATGGCGTTGCTCGGGGTTCGGGTTCGGGGTTCGTGAGTCAGGGTTCGGGATTCGCGGGGGTAATCATGGGGGCTAATTGTAGGGGAGCCGCAAGCGGCTGGGTATATCTTAGCCTCAAGATGAGTTAGCGGGGCAATATCGCGGGGGTGAACCGCGGGAGGAACGCTGGGGGAATGTGGGGGGGAAGTATTATCGCGGGTTGGCCGATATAATCAACCGAAGTGGGGCGGTATTAGGAAAAATTGCTATGCCGATTTATGTGTATGAAGTGATATTGCCTGAGGAGCCTGACGAGGACGGTGAAATGCCCGAGCCGCAGGTTTTTGAGGTGATGCAATCGATGAGCGATGAGCCGTTGACGAAACATCCGACGTCGGGTTTGCCGGTGCGTCGGGTGATCACAGCACCGTCGATTATGGGGCAATATTCGGATCACAAGATGTCACAGTCGGTCAAGGATGACAAAAAGCTGGACCAACTGGGGCTGACGAAATATGTGAAAGCAGGCGGTGGGTATTACGAGAAGCGCTCGGGGGCGGGGCCTGATGTGATTTCGGGGAACGATGTGTAGGGGAGCGTGCGTCGTGAGTCGGGGGGTAACCACAGAGGTACAGAGGCAGGCCTTTTTGTCCACAGATTTTCACAGATAAACACAGATTAGGGGAAATCAGGAAAACAAAAATTTAGAAATCAGGGCACCACGCTGAGATACTAAATTTCCTGACTTAAGTTTTGTCTGTCTTAAAATCGGTGTCAATCTGTGAAAATCTGTGGACAACATGGATCATGTTTTCGCGTGGTGTGGCGGGGGTGCGTGGGAATGGTGGGGGGGTACAATGGGTGGATGGCACAATTCATAACATTGATTGGTGACGGCTCGATGGCGACGGTGTTGGCGTTGCTGTTGGAAGGCCAAGGGGCTCAGGTGACGATCTGGGGTGGTCGTCAGGAGCATGTGGATCGCTTGATCCAGACACGGGAAAACAAGCGTTATTTGCCGGGTTATCACATTCCCGAATCGATTCGCTTGACGGCTGATCCGAAGGCTGCGCTGCAGAATGCGGACCTGATTGTGTCTGCGATTCCGACGCAATTCATGCGTGCGGTATGGACACGATTGGCCCCGAACATGCCAGCCGGTGTGCCAGCGGTGTCGGTGGCCAAGGGGATTGAAAACGACACGTTGCTTCGACCGACGCAGATCATGGCCGAGGTTTTGAGCCAGTCACGAGACGATCCGGATAAACCAGCTCGGCCGTTGGCGACATTGTCTGGGCCGTCGGTCGCGCATGAGTTGGCGCGATGTCTGCCCGCGACGGTGGCGGCGGCCAGTGATGATGAGGGTTTTGCCAAGCAATTGCAGGAAACGTTTACGACGCACTGGTTCCGGGTGTATACGAATCCGGATCTGCTGGGTGTGGAGCTAGCCGGTGCTACGAAAAACGTGATCGCGCTGGCGGCGGGGATTCTCGATGGATTGCAGGCAGGCAATAATGCGAAAAGCGCGCTGCTGTCCCGCGGTTTGGCAGAAATCACCCGACTGGGCACCGCGATGGGCGCCAAGTCGGAGACGTTTTTCGGATTGACCGGGGTGGGCGACCTGGCCACGACATGTTTTTCCCCGACGGGTCGCAACCGGACGGCCGGCGAACTCTTGGGCAAGGGCAAAAAACTCGAAGCCGTGTTGGAAGAAATTCCGGGCATTGTCGAGGGTGTGCCGACGACGCGATCGGTGGTGCAATTGGCCGCGAAATATCGGGTGTCCATGCCGATCACCGAGCAGGTCCACCGCGTGTTATTTGATGGATTGGATCCGATCGAGGCAATCAGCAATCTGATGAGCCGTGAGCCGAAGGCCGAACGCGTGGGATAGGAAGACGGCACATGGGCTGTTTTAAGGCTGTGAGGGGGGAATTGGCGGGAAAAGTATATTTAGAAAAATGTTTATTAGCGCACTGTTTCAAATAGGTGAAACAGTCGATATTTACGCTGTGCCGACAGCGAAATACGCCGAGTTATCGGATGTTGCTCAGATTTGGTGCCGCGTTCGCGCCAAGGTGTCGGGATTTGTACCGGGCAGGATTTGCGTCGGGTGCAGATTTTTGATGGAGCGAGAAATTGAAGCTGGTAAACAAAGCCAACGGGTTGGATTACATTGATAACCTGCGTCTGACCTGGAAAGAAGAGCAGGAGCTGGTGCGGTCGGTGGAAGTGGGGGATTCGCGTGAAGATAAGAGTGAGGGTCGCGAACGTCGGCGAAGTCGGCGGCGGCTATATGTGACGCGGTCGGGCCTATTGGTTGAATGGGATTCAGATCACCAGCAGGAAAAATTGTTCCGGGTGATTCCGCGAAATATCAGTGAAGGGGGGATCGCGGTATTGACCGGGGCCTTTGCGTATGTGGATACCAAGGTTCGGCTGACGTTTATTCTGGATGGTTCCGAGACATTGCAAGTTACCGGCGTGGTCCGTCGGTGTCGTCACGTGCGTGGCAAGATCCATGACGTGGGTATCGAGTTTGATACGCCGTTGAAATCCGGGGCACTGTTCGACGAGGAAGTGGATCTCGATAAGCTCGAAAGCAACGAAGGCGTTGTGGATTCGGACGAGATGAAAGTGTTTACAGGTAGCGTGCTATACCTGGAAAATGATCCATTGCAACAGCGGATGGTGTGCTATCTGGTCGATCGATTGGGCTTGGAAGTGTCGACGGTCGATAGCTGTCGAGCCGCGGTGTTGGCAATGGCGAACAGCTCGTTCACGTTGTTGATGGCCGATGTGCAGAGCGCGGATGGTCCAGAGGTTTCGTTTGTGAAAGCGTTGCGGGGCCGAGGTTTTGCCAAGCCGTTCGTGGCCGTGTCATCGGAAGGCGATTCCGCTTTGGAAGCAGCCTGCGCGGAAGCGGGTTTCACGGGGGTCCTGGTCAAGCCGTTGACGCTGGATAAATTGCGGACCAACCTGAGCAAATGGTTGGGCCAGCCGTTGCCTGATGCGGGCGATGCGAAGAAATAGAATTTTCGTGAGTCGTGAGTCGTGAGTCGTGAGTCGTGAGTCGTGAGTCGTGAGTCGTGAGTCGTGAGTCGGGCGTGGGGGATTAAGCACAGAGGGTGCGGAGGCACGGAGGCGCAGAGTGAGATAAAAGGCTAGTTTTTTTGTCCACAGATTTGATGAGATGGCTACAGATTGGGGTAAAGCAGAAAACAGGGAACCAAGGCTATCATCAAGTCCTAATTTTTTGTTTTCATGTTCTAATATTGCTCTCACTCAATTCTCGTGCGTTTTGAAAAACGAAGCACCGTGACTTGTCGCGTTTTCTGCCTGCCCCGTCGTCGCATGGCTTGCCAACCACGCATGTGATTTAAACAGGATCGGTATAATAAATCTGTGGACGGCATTGTTTGTGTCTGGGGTTGTGCGGTATTTTTAATTGCGGTATTAGGTGTGCTTTGAAGTATCGTTGGAGAACTATTGCGTTACTTGCCAGCGTTGTAGCGACGGTGTGTGTCGTTTGGTGTGCCGTAATTATTAATCCCTTGGGACTGCTTCCGAATTACGGATTTTCATACGGGTACTACCGCAACCATAACATTGTGCGACAAGAGGTAGCACGAATGCCAGGCGTTCGCATCGTAGAAGACCGACTTCACCGAGATATTTCCCTAGAGGATTCGTCATTACATATCGAACTTGATGGTCGAGCCATTGAGCTTTTTTTTTACTGGGTTGGTTTGCCGGATGATGCGGACCCGCGGGATTTGGTGCGTGGCCTACGCCAGCAGATCGTGGACCACATCGAGCAGGACTCACCTAGTCAATGGCAGCAATTGTTCGACAACGGTCGCATTATGGCCATCACTTTTACAAAAGACGCCTCGTCGCCCTGAGTGATGGTATAACCGCGCCAAGAGCAGAGGGGGTGGTGGGGGGGGATTGACGGTGGTGGGGGCATCGGTTTTAATAGGGCGTTCGCAAGGAGGCGGCGCGTTGATCAGGCGAGGTACGAAAACCCAGCAAATTTCAGGGCGAGTCGGCGAGACAGACGCAGCAGTGTTAGCTGGTGTCGCGTTTTTGTGGTGCGCGGCGAAAAGGTTGTCAGTTTTCGTTGTGGTCGGCACCACCTTGCTTGTGGTTGGTGTGATGAGCATGCCAAATGCGAATGGTGCGACGACGTTGCACGGCCTTTGGCGATTCGGTGAAGAGGATGGCTCGAGCGCGATCGATGGAGCGATGGCTGCTGATCCCACGCTCGAGTTGATCAATGACATACATCTGGATCGCACGGGTAGCCCGACCTATACCACCAACACCGCACCGGGTAGCGCGTTTGCGATCAACCTGGGTTTGAACGACCAATACCAATCGACGAGCGTGGCGACGACGGTGACCAACAATGTGGTGATCGAAGCGTGGTTCTATTACGTCGGGGGTGTGACGTTTCCAATTGCGTCGAACGGCAATTCAGGCGTGAACGGTTACGCGGTGGGCGTGTTCGATGGCAAGTGGGCAGGTTTGTATGGCGGGGTGGGTTGGTTGCCCTCGGATGTGTCGGTGATTGCCAACACGTGGACGCATTTAGCCTTGGTGCGCGACGGCGGCGAAGCGCGGTTTTTTGTGAATGGTGCTGAGGCCAACATCGTGTTGGATTTGAACCCCGGCTCAGCCACAGTGTCATCCCTGGAAGCGTTGCCCGCGGCGCCCAGTGGTGAAACATTGGTCGGGCAGGCGGGCACAATGTTGGGATTGGTCGATACGGTGCGCATCTACACGTTCGACAATTCAGGCAGCGGAAGTGGCGGGGGCGGCGGCGGTGGGGGTAGTGGTGGTGGTGGTGGGGGGGGTGGGTTTAATGAGGATGATTTGTTTTTTGATGATGATGTGCCTGAGCCTGCGACGGGCATGATGATTTTGTTCGGCGCGATGACTATGACTGCGGGGTTACGTGGTCGACGATGTCGCGCACAGTGAAACGCAATACGAATTGCAATCAATACTCGCGCATAGATTCGTTCTAGCCCCCGATGAATGCCGGGGGTTTGTTTAAGTGAATTTTTTAAGAACGCCCAAATTTTCAGCGGAAATAACGAGAAAAATGAAAAGTGGAAGCGCTAAGTCGCAAGCGGCGGTAGGCTGCATTTATTGATCGAGCGGAGAGTGTGGTGTGCGAGCGTGCGTGCTATGTGTGAGCGGAAAGCATGAGGAGGATGTGGGGTGGGGGTGGGTGAGGTGGGGGGGGAGAGCGTTTTGCATAATTTCTGGCCTAGACCCCAACCAATCCAATCGTAGTGTTTGATGTTTAGTGGATGACGCGTCAGCGTCCCGTTTTGTAGGCGGAAAACTCCTTGTTTCGTAGACGCAAACGCTACGATTGAAATGGGGATGCAATAAAAATATTCACGCTGGGCTGGTCACTTATACGGATTACGATAAATACTCACGTGTAGATTTTTATTAGCTCCCGGTGAATACCGGGAGTTTGTGTGAAGGGAAAATTGAGGCCGCGCGAGTTTTTAATGGGATGGGTATTAAGTGACCGTCCGGATTGCGATACGGTCACTAATTCTGAAAAACGTTCTAATGATCGCGGTAGCCGAGGACGACTAAGAGGCAGGCATCGCCTGGGATGACGTTGATGCCTGCGGCGGTGGCGCGTTGGACAGCGGGGTCATCGGGGCCGACGACCGCACCGGGTTGCATCCAGATGTTTTTGATGCCAAGTGCGATGGCCTGCTCGACGATTTTCTCGGTGACCGCAGGCGGAGTGATGATCGAAATGCCGTGGACCGGTTCAGGCAATGACGCCAGATCAGCGATGGCGGGCACGCCTTCAATCGATTGGCCATCGGCGGCGCTGCGTGGATTGATCGGATAGGCCAAGCGTTGATGTTGTTGATAGCAGCGCAGGATTTTATTGCCATATTTGTTGCGGTCGGTTGATGCTCCGACGACTGCGAAAGGCGAGCCGTTTAAAAACATGTGGATGCGCGGATCGGATGATGTGAATGGCGTGGGTTGTGTCATGGCTTGCTGGGCATGTTGGGTGTGATGGGTGTGATGGTCGTGATCGTTTTGTTGAAACAAAAAACAAACCGGGTTGAAAATTGCCAGGCAAGCGTGCGATCAGTGCGCGGGTTGCTTGGCCGTGTGATACCCCCCCCCACACTCCCCCCCCACACTCCCCCCCCACACTCCCCCCCCACAC
>JAUHYI010000147.1 GCA_030426385.1 Phycisphaerae bacterium
CGCATTATTGCTTTCGGCCTCGCTATATTCCTGACGATTGCCGGGATAAGCCGTATTCGTCGCATGGCAATCATAAGTTTGATCTGACGCCCGAACGCTTGCTGAGCGAGGGTGGCGAGCTGCGGGCCAAGCTTGAAGCGTATGGCATGACGGCTTTCGGTAGCGTGCCTTATGCGATGATCGAACACAGTGACGAACAGTTGGCCTTGCACTTCGACGGTGCGGCGGCGGCGGGTGCGGGACGCGTGCGGGTGCAGCCCTATGGCTATCCGGCGGGGCCGTTTAATTATGAAGAATTGCTGGAGCGCACGGTGGCGCGGTATCGCGAAGTGATCGCCATCGCTCAGGCCCGACACATTAAAATTGTGATCGAAACTCACGCACGCAGTCTGGCGGCATCGCCGGGTTTGGCGCTGGCGATCTGCAAGCATTTCGATCCAAGCGAAATCGGCGTCATCTTCGACCTGCCCAACTATGCGTCAGAAGGCAATCTCCAGCCGAACTTGGCCGTCGCTGTGATCCGCGATTACATCGATCATTGCCACATCGGCGGCACGCGACGCACCACCGGCGAATACGATGTGTATGGCTTCCGCCAAGCGCGGTCACAAATGTGTCCGATGGATGAATCCGACCTCAACATCCCCGAGTGGCTTGTGGCGTTACATCAAGCAGACGTCCATGTCCCACTGCTGATCGAAGATTACACCGCGTCGCTCACCGGCAGACATCGATTGACCCACTGTGCCGAAGCCACCAAGCGAGCCTTGACTGCGATCCACGACACAAACGACGCAAACGGCTAGAATACAGGCAGTCCCCGTCAGCCCTGCCTCACGGGTATCACCGGTTTCCCGCGTTGGGAATGGTATGCCGCGTGCATCTGCATATATCCCCCAAAGCGTCCAACACTGCAGGGGGAATGTGGGGGGGGGGTAAGGAATTGGTGCGTGCGATTTGGTGTATTTGCCAACCCGGAAGACGCTGCGTTGATGCGCGATGTAGGCTTTGACTACATCGAGCTGCATATCCGTGAGCATTTGCGACCCAGCGAGTCGAGCGCCGCGTGGGCCAAGACGGGCGACACGCTCAAAAGCATGGCCTTGCCTGCTGAAGCGGCTGCGTGTTTGTTGCCTGAAACGATGCCGGTGATCGGGCCCCAGCGTGACATGACCGCGTTACAGAATTACATGCAACGGGCCGCCAAACGTGCTCAGCAGCTTGGCATTCAACGGCTGGTGTTTGGTTCAGGACCTGCCCGGGTTCGGCCCGCTCATTTCGATGTCGAACAAACCATGACGCAACTGACCGAGTTCACCCGCATGGCTGGGCAAATGTGTGCTCATCACGGCGTTACTCTGGTCATCGAGCATCTCAATCAAAGCGAAACCAACACGCTCAACCGATTGAGCCAAGCCCATGATTTGTACGCTCGGGTCGATCACCCTAACGTCGCGATGATGGTCGATAGCTATCACTACGGTCTGGAACGTGAAAACGAATACGCGATCATTGCATTGGGAAACACGATCCGACATGTGCATGTGGCCGAGCCGGATCGCAATCGTTACGAACCGGGCGCGTATCTTGAGACCGACCGGGCCGACCAATCGTTTGATTTCGAAACTTTTTTCTGTTGGTTACGTAAAGTCGGCTACGACGAACGCATCACCATTGAATGCAATTGGTCAGGGCCGATATCTCAATGCGCCCAAAAAAGTTTGGCCTATCTTCGCAAGTGCTGGGATGTGGCTGGCCGATGTGAATCATTACCCCCCGACGCATCCACACCCCAAACATCTCCCCCACACGCTTCACCCCCGCAAGCATCGCAACACCCCTCTAACTTGTGACACGCACCACCCTATGACACGCACCGATTGGATCAAACATCACCAGGATCATTTTCGCAACACACGCGTGCTGGTGACCGGCGGTGCGGGATTCATTGGGTCGCACATCGCCCATGCTCTGGTCGAGCTGGGCGCCCATGTCGTGGTCATTGATGACCTGTGCGGCGGCGATATCGCTAACCTGGCCACGCTGGATACCGACCAGCTCACGTTCATCAACGCGTCCATTCGCGAAGCGTCGGCCTTGAAACTTGCCGTCGAGGGTTGCCGATATGTCTGTCATCTGGCAGCGCTTGGCTCGGTCCCCGGCAGTGTCGCAGAGCCCGAACGGTATCAGGACATCAACACCACCGGCACGTTCGAGGTGATCGACGCAGCGCGTCATGCCCGCGTGCAGCGCATGACATTCGCCGCCAGCGCCGCAGCCTATGGCGATGCACCGCAACTGCCCAAAACTGAAACGATGGCTCCGTCTCCGAAAAGTCCCTACGCAGCGCAAAAACTCGCCGGTGAATACCTGTTGGCTGCCTATGCCGCCAACTACGACATCGACACGGTATCACTGCGATATTTCAACGTGTTCGGCCCACGACAAAATGCCAACAGCGCCTATGCCGCAGTCATCAGCGCTTTTGCCAAAGCACTGATCGAACAGCAAACATCGCCGACCATTTACGGCGACGGCGAACAGTCACGCGATTTCATTCATGTCGACAATGTGGTGCATGCCAATCTCCTGGCCTTGCGCGCCAGCGAACGCCTCAACGGCCCGGTGTTCAATGTCGCATGCGGCGGACGCATCAGCGTGAACCAGTTAGCCATCACCATGGCGAAGCTGATCGGCCGGCCCGACCTGTCACCATCGCATCAACCCGAACGTGCCGGGGATATCAAACATTCCCAAGCGGACATCAGTGCCATTCGCCAGGCATTGGGGTTTAACCCGATCGTGGATTTTGAAACCGGACTGGCCCAGACCGTCGCGTGGTATCAGGATACCGCCGACGCAATCGCCCCATAATTTTAGTTTTTTGTTTTTAGTTTTTTGTTTTTTCAGGCAATGACTGCCTGCCCATCGTCGGCCCACAGGCCGCGCCCAGCTCTATGAAAGATCGACCATGACACAAGCCCCCGTATCGTCACCGCAAGTGATGGATGGCTACGACGCACCGCAGGTTTTTCAATTCAGCGTGTTTCTGGATAACCGCGTGGGCAAAATGTTGTCCCTGCTAAAAATGTTTCGCGATAAGCCATTTCATCTGGCAGGCATGACCGTGTTGGACTCAGCCGATCACGCGGTCGTGCGTCTGGTCACATCCAACCATGCGTCCACCAAACGTGCACTGACCGAAAATCATGTGCCGTTTACCCTGGTCGAAATCATGGCCGTCGAATTGCCGCAACCTCAAGGCATGGACACGATGTGCGCTTGCCTGTTGGGCGCGGAAGTGAGCCTGCATTATGCCTATCCTTTGATGGTTCAGCCGCACGGCATGCCGGTGATCGCGCTGTACACCGATGAACAGATGACCTCGAGCCAGGTGCTGCAACGTCATGGCTTCGTGTTATTGGGTGAAGCTGATCTGGGCGAATGAGCGAAGTGTGTGTGCGATACCAATGCCGGTAAAAATTTGTGGGTTGTTAATTTTTTCCGCGAAAGAACCCCCGGTATTCACCGGGGGCTATAACAAATTAAGATGTAACAAACTGGTATTCATGCATACTAGCCCCCGGTGAATACCGGGGGGTTTGCTCGAAGGAAAATTATAGGTCGCACGAGGTCGCACGCGCTTTTAATGAGATTGATGTGACATCTTTTTGCATGCCCATCAACCGCGAGCCTATCAATCGCATGTATTCATCAAACGACACCGTGCGTCATCAAGCGCCATCGTACATCATCGGCGTGCGGCACTAATCGCACTGTTCGCCACGATCGCTCGAGCGGAATCCACGGTGTAGCCGAAGATGCCCCAGTGTTCCAAGCCAGCCAGACCTGCGGTGATGTCTTCCTCGGAATACAAAATCGCCGGACGGTCATCAATGAAAATTGCTTGAATGCGTGACGTGTTGGCAGGACCCATTTGTCGCAGCGCGTAAGGTCGATATTGCAGACGCCGGTTGTCATAACCACCGGGCAATCCCTGGCCCGACAACATCGGATGGTCTAATGCCAACGGCACAGGCTGGTCGCCGGGTGCCAGTTGCCCGATCATCGCCTGGGCGGCTTGGACCGCTTCACTGCTGCCTCCGATCGCATCGAGCCACAACGTCCCCCCTTGGTCTACCCACTGTCGCAACGCGGTGGCCTGGGCCTGACTCAGCTTGCCGTCGGCGGCCGTGGTCAGGAACGCCAGTTTCGCATTGCCCAGCTTATCCGCCTCCGTGCCGGCTGGCTGATACTGCAAATCGATGTCGTGATGATTGGCCAATGTGGACTTTAACTGACGCAGGGCATTCGGCTCAGGATCAAAATCGCCTTCGTGCTTCACACGAGCCGCGGCCAATTTGTAGCGTGGATTGCTGCGCGACTGCAATGCATAGTTGTTGTCCATGCGCGTTCGACGTGGCGTTAAACCCGTCGCATACAGATACAAATTGGACAACGCCTTGAACGCTGACGATCGGTTCGGCTCATTGGCTTGCAAGGCTCGATCGACATCACGACGGAAGTGCACCACCAGCGGACGAATCCCGTTATGTACCATCTGCATCGCCGCATCCATGCCCACCCGTTGATGCAGCTTGTATATCTCGTGTTCCTTGTCCACGTCTTCCAATTCCAGATTCGGATACAGTTCTTTGACCAATCGGCGAATCGCCGCGTTGGCTTCAGGCTTATCGCCATCGGCATTGGTCACCAACAAGCCGCCAGCATCCAAATAACCACGCAGGTTATCCAACTGCGTTTTGTCGAATTTCACCGCATCACTCGTGGTCAAAAACAACACCGGGCTTTCAATCAGCGACACTGGCTTCTGCGTCAGCTCTACCACTTGCCACGTGGTTGCGTATTCATATTCATCGCTGATGTAATCACAGAAATTCCAGATATCGTGAGGCCGATTGTTCCATGCCCCTTCAAAGCGCACTTTGGAAATGGCAATCGGATCATCGGCACGTGCCATGTACAACAGCGCAAAACCCGTCGACAGCAATCGCCCTTTTGAACTGACCCAGGTGCCATCTGACTGCTGGCGATTCAACATTTCCGCTGTCACTTCGCGGAACCAGTCGACGTTATTGAAAGTTCGCCAACCCGTGGCATGACCCACGCGTTGAATCGTCCACATATAAAAGAACCAGTCGGTTTCCTCAGCCGGATCGTTCAACGTAAAATTTTTATCCAGCCACAACAACCCGTTGGTCAGATGCGCGGAGATATGATTGCCCGGCTCCAGCATGCGTCCACCATGTAGATAACGCTCGGTCAAGGTCAAGGTCGAAACGCCACCGGCTGTCATCGGTCCGGAAATACGCTCAGCCATCGCAGCCCGATTGTTTTTCCCATCGAGCTGCCCCAAGGCCCAACCCGCGGGCTGACCTTTGGGAGCCTGTTGCTGGCTGGCTCGCCAGTGCGCATCGATGCGTTCCCATATCCCCTTATCAACGGCTAAACCGGCGCGCTGAACACCCCACAAACCCAGCACGCCGTACTGGCCGTTGGCATGATCGCCAAAGCCGGTCGGTGCTTGTTGCGACGCAAACTTGTAATTGAAATTGCCCTGCTCGGCAGGTCGATTTCGAATATCGCCCGTCGTCAATGCGGAACTGAGCCAGATGCGTTCGCGATTGACCCATGGTGCCCACCGATCAAACGGCAACTCAGCCAACATCTGCGCCCGCATCCCGCGATCGTAGGCAAACCCCTCATCCTTGCTCAACACCCAATTCAGCCGACGGTACAACTCCGGCTTCTGATACGTTTCACCCGTTGCCAACATCGCCCACATCGTCAGCGCATGATTGCCCATCTCGTGGACAATTTCCTGATCGTAATAACGGTAATCCTCATCTCCGCGAAACGTGTACGTCGGCTGCAAGTCTGGATCGTGATACAACCGCTCCACGCCACGCTTCACCGCGCGTTGGATATCAGAGATCTGCAACGTGTCCGGATTATATCGCTTGCGTGACTGACCCAGCACCTCCGCAGATGGCATGGCCATGGTGAATACCAACAACAGGCACACGCACCCACCCAACCCGGCCAGACGCGACACAATGTTTTTACCAAAATCTTTACTCATACTTTTTCATCACAGGTGATAAGACATTGAAGGCCGGGAACGGAAATCTGAAACATGCAAGACGAGTCATCAGGGCGAGTCACCAGAATGTTGTTCGGAATGCTGGGGAATACGCGTTGCCTATCTGTTTATCTATCTAGCTATTCTAAATCTATCTATCTAATCTATCTATGTTACGTACTATGTAACCAGGGGCTAAAGTTCTTGGGGCTATGGTTTAATCGTAGGCATGCATGCAAAATTGCGTCGGAAAAATGCGTGATTTCATGCTGGCCTAGCCGTATCGGATTACATGAGAAAAGTGTGTGCGTGTATGTGGTGGTGGCGTGTGTGTGGTGGGGGTGGGGGTGTGGGGGGGGTTATTGGGATTGTATGGCTTTGGGTAGTGCGTTCACGTCAATATTTTCCAGCATCTGTATCAGGTGAAACGCATAGTCCGCGAAGTTGCGTTGGATTCTGCGTCGTGATGACAGGGTCGACATGCCTTCGTAAATTTCATAGCCTTCTGCCGACTGCGCTGCCTGTTTAATCTCACGGGCAAATTTTTCCAGGTCTTTCTGATCGTACAAATTAAGCACGCCATCAAACATCGCCAGGTATACATACGCCACGAGATCAAACACGATTCGTTGCCGTTTTTTAACCCGGCCGGTGATCTCATTGGCAATCAGTGACAGCATCGCTGGGTCGCCGGTTTTGAGCAATTCGTAAATCAACTCACCGCGATATTCACGGATGATGATATTCAGTTGATTCACACGCCGATTGAACGCGATGTTTTCTTCATTGCGAACCCGCTTCCACAACGGCCTCAACCGTTCCATCTCGCGGGCCATCACTTCCCATTCGGCTTTCTTACCCTCGGCGACATGCGCCATCGCATCGCGCCCGTGATAATTTTTCGTAAACGGCGGATACCCCACCGATACTCTGGTCTTACGCCATAGCGACCACCATTGCTGGGCAATATCTTCCGGCAAATCGCGGTACGGCTCACGATGGTCAACTTGCAACGGGCCCGGCATGGCCTTGACCAGTCGTACCAATTGATCGCCCGCTTCTTCGCGGTCCATCGGTTTCATCTTTTTCAACTCTACCGCCAGATGCCACTTCACATACACATCGCGATATTCGTTGGTCATGATTTTCTTGGTCATTTCCTGCAGGATCGATAACGAGAGATCATCGTTATAGCCACGCAATGCCGGATGCGGACGCGTGAATACAGGCACCACCCCGCCTTTAAAATTGTCTAGCGCTTCGGCTTCAGCTTTCAAGCGATTCACCGCGTCAGCAATCTTTTGACGCTTCTGATCAGGCGTCAACGCCCCTTGACTTGTCGATATGAACCCCGACCACAACCCCGTCAACAAAACCACCACCACGACCACACCAATCCCCACGCTATGCCCACTCAAACCAAGCTTCGATCCTCGCCTGTCGATCATCGCTCAGACCTCCTGCACTTCTGTCACCTTGGCTGCAATCATCGTTTCCACTTGCGCTTCGTATTTCTTCACCAGTTCCTGCACGTCTTCTTTGGCTGATTCCACCGCGTCTTCGCTCAGGCTCTGGCTTTTATCCTTGCCGGCTGTGTCGATGTTTTTATTGCCATCGCGACGAGCATTGCGTACGGCAATTTTTGCTTGTTCGCCCATCTGCTTCACCGTCCCAATCAACTGATTGCGACGATCGCCCGACAACGACGGCAAGGCCATGCGCACATGCTTGCCTTCGGCCACCGGATTCAGACCCAGTCCCGAGGACTGCAAGCCTTTGATAATCGCCTGCACCGTCGACGGATCGAACGGCTTAACCAACAACTGCGTCGGCTCGGGTACGCTGATCATGGCCAACTCACGCAAATCCGAGCTGGTCCCGTAGGCTTCGATTTTTACAAACTCAACCAAAGCGGTCGAGGCTCGCCCCGTTCGCACACCTCGCAGTTCCGACTTCAAATAGTCGACCGCTTTTTCCATCGACTCTTCGGCTTCCAACAACGCTTCATCAATATCCATGGCACCACTCACTTATTCACAATTCAAATTTTCCAACCCCCCCACAATTTCCCCCGCCACCACGTTGC
>JAUHYI010000148.1 GCA_030426385.1 Phycisphaerae bacterium
GGTTTTGTGCCGGGCTATGGTGGTCCCGGTCGCGTGGATGTGCGTCGTTGGTTTTTAGGGTATACGGACGTCTGTATATCTTTTGCCTGGCGATCAAGATTTAATACGAGGAATATTCCATGTCTGTTCGGCCACATAGCCTTATTGAGCATCGCATTTTTCGATGTGGCGAAAGCGACTTCTATAAGGATGAGATTCTTCATGCCGCTGGGTGTCATACTGAAGAATGTTTGGAGTCCATCGCTTCGGCAGGATTCAATGGCATATGGCTTCGCGCCAAACTCAGAGAGCTTGCGCCGGGCAATCTATTTGAACCTTTTGTAGAAGATGTGCAGAAGCGTTTGGCCTCGCTGAAAACGACATGCGAAAGAGCGCAGGATGCTGGGCTTGGTGTTTGGCTTTTTTGTACTGAGCCGTTGGGGTTGTCTGTAGATCACCCGTTTTGGAAAAAGCATCCGCATCTAGCGGGCCATAAGGTAAAAGTGCTTGAGTCTGAGCCGGAGGAATACGCCTTGTGTTCGTCGCAGCCAGAGGTTCAGCAGCATCTGCAAGATGGCTTTGGTCAGATTTTTTCGCAAGTGCCATTGGCGGGCGTCATATTAATTACCGCCAGTGAACAAGTGAATAATTGTTGGGCTCATGTCCCTACCAATCCTCGGCTATACGCTTACGCTCGCAAGCAGTACAAGTCGAAAGAAGAACAGCAAGTGTGCACGTGCGAGCGATGCAAGGTGCGTCAGCCTTCGGAGGTTATCTCCGAAATCGTCAATAACATTTATACCGCAGTGCAGGATGCTCGGCCCGAGGCGCAGGTTGTTGCGTGGGATTGGTCGTGGAGATTTCACTACGAAGCGCCGTATTTGCAGATCACGCAAAAGCTCAACGCGGGCGTTAAAGTCATGGCGGACTTCGAGCGAGGTGGGTCTGTCACGCGGCTGGGCAAAAAGAGAAATGTCGAAGAGTACAGCCTTGTGTATCCGGGGCCATCGCCGCGTTACCAGCGACATGTCGAAAAAACAACGCGCGAGCATTCGCTTTTTGCAAAACTGCAGATCAATACCACGCACGAATTGGCCACCGTTCCCAGTTTGCCGCTTGTGGTCTCGTTGTATCGCAAGCTCAGCTATCTACGTCACAGTGGTTGTCTCGGTGTCATGGCTTGTTGGAATTTTGCGTGCGACACCAATACGCTCAATGTTTCAGCCGCTAAAGACTTATTAATTCGAGAAGCAATTCCGTCGGAGCTTGTTTGGTTGAAGTCTTTGGCGAAAGAATATTTTGGTCCCAACGCAGATGTGGATGCTGTGGTTAAAGCCTGGTACGGATTTCAGCGGGCGGCCGGTTCCTATCCTGTAAGCGGTTGCAACTTTTTGTATTACTCGCCGGTAAATTACGCGCTCGCCTATCCATTAAAAACTGAATTTTCAGGCAAGTTGATGGGGCCATCCTGGCTCAGTCATACGTGGGGTGACAATCTCGACAACACGCTCGGCGTTTTTACGTTAGCTGAAACGATTACATTGTTGGAGTCGTTGAGTAAACGGTGGCTGGCCGCGGCGAATGCTTATGAGACAAGTTTGTCGTCATGCAACACGCCAGCGTCTGAACAAGAGATTGCCGTGGCCAAGGTAAGCGGGTGTTGTTTCCGCAGTTGTTGGAATATTTACCGGTGGTATCAGTTGCGCAAAGACAAGCCGTCGTCAGAATTTTCAGATCAAGACGCCATGATTATGGAAGATGAGCTTGAAAATATTAAAACAGCCATGGTGTATGTCCAGCAGGATTCTCGATTTGGTTTTCATCAGGAATCGCAATGCTATATGTTCGACAAACAGTCAATTCAAACAAAAATAAGTAGCCTGGAGAATCGTCTTGGTGCAGTGGCTGTGTAGCAATCATCTGTGCTGAAGTATGCGTATGCGTGTGTGTGGGTGGTGGGGGGCGTGGGGGGGGCAAGTGAAAAGGATAGGTTATGACGACAAGTACAAATACAAATACAAATATTAATACAAAAGCAACGAAGAGTTCGCCCATTCGCATAGGATTGGTCGGTGCCGCAGGGCGCAGTGGAACGCTTGGGCCGCTCGCGTCTTCCGTGGGGTTTGAAATCACAGCGTTATGCGATATCAATGAAGAGGGATTGGCACGCGCGCAACAGCAATTCAAGGCGAAAAAAACTTTCACCGACTACAGCGACATGCTTGATTCGGGTGAGATTGACGCGGTCATTGTTGGAACGCCGATGCAGTTGCACGTCGAGCAATCAATCGCGGCGCTTGAGCATGACATCCACGTATTGTCGGAAGTGACTGCGGCGGTCACGGTCGAGCAGTGCAAAGAGCTGGTTGCTTGCGTTGAAAAATCCAGTGCGGTGTACATGATGGCGGAGAACAGCAATTACTTACGGCCAAACATGTTCATTAATAGTCTGGTTGAAGCGGGCTTATTTGGCGAAGTGTATTACGCTGAGGGCGAGTATCTCCATGAACTCAAAGCGTTGTTTGAAGAAACCCCTTGGCGGCGAAAGTGGCAGTCCGGTGTGCATGGCGTGACGTATCCTTCGCACAGCCTCGGCCCTATCTTGCAATGGTTTAAAGGTGATCGGGTCACCAGGGTTTGTTGTGCTGAAAGTGGATCGCATTATGCTGATCCGCGTGGTGATAAGTATGCGTGTGACACTGCGGTGATGTTGGCCCAGACCGCGGCAGGGCGATTGATCAAGCTTCGCATGGATATTGTTTCAGATCGGCCGCAGTCGTTGGCCAACTACCAACTGCAGGGTACCGATGGTGCTTACGAATCCAGTCGCGGTGGTCCGGGTGATCTGGGGAAGTTGTGGCTTAAGTCGCACTGTTCCACGAAGGAGCATTGGCTTGAGCTTGATACGCTCATGAATCAGTCTGCCTTCGCGGAATTTTTACCCGCAGGTTGGCGTGATGCGACATTGAAAGACATCCTGAAAACAGCGGGGCACGGCGGAAGCGATTATTTTATTTTTGAAGAATTTGCTAAAACCATCCGTGGGGAAATTCCCTGCCCAATCGATATTCATCAAGCGCTGGACATGACGTTGCCTGGCATTGTGAGCGAGCAGGCGGTGCTTCGCAATGAATGGGTTGAGGTGCCCGATTCGCGGCAGTGGGTCAGTGGGGGCAATGCGGACAATGTTGGCAATGCGGGCGGTGGGGGTGTGGGGGGGCGGTAGGGATGCCGATTGGTGAATGATATGCGGGTGGTGGGGTGAAGGTGAAAGTGAAAGTGTGTGGCCATGCGGATGAGGCGTGTTGGCCTCGAATCTGACAGAAAAAACAATCTGCGCTTTAATGGGTTCACATCTGAAACTTTTTTGATATAATAGCCTTGGGCAAGATGTACTGGCTCATGTTCTCTCTTTAGATAGGTGTGTTATGAAACAAGTCTCCGGATATACGGGAACGGAAAAAGTCGGCGGCATTTTGAGCAAGGTCGACCAGGTTGCTGCGATGCTTGAATCGCTATTGCGTGACGGCGGTTTTAAGACGGGCGATAGGTTTCCATCGGCGTATGAGATTGCGCGTGACCATGGCGTGTCGGCGGGCACTGCTCGCAAAGCCCTCAAGGTTTTGGTTGAGCGAGGCGATTTGGAAGTGTCCGATCGATCGGGACATTTTGTGTTGCGCGAAATCGAGCGGCCGGCCGTACAGGATCGTCAGCCTGCGAAGGTGGTGGCGGCAGTGGCGACCGTATTGCTGGTGATTACGGGGCCTCTTTATAAAGGGGGCAAGCGTGTGCGGGATGAATATCTAGCCGCGCTCGCGCAGTTTAGTTCGCAGTATGGGTGGGATGTGGTGAGTGTCGAAAATCAGGCGGATCAGATTAACCAGGCCATCGAAGGTAAGCAGTTGGCGGGTTGTTTGGCGTATGGTTTGAAAGAGCCGCCTGCGGTGAAAATTGATCCGTCAACGGTCATCAGTTGGGGGGCGTATGGGGAGTTTTGGCATGATCCGTCTAATTCTATTTTGGCCATGGATGGTGAGGCTGCCGCTCGATTAGCCTTCGAGCATTTGTGGGATATGGGTCATCAGCGCACGGCGATGGTGCGTCCACGCGATCGCAAATTGGCCTCGGCGAAATTGGTCCTGGGTATGCGCCGGGCATACGCAGAGATTCGTCGTTCATGGGATATTGCGGACGTCATCTATGTGGATCCGCAGGATTTGTCGGGACTGTACGGACGACTTCGTACCTCAGGTGTTACGGGGATCGTTTGCGATGTGTGGGAGATGGTGGTCGAGTTGTATCGCCAGGCGCATCAGCATGGTGAACAGATTGGCGATCGCCTGTCTATCGTCACGGTCGGCGGCCATGATATGTCGGAAATATTGCAGCCTGCTCCAGCTCGTGCGCGTTGGCGAGCGATTGATTATGCGCATGTGGTGGTCGAGGCGTTATACACCAGGCAATTGGGTGAACCGATGCCACCGCAATTAATGATTTCAGTGTTTCTAGAAGAAGGGGCAGGGGTTCGGCCCCCATCATTTTTGTAGACGTGTGTGTCAGCTGGATTTGAAAGGCAGTTTATGAATACCTTGCTTCTAGCGATTAAACGCATGTTGATTTGTCGTCATTGTCATTGTCATCTTCATAGCTTACACCGCTTTTATGGCTTTCATCGTCTTCGTAAATTTCGCAGGCCTGACCAGTGTTCAATGGAAAAATCATGTTTGTCTTCATGTCGTTTTGAATTCAAAGCTGGATTCACTTTGATCGAATTGCTTGTTGTTATCTCAATAATTTCAGTTTTAATTGCCATTCTTCTGCCTGTGCTTGGCAAAGCTCGCGAGGCCACAAAAACAGTTCAGTGTTTTAGCAATCAAAGGCAATTGGGAATAGCTTCGCATGCTTATCTGCAAGATAGTGAGGGTGATTTTCAGCGGTATGAAGATCTTGTAACCCGCGAAAAATGGCACGAATTACTGCTGAAAATGGATATGGTTGGCGATGGGCAATTGTTTTTTTGTCCGAATCGGAATGTGGCTCCGATTGTCGCTCCGGCAACGACTGAATTGGACAGTTCGATTCCCAGTGGTTTTATCAGCTATGGAATCAACATGGACTTCAGTTACGACTTTCTTGGTGGATTTTGGAGGCCGACCAATCTTGATGATATTCGTCAGCCCGTAACAACCATCTTGGCTTTGGATGCAATAAACACGACGGCTGAACCTTGGGGAAGTTACATCGCGTATCCATACAATCGTTCGGCGGGTAACAAGGGAACCGTTCGCCATCCTAATAATAGTTGCAACGTGCTTTGGGTTGATGGTCATGCTTCCATGATCATCGCGAGTGAAGAGTTATATCTCTATACCGACGAGGCGTTAACCAGTTTCGTACACGATCCGAATTATTGGGACAGAAATTAATTGGATCGTATGGGTTGCAGTGATCTTCTTTTTACTTACCCGTTAGATGTAAGGAATAATCGTTGAAGGCATTTTTATTTGTACTTGGGTTTGCTGTTCTACTGGTTTTTGGAATTGGAGATGAGGCTCGTGGGCAAACGGTTCTCATGCACCAGGACTTCGAGGATGCTGCGCTGTTTAAGGCTGACGGTATTGCTCGGCATATCGAGGTGCCGGGCGGTCAGTGGGACGGATTCGATGGGCGAAATTTTTCCATCATTGAAGCCGCACAAGATGAAGGCGGGCGAGCGCTGAAAATTACGCGAGTGTCGTCGGGATTACTCGCGTTGAAGACCTTGACCACGCCTCCCAATGATCGGGCGGTTGTGGCTCATTTTCGCATGTATGTGGGGCCGGCCAATGAAACCGCTGCTGTAATTCGTTTTCGCAATGCCGAGCGTGATTTGACCATCGGGGAAATCCGTTTTGGCATCCATGGAAAAATTGCTGGTTACATTCGGGGTAAAAGGCATTTCGGTCTCAGGAATTTTCCCAATGAATGGCAAGACCTTGAACTGCGATTCTCACCCAACGCCGAGCATTTTGAGATTTACAACACCGGCCCGGATGGAAAACGTCATAAGGGAGATCCTATTCCTTATGAAAACAATGTACCGATAGATGTGATTGAGTTTATAAATTACCCTTCGCCGGTCGAAGGCAAAGATAACACGATTTTGGTTGGCAGCGTTAATGTTTCCTACGAGAACGTATCGTCATTGGTAAACCGAGAAAATATTTTGCTCTCGGCTTATGACACGAAAGCGTTTGTTGTTTCTGCCGATGGCCAGGCGCGCGGGGCGGACCGCCTGAATGATGGCGATTGGACCGGTGCTTCAAGCGAGACCATCACGGAATTGCCTGGAACACTATTGTTTAATCTGGCACAACCTGCGCTGGTTAGTACTGTACGTATGTTTTCCGGTGATAAGGATTACGTCAAGTATCCTAGCGGTGAGGTGGCGGTTACCGATTTTCTGCTGGAAGGTTTTTCGACAGCTAGCGGTCAGTGGCGTGAATTGGTGACGGTTGAAGATACGCTAGGTTTCGAGGCCTCGGGCGCTACGGGTCATGAAGACTTTTTTGTCGTTCGTGATTTTGAAGCGATCGAAGTGTCTCAATTGCGTGTCACAATTTTGGATTCAAATGACACCGGACGCCGTGCGGACCCTGATGCTCGGCCTGCGAAATCGGCCATTGTTCGTGAAGTGGAGGTCTACACTCGTCACGCGGTGGCGAACACCCGCAAACAATTGGGGAATGTGCTGCAGGCTGAATTTTTTGTCCCGGTTTATCGCGATCAGGAAACGGCGTCCTTGTCCGCGGTGTTAGACGAATCGTTTAGCGATGGGATAGAAGTCGAAATTAAAATTCGCGAGCGGCATACCGGCGTGATTCCTCGTCCGGCATGGCGTGTGACGCTTGCACCGGGTGAGAATCGTATCGACTTTGATATTTCTGATTGGGTGACGGGTGAGTATCGCACAGAATTGCGTGCCAGTGGCACTGACGCGCCGGTGGGCGGTGCCTTTGCCAGACTGTTGCGCATTGATCGCGTTGAACCGCCAGCTGAGTTACAAACCCTGGGTGATTTTACGGGTCAGAAAATATTCCTGCCCGACAATCGGTATTTGGCTTCGCATGATGCGGCATTGAAATTCACGCAGGTTCAGCCGCGTGTCCATCGCGTTGGCCGACCGTTTCTCAAACCTGACAAAGCAATTCAATTGGGCGATCAAATTGGATTTACTTCGGGCGGTAAATTGATGGTGGGCTTCCGAGACATGAACCGTGTCTGGGATAAAAAATCTTCGGCAACGCATTACGCGATGGCTGATCTGTCGGATTTGGATCAATGGGAGATTTCCGATATTCGGCCGACTGATTTTGATACCACACCTTCGGCCCTTCAACACGGGGTCAAATCCAATGGCAGCAGTAGCGGCGGCGTTGGCGGTTCATTTGGTGATGGTGAGCGATTTCGTTTTTATGATCGTGAAAAAGATGGCCCAATCGTGTTGAGTGAAATGGTGGTTCAGCATACGGGCTACAAAAAAGTAGATTGGGGCGTCATACAACCACCCCAGCAAAGCACATGGCTGTTGTGGAAAAAAGGTGATACCTGGTTAATTCTTCAGGACAAGCCTTTTTTACAGGACGGCATGTCTTCTGAAGAATTCGAAGCGCCGAATAACTCTAACGACAACTTTGCCGGGCAGTGGATTTCCGAAGATGGCAAGACGTTCTATTACGTGCGTGGCCGACTACTCAAGCGGTATCCACCATTCATCGCACGCTATGACAACTTGTGGTCGGTCGCGCGTATGTTGACCGTTTTTTCAACGCAGGATGGTTTGACTTGGGAACAAAGATATTTCCCGCCGCCTGTAGAAAGTGATGGACCAACCGCACAGCACTACGGCGCAAGAATCTATTCCGTGCCCGATGCTAATGGTTTGATGATTTCTTATACGCTGGCGTACAGTGCATACAAACAACAGATGCATCTGGAACTGTACTATTC
>JAUHYI010000149.1 GCA_030426385.1 Phycisphaerae bacterium
GTTCTTCCGCCGGATCAAACAGTGCCGCCGCGTCGCCACGCGTTATGAGAAGAAAGCCATCAACTTCCTCAGCTTCGCCTGGCTGGCCGCTGGCGTCACCGCGAAAATTGAATGTCCGTAGCAGCTAAATTTCCCCTCACACAAACTCCCGGTATTCACCGGGTGCTAGCATGGATATAGAACGCGAGTATTTATCGTCATTCGTATAACACGCGAGGCCCGAATGGGATGCGTCTCACTGCTTCATTGTTAATTTCATTCTTCTTCCCACCTTCCCGCTTCTTTATCCGCCTTAAAAATCTGCGTTAATCTGTGGACCTAAACTCCCCTGCCTTTGTCTTTCTCCATGTCTCTGTGCCTCTGTGGTTATTCCCCCGCCCTCTTTTTCTCACTGCCTCATTGTTCGTTTTATGCTTCTAAGCCCCTCCACCCCCACCTGCCCCACGCCCCCCACCCCCCCGCTATAATTACAACCATGCTCTGGCAACCCCCACTTCCTGATAAATACACGCGCATGACCGAGCCCCAGCTCGTCAGCGCTATCAATGCTCGACGTGAAAAACTTGGTGATCAGGTCGTCATTCTTGGGCATCACTATCAACAGGACAGCGTTATCCAATTCGCTGACTTCACGGGCGATAGTTTCAAGCTCTCCCAACTTGCCGCTCAAAAGGTGCGCGAAACCGGCGCGAAATATGTCGTCTTTCTCGGCGTGCATTTCATGGCGGAGTCCGCAGACATTCTCGCCCCCGAGGGCACCGTCGTGATCCTGCCCGACATGGGCGCGGGCTGTTCGATGGCTGATATGGCGGACTACGATCAGACGGTCGATTGTTGGGAAACACTGACCGACACGTATCGCGACATGAACGTGCGCGTGATTCCTGTTTGCTACATGAATTGCACCGCGGCGATCAAAGCGTTCTGCGGCCAACATGGTGGCGCGGTTTGTACATCCAGCAATGCGGATACTGTTTTGAAATGGGCACTGGCGGGTGGCACTGAGCCGCGCGCGGATGGCGAGACCATCAAGATTCTGTTTCTGCCTGACCAACACCTGGGCCGAAACACGGCGGCAGCGATGGGCTATGACACGCTCACCGATATGTGTCTGTGGAACCCGCGTAACCCTGATGACACGGACGCTGACGAACTCAAGCGCAGCACGTTTATCCTGTGGAAGGGACACTGCTCGGTTCATAAATTATTCCGGCCCGAACACGTCGATCAGATCCGTGCGATGTGGCCCGACGTCACGGTGATGGTTCACCCTGAATGCGATCATGGCGTCGTGCAAAAAGCGGACCTCACCGGCTCGACCGAAGGCATCATGCAGGCGATCCGCGCCGCTGAACCCGGCAGCCGTTGGGCCATCGGCACGGAAGTTCACATGGTCAATCGCCTGGCCAACGAAGCGGCGGAGCGTGATGTCACGGTGCGCATGCTGTCGGATTGTCAGTGCTTGTGCACCACCATGTATCGCATCGACATGCCGCATCTGTTGTGGGTGCTCGACCAACTGACGGGCAGCGATGATGGCCAAACGCCAGCCAAAATCGTCAACCAGATCACCGTGCACCCCGAGGCCAAGAAATGGGCCACCGTCGCACTCGATCGCATGCTGGCCCTGGTCGGCACCGGCAATGTCCACCCCCCCACGCCTTCCCCCGCAAGCACGTCTTAACCCAAGCGCCGACAACATCACACCTGGGCCAAATACGCTGCCAACACATCTCGGCACGCATTCAGATCACCACGATGCACCATCTCGGTCACGGTATGGATGTAGCGTGTCGGACAGCTCAATGTAAACGATCGGCAACCCACGCCAGCGCGTTGCAGCGCTCCCGCATCCGTGCCGCCGCGCGGTAGTATCGATCGCTGGTGTTTGATTTTATGTTTCACGGCCACGCGTTCGAAATCTTCCAATACATCGATGTCCGCAATCGAAGCGGAATCCATCACCGTCAGCGCGGCGCCATCCCCCTGTTTGGTCACTGCGGCGTCACCCGTCACGCCCGGCGTATCCACGCATAACGTCGTATCAATCGCAATCCCAATGTCGGGCTGAATCGCAAAGGCTGACGTCATCGCTCCACGCAAACCCACTTCTTCCTGCACTGTGAACACGCAATGAATTTCACAGTCGTGCCCGGTCTTGGCCAATTGTTCAACCGCTCGCAATGCGATCCAACACGCCACGCGGTTGTCCAGACATTGCGACACGATCGTCTCGCCCACTTCGATCGGCTCAGCACGCAACACCACCATGTCGCCAATCTTCACGCGCTTTTTCACTTCATCGCATGACAATCCAAAATCAATCACAAACTCATCGATCGTGGGCACCTTGTTACGATCCGCATCGGTCGCAATGTGAATCGGCTTCCCCCCCGGATTCAATACGCCGGGCAAATCTTTTTTCGGATCGTTCACATCTGGACAGACCAGCACGTGCCGAGCGAACAGGTTCCGCGTATCAAATCCGCCGACCGGGTTGATCCGGGCAAAACCTTTTTCATCGATGTATCGAATCATGAAACCAATCTGATCCATGTGCGCGGCCAACATGATCCGCGTGGGCCGGGCTGATTTGCCGTCGGCTTTTGTTTTGCCTTTCGACTTTCCCTTTGCCTTTTTCGTGGGCTTGCGCACACATAACAACGACCCCAGCGCGTCTTCCTCGATCGAGTCAAACAATCCCTTCGCCTTGGCGCGAAGCAACTTTCGCATCCGATGCTCTCGCCCTGACGTACCCGCTGTTGTGACTAATTCTTTTAATAGTTTCATGCCACGCAATGTAACAAAAACGCCCGGTGTTGGTGTATGTACTAAACATCCGCCCGGCGGTATGCACCGCCGGCTATGACATTATTTCGCATCATCACCCATCACCACCCACGCCAGATACTCGCGGTTTCCTTGCTTGCCTTTGCCCGAACCACCACGGATCGGCGACTCAATGCAACCGCGCACCTCCCAACCCATCGCGCGAATGTCTTCCAGCACCCGCTCGCATATCTGGCGCGACTGTTCGTCTTCCAATATCGCACCGCGTGGCAATTTTTCTTCGCATTCATAATGCGGCTTAACCAGCGTTACAACCTGCCCTATTGAACCCAACCACCGCCGCGCCGCAGGCAGCGCATGCTTCTGTCGTGTCCAGCCCAGATCGATCACCGCCAGGTCCGCATCCGTCACCGCGGGTTCCACATGCAACGCATTGCTGCGTTCCATGACGGTCACTCGCTCGTCATTGCGCAACGTCCACGCCAGCGTGCCGTAGCCCGTATCCACCGCATACACATGCGCAGCTCCGCGTTGCAACAGACAATCGGTAAACCCCCCGACATTGCAGCCCAGGTCCACGCACACCAAATCATCCACCGCCAGCGCAAACGCATCAAGCGCTGCTGCCAGTTTTAAACCGCCGCGTGAAACAAACGTTTCTTCCATGTTGTCATTATGGGCAACATTGGCAATCAATGCCATTGTCACATTACTTGCATCATGAACAGCAAATACGCACGAGCCATCCATGTCATTGAGATGTCAGAGAGATGTCGCAGAATTGTCACAAAAGTGTCATGGCGACAGGTCTATCAGCGCACCAACCGCAACGGGCGAGGCACAATTTTCACTTGCGTGCGTGGCGTCGGTCGATACCGTTCCACGCGATGTTTGCCTGACGTTTTCGCTTGGGCCAAGGCTTGATCTGCCTGATCGAGCAAACGGGCAGCGCTGCTTGGTCTTGACTCTCGCAACGATGCCGCACCCACACTCACCGACAACTGCATGGCCACAGGCTTGTTCAAAAATTGTCGACGCATCACGCCCGTAAACGCCGTGATGATCCGCTTACCCACGGCCACGGCACCGGCGATATCCGTCTGCGGCATCAATACCACGAACTCATCGCCGCCATATCGGTACACCGTATCGCACGTTCGGCAACATGCTTTTAACACACCCGCGGTCAATCGCAAGACTTCATCACCCACGCCATGCCCCAGCCGATCGTTCACAGGCTTGAACCCATCAAGATCGATCATCAAACATGCAAAATCATTATCGTATCGCGTCGCCTCCGCATAACCTCGGCCCAGCGCATCATCACCCACGCGACGATTCACCAAACCCGTCAGCGAATCACGCGATGCCTGTTCAAACAAGCGATCACGCTCGCTACGCAATGCCGTCAACTCAACCTGCTGCGACAACACATACGGCAACATCTTTTCATACCCCGACACCATCGGCAGCAAGGTCACCCCTGCTTGCGACGCAACCATCAGCTCCGTGGCCAGCGCATCCGGCTCAACCAACATCACAATCGGCCCTGCGATCCATCGTCGCAGTCGCACTACTGTTTCCATCGCCGAACCGATCACCGTCGTAATCACGACCGCGGCCTTTTCCGTGCGTGCATCATTGGCCGCTTCATCAATCTTGCCATAGCTGACCACCGCGCTACCCCCATGCGCAGTCAATACAGCCTCGGCCTCGCTGGGCAGTTGGATCGATACCACCAATCCCTCGGGTTGGACTTGGTCGGTTTCATGCGTGGTACGTCGGTTGGCCTGCGTCATAATTTCACTCCGCACCATGCATCGGCCCATTCAACCCCCCGCTTCACCGCGCCAAACCAAAATCTCCCTAAATTCCCCATAATCGCTACAAACCCTACAAACCTACCCCCCATCGCCACCATCAGCTCAACCTATCGGACCCCACGCATGCCATGCTCCATCGCCTCGCCTCTCGCACTCACCTTGCGGGATCACGCCCACACGCGATAATCGCACCATGATCACCTCGTCATCCATACATTCAGCCCGCACGTTTACCATGTCGCTCGCGGTCGCCTTTCTTCTTTTGCTGGCAACGCTGGCCAGCACCGGCTGCCAATCCACGCCCCGCGCCAATCCCTCCACCGTCGACGCGCTCGACTACGATCCGGTCTACAACGCCACCACCCACGTCCTGCGCCGATACGGATTCACCCTCGATCGTCAGGACCACCGCTTCGGCCGAGTCTCGACATTGCCATTGGCCGCACCCTCTTTCTTCGAACCCTGGCACAACACCAACACCTCCGCGGAACAAATCGTCGTCAGCTCCACCAACGACCAGCGCCGCACGGTCACCATCGACATCAAACCCGCTTCCTCAGAAGCCAGCGCCAAAATCAGCGACGCTGAAAATGCAAACCCCTGGAACCAGCGATCCAACACTGATCGCATTCCCGCTCCTACCACCTATCACCTCCACGTCGAGGTCCTCGTCGAACGCTTTCAAAACCCCATCAAACATCTCACCGGCTCAACCTCGCAAGGCTATCTCGTCGCGCGACTCCGGGAAAACCCACGCGAATACGAACGGGCTGGCATTCCAGGATCCTACTGGCAACCCCTGGGCCGAGACACCAAACTCGAACAACGCATCCTCCGCGATATCCTCAAAAAATCCCAAAAACTCCGCCAAAAAATCTAACCCCCCCCCCACAGCCCCCCACGTTTCCCCTGCATCAATTACCTGTGATCGCCACTTGCGGCTTAGCGGTCTTCGTTCTCCTCCTCTTGCTTTCCCCTCACTCCTCCTTGCCTTCAACTTTTAACTTTTAACTTTTAACTCACAAACCATGACCACATCCACCGCTCGTAAAACCATCCACATCGGCCACTCCCCTGACCCTGACGACGCGTTCATGTGGTGGCCACTCGCCAACTTCACCGCGCCCGATGGCACCAAGCTCACGCCCCAGATTGACACCGGGCCTTACGATTTCATTCACGTTCTTGAAGACATCCAATCCCTCAACGTGCGCTCCGCGCGCGGTGAACTGGAAATCACCGCCTTGTCCATCCATCAATATCCGTTCGTCGCTGACCAATACGCGCTCACCAGTTGCGGGTCATCCATGGGCGACAACTACGGGCCCATGATTATTGCCAAGCCCGGCAAATTCAAAACACCCGCAGACCTGCGCAAGGCCAAACTCGCCATCCCCGGCGAGCAAACCACCGCATGGCTTGCCACCCAATTATTCCTCGCTGAAAACGATCTCACCAAAAACGATCTCACCCCCACCAACGTCATGTTCGACGAGATCATCCAACGCGTTGTCTCGGACGAATTTGATGCAGGCCTTATCATTCACGAAGGCCAAATCACCTATCAGAACAACCAACTCGAATGCGTTGTCGACCTGGGCAAATGGTGGACTCAATCTCGAAAACTTCCGCTCCCACTCGGTGGCAACGCCATTCGCCGCGACCTCATTGAATCCGGCGAAGCGCCTGCCATCTGTCGCATCCTTCTCGATTCGATCAACTACGCACTCGAACATCGTGAAGCCGCCGTCCAGTTCGCCTTGAACTATGCCCGCGATATGGAATCCGACCTTGCCGACCAATTCGTCGGCATGTACGTCAACAAGTGGACACTCGACTACGGCCCCACCGGCCGTAATGCTGTCGCTCAACTTCTCAACGAAGCCCGCGACAAAAACATCATCCCCGACTTCGGCCAACTCGACTTCATCAACCCCGGCCCCTCCACTTCCTCCACGCATTCCTCGAACCCCTAACCACCACGCAACCCAGGACTGGTCACTTCAGTGACCAGTTCCCCGACCCACGACCCACGACCCACACCATTCAATACCCGCGCACCTCAACCTTCCCACTACCCGCTTCCAGATTCAAAACTAAATACCGCAACGCATCGCAAACATGATCAGGCCCATCTTTCACCGGCGTCGCATCGTGGGGTCGGTGCGTGTCGAAGTGATACGTCTGCATCGCTTTGATCAATGCCCCGCAGCGCGGATGAATCCGTAACGTCTGCTGATCCAAGCGCCGACGGATCCGCTCGATGCCGTCATACAAACGCGACGACTTCGCCCGCACTCGGTAACCGCGTGCTCGCAACATTTCGATATCCGTAGCCCGCGTCTGTAAATTCCGTTGATTCCCCGCAGGATCCACGCCCAGCCAAATCGGCTTCACGTGGCCACGCGCCTCGATCCGATCCAGATGTTCATCCAGCGTCAATTCTTTGGCAATGTATTCATCGAACACCTCAACCACCGCTTCCTCACCGCCATCACACACCACGCGCGCCCACAACATCACCGATGGGTTGCGCACCCCAAAATCCATCCCACCGACCACCACAACATTCTCCTCGCCGCTCGACATCGATCGCTCTACCACATGCACCTCTTCACGAAACCGCGCATACACCAACTCATCACGCGTCGGCCTCTGGCACAACATCTCCGTGGCCCACGCATCATCGCTACTCCGCTGTCGCTGCCGAACCAGATCATCCACGCGCACAAATCCCTCCGCCTCCTTCGCACGTCCCTGACAGTCCGCCCATAAATTGCACGTATCGCACGCGCGCTGCGCTGAACATTTTTCCACCACATCCAACGCACACCACCGCAACAGTCGCATGCCATGGCCATCGCGTTCTACCAACTTACTCATCAATCCAAACGGCTGGTGCATCGTCGACATACTTTCAACCACACCGCTCACGACCACATCACCACACTTCCCGCCGCGCGTCACCAATTGCGCCGCCTGCCACACTTCTGGCTTAAACAACTCAACTTCATCGCATCGCAATTTATGCACGCGCACTCCGCGCACCGACGTCTGCGATTGACTCAGCACCGTCGCACGTGATCCATTCACCAATCGAATTTCGCGCAACGTCGCGGGCTTGGCCAACATCGGTCTCAACAACGGCCGATCCAACATCGCTCGCAAATACTCAAACATCTTGCTCGACTGCTCAAAACTCCCGCCCAGAATACACACCCGTATCCCTGGCTTAGCGCGTTTTCACTTTTTCTCTAGCGTGTATCCGCAGTGGTTGAAGAAGCCCTCGGCGTCGCTTGGCGTGATTGCGTCGAGC
>JAUHYI010000033.1 GCA_030426385.1 Phycisphaerae bacterium
ATACGTACGCTTGACCCGAATTTGGCGAACCCGGATTCGGATAATCTGGATTTGTTGTGGTATGACATTCGTGAGCTTGGCGTGGATGGCCGAGCGTTCGACGATACGGAATCGTATTACGATCGCTTGCCGGTGCGGGCTCAGGGCGTGGTGCCCGACATGGTGTGGGAACTCAGCAAACGTTCGGCAGGAATATGTGTTCGTTTTGAAACGGATGCGAAGGAAATTCACGGACGGTGGACATTACGATATCCCGAAATGGCTTTGGATCATATGCCGGCGTTGGGGGTGAGCGGTTTGGATCTCTATGGTTGGCATGATGATCGCTGGCATTTTGCGGGGGTGGGGCGTGCGGATCAGTTTCCGACGTGTTCGCGCAAAATGGTTGAAGATATGAATGGCGATACTCGGCGATATCTTTTGTATTTGCCGTTGTACAACGGCGTTGAAAAAGTCGAGTTGGGTTTGCCGCGCGGCGCGACGATCTGCACGGCCGGTGAGCCGAACGATGTGGGTTGCAAGCCGATTCTGTTTTATGGCACCTCGATTGTGCAGGGCGGGTGCGCCTCTCGGCCGGGCATGGCATATCCAGCGATCGTGGGTCGACGTTTGAATCGGCGTACGATTAACCTGGGTTTTTCCGGCAACGGACGCGCGGAGGTTGAGGTCGCCAGGTTCATCGCCGAAATTGACGCGAGTGTGTACGTGGTTGATCCGATTCCTAATTTGCAGCCGGAACAAGTGACCCAACGGATCGAGCCGTTTGTAAAAACGTTGCGAGAAGCACGGCCGACGACGCCGATCGTGTTGGTTGAAAATATCACGTATCAAACAGCAGTCTTTTGCCAATCGCGCTACGATCGATACACGCAAGGTAATGCGAACATGCGCGCGGCGCATGAACGATTGCTTGCGTCCGGGGTGACGGGATTGCATTACGTAGCGGGTGATAATTTATTGGGCCACGATGGCGAAGCAACGGTTGATAGCACGCATCCAACGGATGTGGGATTCATGCGCATGGCGGATGTGTTTGAGCCCGTCTTGCGGCCGTTGGTGTAGGGGGGCGTGTGGGTGGGGGGGGGAGGCGTGGGGGGGCGTGGGGATGTGGGGGGGGTGAGGAGCGCAATCAGTGGAACACGCGTGCGGCGCGTTGGCGGTGGATGGTTCCGCCGATGACCATGGCCGCTGTGAACAGGACGATGTCCTTGATCAGGTATTGCCCTTCGGGTGTGGGGGTGAGAATGCTGTTGGTGAAACACACCTCGGGCAGGAGGAAGAAAGCCAACACCGTACCGGGCAAACGAATGAGCAGCAGCAGGAGCGCAATGCGATTGAGTCGGCGGAAGAGCAGGCATATTCCGATGGCGAATTCCCACCAGCCCAACACGTGCACCATAATTTCGGGCGATCCCCAATAGATCGTGTGTGCCAAAAGCGATGTGGTGGTTTTGTAGCCGAACGGTTTGAGCAATCCAAACCAGACGAACAGCATCCCCAGTGCGAGGCGGTGAGCGATGTGGCCATAGGTTTCGAACCAATGGCCGAGGCGTCGATCGAAATTTTTAATGGTGGATCGCATGGCTGGAGATGTTGTTACGCGTGTGTGTTGTGGGTGTGGTGGTATGGTGTGTACGAGTGAGATGTGTTGCGACTGTCGGGACTTGTTCATTATACGGCGGCGATGGAAATTGCCGGTGAATTGCAGCCATAACGACGTGTAATTTTTCAGGAGCGTGCTTGTGTATATGGACCCGGCTATTCCGTATTTGGTTGCTGTGACGTTGGCGATTCTGGTGGTGGGGTTTGTATTACGGCGGTTGCGTCAGCCGCATGTGGTGGGCTATATCCTGGCGGGAATCGTGATCGGGCCGTTTGGTTTATCGGTGGTCACGGATTACGCGACGGTTTCGCGGGTTGGCGCATTCGGGGTGTTGTTGCTGGTTTTTTTCATCGGCATGGAAATTCCATTGCGTCGGCTGGTCGCGCGTTGGCGGGCACCGATACTGGGAACGTTGTTGGAAATCCTGATCAGCATCGCATGCGTTTGGCCATTGGGTTGGGCGCTGGGATGGAGTCGTCGCCGAATTGTGTTTATCGGTTTTGTGATCAGCATGAGCAGCACGGCCGTGATACTCAACATTCTGCGCGATCGCAAAGAACTGGATCAGCCGATTGGTCGCGATGTCACAGGGGTGACGGTGGCGCAGGATTTGGCGGTGATCCCGATGCTATTGGTGTTGGGGTTGATGGCCGGCGATAAGCCACCGGTGATGGAGTTGTCGATGCAACTGGTGGGCGCGGTCGGAGCGTTGGGGTTATTTTTCTATATTGCCAAGCGTGGCGAGATTCGTTTGCCGTTAGCGAAGCTGATCAATCACGATCCGGAGCTACAGGTATTTGCAGCGTTGTTTGTGTGTTTTGGGATTGCCCTGGCCACGGGATTATTGCATTTGTCAGCGGCGCTGGGCGCGTTTCTGGCAGGCGTGGTTTTGGCTGCGGCGCGACAGGCGGATTGGGTGCGTGAACACATGGAGCCGTTCCGGGTGGTTTTCGTGGGGTTGTTTTTTGTGTCGATTGGGATGCTGATAAACCTGCGGTTTTTGTACGACCATTTGGCGATGCTGGCCATCCTGGTGATGGTGGTTTTCGTGATGAACACCGTCATCAATGCGCTGATGCTGCGGGCGGTCGGGCAACCATGGCGAATGAGTATTTACGGCGGAGCGCTGTTGTCCCAGATCGGCGAATTCAGTTTCGTACTCGCGGCGGTCGGATTACAGAACGGCATCATTACTGATTATGCGTACCACACCAGTATCGCGGTGATTTGTTTATCGCTGTTGTTGAGCCCGCCATGGATCGCGATGGTGCGCCGGTTTACAACGGCAAAGACAACGATAACGGCGACGGCGGATGGCGAATTGCGATAGGCAATAGAGGTTGAAGCGGGGGAATTTTATTGCGCAGGTTCAGATTCAGATTCGGATTCGGATTCAGGTTCGAGTGCGGTGGGTGTGATGATGATGGCGTGGGTGACCGGCGTGACGGCAGCACGGACGTTGGCGGCATCCTGAGCGTTGCGCTCGAGCAATTTACGGCGCAGGATTGCGGTGGCCTGGCCGACCTCGGGGTCGTCGGGGAAGTCATTAATCAAGGAACGGAAATGAGTGATGACGTGTTTGATGGTGTAGGTTTCGATTTTTTGTTTGTGAGCGACGGCTTGCGAGAGTGTTTTGAATGTGGCAGAAAACGGGTTGTCTAAAAACGCGTCGGCGAGATTGATGCCTGCTTCCAATTCTGTTTTGGTGAATGTTTTGGTTTGGCTGCCCCAGGTGATGTCGGCGGTTGGTTCGGACAGATTGTTGACGATCAGCATGAATCGGTTGAGGTCCGCATTGAACGGAATGAACGGCAAAATGCTGCGCGTGTTGGTGGGGTCGTTGTCTTTTCCGTCGTGAAAACAAAACGGATAGCGGGTGCTTTCAATTTTGAGGGTGCCGTTGTCAGTGGATAGCACGCGATGGCCGTCGGTGGCCGAGGCTGAGAGGCTGTTGTTTTTCGCATCGACAGTAATGGTGCCGATGTGGCCGTCGAAGCCCATGGCCTTGAGAAATGCGTAGGCCATGACGATATGGCCGTTGGGGTAAGGGTGGACGCCGTCGCGTCCGGCAACATGATAAGCAGGGCCGAGTTCGGCCTTGGCGTCTTGCATGGTCTGGAGCATGAGCGTGTGCAGCGGGGCATACACGAAGTTGTTTTCCTGAGCCACGCGTCCGGCGATTTCGCTGAGCTTGGCGAGGTTGTCGTTGTAGTGCTGGTCGGCTTCGGGATCGTTGGGGCGCCAGGTGTCGGCATCGACCACGCCGGGCCCGCCGACGATCATCGTGCGAACGCCGAGCTGTTTGCTTTGTTCCTGAATGCTGCGTGTGCCTTTTTCATAGGCAGCGCCGATGTCGTCGTTGTAGGTTCGGTATCGCCCGTCGTTCATGCCATAACAGGTGGTGACCACGGTGGGTTGCCAGGGTGCCATGTCGTTTTGCAAACGCGTGGCAAAACCAGGGGCACGCTCGCCGCCCCAACCGAATTGATACGTGGTCAGTTCGAGCTGGGGCACGCAGGCGAGCAGATACAGTTCCATGAATCGGCTGTATAGTTTTTGCTCGGTGATCGAATCGCCGACGATGGCGATGCGATCGCCCTTTTGAATGACGAGTTCATTCGATGGCGCTAGTGGTTGGGTTAGTGGTTGGGTTGGCGATGCGTCGGCCAGCGTCGGCGTCGCAGGTACAGCGAGTATGGCGAAGCATAAAATCGCGATAAGGGTTGAGAGCGTGGGACGAATTAGGCGAATGCATTGATCGGAGAAATGTGTTTTCATGGGGAATATCGTATCGCAAGGGTGGCAGTGGTGCCGGGTATGTTGAGTGTTGTGTGCGAACGGGTGGCACTGCGGATAACGGAGGCCTAGCGGACGCTGTCCGCTGGCTATGAAAGCAAGGGGTGGAATTCCAATTGTGCGGTGCGCGTTTGGATCAGGCGATGCCGAGGTATTTGTCACGGCCTGCTGCGAGTGCAGCGATTTTGCCTGAAAGGCGGGTGGTGGTGAATGCGAGGGGGAATGGTTAGGCTGTTGGGATGATTGCACGCATAGAAGGATTGCTGGAAAGTGTGGACAAGGGTGCGGTTTTGGTGCGCCCAGGCGCGAGAGATAACACGGGGGGCGTGGGTGGGGGGGGGGCTGGGGGGTATGTTGGCGGGGGGTTGACGTATGAGGTTCTGGTGCCTGCGTTTGCGGGGGCTCGGCTGGGTTTGATGGTGGGCCAGGTGGTGACACTGGAGACGATGGCATTTTTGGAATCGCAGAACCAGGGCGCGAGTTTCACGCCGAGGTTAGCCGGTTTTTTGACGGTGGATGATCGCGCGTTTTTTGAGCTGTTGACCACGTGCAAGGGGATTGGCAATCGCAAGGCGTTACGAGCGATGGCATTGGATTGCGGGCAAATTGCCGGGGCGATTGCGGACCGTGATGTGGCGCTGTTGCAGTCGTTGCCCGAGATTGGCAAGCGGACAGCCGAGACGGTCGTCGCGACATTGCACGGGAAAGTGGAGCGGTTCATCTCGGCGGGGGCGCTGGCGATGGGATCGAGTGCGGAGGTGGCTGGGGATGGTGGGGATGCGGGTGGCCAGGGCGCTAAGCCGCATGCAGCGGGAAGAATGGCGCGGGAGGCGTTGGAGGTATTGTTAACGCTGGGCGAAAACCGGGTGCAAGCGGTGGAATGGATCGACACGGTGCTGCGCGACAACGAGGATCGGCCCAGCGATGTGGAGGCGCTGGTGCAACGGGTGTATGCGAAGAAGTCGGGCGGGTAGGTATCGCTTTACGATTCATACCAGCTCCCGGCGAATACCGGGAGTTTGTGGGAGGGGTGATAACTAACGGGGCGTGATTATTAGGGGTCGAAATGGTTTTTTTATGCGATTTTGTTGAATTTGGGGTTTTAATTTTATAACGCGGTGTTATTTTGTAGGGATGCGGACGGATACGAGCCAATCTGCGATTTTGTTTGCGCTGCACCGATGCGGGGCGATGAGTCGGGCAGAATTGCACCGTGAGACAGGGATTCGGCCGACCACGGTGGGGGTGGTGGTGGACCAGTTGACGGAGGCGGGGCTGGTCCGGGCATGTACCGGTGAGGCGGAGGTTGGCGTGGGAAGGGTGGGGCGGGGTCGGCCTGCGATGCCTGTGGAAATTGATCCGGTGGGTAAGCATTTAATAGGTTTGGCCCTGAAGCCAGGTTGGATCGAAGTGGGACGCACGAATTTGCGCGGCGGGGTGTTGGGTCGGGCGGAACGGATAGCGATCGGCGATGGGGATGTGATGACGCTGGCGGCGAAGGCGGTGGTGGATGTCATGTCGCGACAGACGGTCGCGGTGGGAATTTCCGCGCCAGGGTTTATCGATTTGGAACGAATGACGTTGTTGATGAGCTCAGTGACCAGCGGGCGGCGCGAGATTTCATTTGGTGCGATTGTTGAGGGCGTGGATGAAGCGGCGGCGCGGTTGGGGTTGGTCGACAGTGGCGGCGCCAGTGGTGGAGGTGGTAGCGGTGGGAGTAGTGTTAGTGGTGGGGGGGTGGCGATATGTTTGGATACCGAGGTTCACGCGGTGGGTGAGCGTTGGCGATTAACGCATCATGTAGAGCCGAGCGAGGATGTGCTGTTGGTGTCATTGGCTGATGGTGCGATTGGTGCGTCGATGATGATCGAGGGCAAGCCGAATGCGGGATGCGTGTTGTCTGCCAATGAGTTGGGGCATTGTCGATGGGGCGTGGCGACACCGCCATGCTATTGCGGGCATACGGGGTGCATTGAACGGCTATTCAGTTCGGATTGTTTGCCGGATTTTGAAACGAAATTAAGCGAGGCCGGTTTGCCTGATGCGGGCGCGCGTGAGGCGGTGGGGCAGTTGGCAATGGTGTTGGCGAATTTTGCAAATTTTGTGAGGCCCGCGCGATTGGTATTGGCCGGGCCTGTGATGCGATATGTGGATTTTGCCGACGAGTTGGTGCGACAGGTGCGTGGTCAGTTGCTGTCGGTAATCGGGGAACGGCTGCGCATCGAGCGATGGGCCGAAGATTGTGTGGGCACGGCAGAGTCAGCGGCATGGTTGCCGTTGGCAATGCTGATGGGGCAACGTGTGCCTGCGCATTGCGCGGGGACGGAATTATCAAGTGGTTCTTTGAATGGTTTGGTGTCAACATGAGTGGAACGAGTGAACTAACGCGGAAAGTGGTGCTGAGTTTTTTGGCGCATCCGGATGACGCGGAAATTTTGTGTGGGGGGACGTTGACGCTATTGGCCAAGCGCGGATGGGAAGTGCACATTGCGACAGCCACGCCTGGCGATTGCGGGTCGGCCACGCAAGATGCACAAACGATCTCAAAGATTCGTCGCGGCGAAGGGGCAGCGGCGGCAGCGGTGATCGGCGCGACGTATCACTGTCTGGAAGAACAGGATGTGCATGTCGTGTTTGATAAGCCCACGATCAACAAAGCGATCGATTTATTTCGCACGATCAATCCGACATTGGTGTTAACGCATCCGCGGTTTGACTACATGTTGGATCATGAGCAGGTGCATTTGTTGGCACGCGAAGCAGCGTTTGCATTTGCGATACCGAATGCGTCGCCGATGCCACTGCCGACTGACGCGCGTGTGCCGTATCTGTATTATGTGGATCCGTTGGAAGGAATCGATCCGTATTCGGGTGCGGTGGTTGAACCGACCACGGTGATCGACATCAGTGGGGTGATGGATACGAAAGAGAAAATGTTAGCGTCGCATGTATCACAGCGCGAATGGTTGCGGGCGCATCACGGCATGGACGAATACATTGATGCGATGAAACGCCATGGCGAAATGCGAGGCAAGGATGTCAGCGGCGGGGGTGTGGCGTATGGCGAGGCATTCCGACAACACCTGGGACATGCGTTTGCGCATGATGATTTGTTGGTCAGCGAACTGGCATAAAACAGGGTGCGATTTGTGCGTGCGTGCGTGTGTGGGGGTGGGGGGGGGCGAGTTTTGTAACGTGTAATTTTGAAAACAAGAAACGTATAGGAGCGTGTCATGATTAAAGGTATTAGTTACTGGTCGATGAAAGACGGTTTGGCCAATACGCATCCGGTGGATGATGCATTGAATGAAACGAAGAAGGCTGGGTTTGATGCGTTGGAATTATGCATTGGGCCTGAGGGCGCGGTGCATGTGGGTTTGACCGAAGACGAGTGCGGCGCGATTCGTAAGCAGGTGGATGCCGCGGGCGTGGTTGTGCAGACCTTGGCAAGCGGGATGAGCTGGGGTTTTAATCCGGTGAGCAATGATGCGGCGGTGCGTGAGAAAGCGATCGAACTGCATGAAGCGGCGCTGCAACGAGCGGCGTGGTTGGGATGCGATGCGATGCTGTTTGTGCCGGGAACGGTGAACAGCCCGATTTCACCTGATGAACATGTGCGATACGACGAAGCGATGGAACGGGCGAAGGTGGCGGTGGGTCGTTTGCTGAAGACGGCGGAGCGTGTGGGCGTTGATCTGTGCGTTGAAAACGTGTGGAACGGTTTCATGTATTCGCCGTTGGAGTTTAAGGATTTTGTAGATTCGTTCGGCCACGAACGGCTGGGCGTCTATTTTGATTGCGGGAATTTAATGGGGTACCAACAGTGGCCCCCACATTGGATTGAACTGTTGGGCGAACGGATCAAGCGCGTGCACGTGAAGGGATTCAAAGAAGCGTTTGGTTTTGAAGGGACGTATGCGTTTTGCGATCTAGGTGCGGGCGATGTGCCCTGGAAAGAAACGGCTGCGGCGCTGAAAGCGATTGGTTACGACAAAACCGTGATCGCGGAGATGATGCCTTGGCGAGAAGATTTGCTGGCTGTGACGAGCAAAGCGATGAACACGATATTCGGATGAATTCGATGGTAGAGTTGGGTGGGGATAGAAAAATACTGATGTGCGAAAGCGCGATGTGGGGATGTTTTTTAACGAATGAAATTTTTTGAAAGCGAGTTAGGTTATGGCAATTAAAGTAGGCGTAATTGGTTTGGGCATGATGGGTTGTACGCACCTGGATGTGTATGCGAAGTTGGAAGGCGTTGAAGTGGCTGCGGTCGCGGACAAAAATCCGAAACGACTGTCCGGCGAAGAGAAAGCTGTGGGTAACGTGGAAGGGCAGGCGCAGGGTGGTTTTGATTTTGCGTCAGTTAAGAAATACGAAGACGGCATGGAGTTGATTGCAGACGAATCAATCGACCTGGTTGATATCTGTCTGGTAACGCCGTTGCATTTGGAATATGCGAAAGCGGCATTTGCCGCGGGCAAGCATGTGCTGGTGGAGAAGCCGTTGGCACGAACGTTGGAGGATGCGCGGGCGATCGTGGCTGCGTCGGAAACAGCCAAGGGGCTATCGATGCCTGCGATGTGTATGCGGTTTTGGCCCGAGTGGTCGTGGCTGAAGGACGCGGTCGCGCAGAACACCTATGGAAAAGTATTGTCCGCGCATTTCAGTCGTTTGGCATCACATCCAGGCGGTCCGTTTTATTCGGATGGCAAGGCATGTGGCGGAGCGCTGTTGGATTTGCACATTCATGATTCGGATTTTGTGCAGTACTGTTTTGGTGTGCCCGATGCGGTGATGAGTCGCGGGTATAGCAAGATTAGCGGCGAGCCCGACCATGTGATGACGCAGTATCTGTATGAGGACGGCCCGATGGTCAGTGCCGAGGGCGGATGGAGTTTGTCGGATGGATATGGTTTTACGATGCGGTACGTGGTCAATTTTGAGAAGGCGACCGCTATGTTTGATATCGGGGGTGAGCCGACGTTGAAACTGATTCAAGATGGCAAAAGCGAAGCCGTGAAAGTTCGCGGCGCGATGGGTTATGAAATTGAAATCGAGTACATGGTCGATTGCATCAAGCAAGGCAAGAAGCCCGAGACGGTGACGCTGGCCAGTGCGGCTGAGTCGGTGCGTCTGGTGGAAGCTGAGAATAAGAGTATTGCAACGGGCAATGTGGTGACGTTGTGATAGCGAAGTAATGAGTGTGGGGTTGTTAAAACACTAAACAGATAAAACACGAACAGACAGGAGCAGGTTATGGCACGAGCAATTAGCAAAGTAGCACCAGGTTGGTGGGATTACACAACATTGGATGAGTCGTTGTTGGCCGACGCGGCGAAACTGACCGCTGAAGATTTATTGCAGTTGTCGAGGCCGGGTTTTACGGTTCGGATTTATGACACGTTGCAGGAGTTGTACTGCGCTGAAGCGATGGAATACATCGAAGCGTGGCAGCAGTCGACGCCGGATAATCCTGCGGGTATTTGCGGACCGATCGGGCCGACCGAGCAGTTGCCGTTGGTAGCGACGATTGTGAATGGTTTGGGTTTGAATCTGGGCAAAGTCGATGCGCATTTCTGGGGCATGGATGAATGGATCGAAGACGGCAAGCCAGTGGCAACAGATCATCCGTTGTCATTTGCGAAAGCTGATATGGAAATGTGTTTTAATCGGATCAAGCCTGAGTTGGCGATGCCCAAGGCGAACCTGCATTTTCCAACGGATCTAGATGCGTATAGCGCGACGTATGATCAAGTGCGCTGCGTGTTGATGCAAGGTGGTCAGGGTGAAGTGAAGCACTGGGCATTTAATGATCCACCCAAACGTGAAGGCGCGTATGTGGATGCCCCGCCTGCGCCGGAAGAATATCGCAAGCTGGGAACGCGCGTGACAGATTTGCATCCGATGACGGTGATTCAAAACGCGCGCACATCAGGTGGCGGGTATGTGCCTGCGGTGCCGACATGTGCCGCGACAGTTGGGCCCGTGGAAACGTGGAAAGCCGAGCGCGTGAGTATTTGGCATCCAGGTCATCACGACAATCCGTTTGGCATGCGTTTGAGTGCGATGATGATCAGTAAAAAGATTATGGATACATCGCTGCCGATGAGTTTGCTGGGCGATCATCCTGATGTGGTGTTCAGTTATTATCGCGGTGCCATTGGCACGGTGGAAGCGGAGATGCATTGATCGCCAAGCGTTTTCAGCGGGGAGGGGAGAAGATGTTTTTGTCCACAGATTTCACAGATTGAAACAGATTGTTTTTTGGGGGGAAGAAGAAAGGTTTAATAAAGAGGCACAGAGCAGAAGGGGCGCCAAGCCGTAAGCGGCAGGGGCGGTGTGTGTCTACCGGAATGTGTGTGCAAATTGTGGGGGGGTCAGGGGTGAAGGGCCGGGGTGGCGCTGGTTTTTTGTTTGGTGTGGGGGTTGGCATGTTTGCGAGCGCTGAGGCGTTTTTTGATGTGTTGGGTGTCGATGGCATTAAGCGCATCGAGCAAGTCGGCGGCGGTGCGGATGTCGGGGTTGTCGGGGTCATCTGGCCGCAGGACGGTGGCGGTTATTTTTTTAATAGCGCGGGCGTCGGGGTGATTGGAATCGTACCGAATGAGCGGGTCGAGTTGCGGGTTGCCTATGGGTTTGGCGATCTGCATAGCCAGATAGAAAAGGTCCGCTTGCGGATCGATCGTCTGGTGCGCGTCGCGGAGAAGTTTGGACGTGACGCGGTTGGCTTTTTTCATTTGGCCAAGCAAACGTTGGATCTGACTGGTGGACATCATTTCATCGAAGATGGCCGAAAGCATGGGCGACTTGGAAAGATCCTCGTCCATGCGAACGGCCGAGCCGAAGTCGACGAACCCGACGCCCTGATCGGTGATAACGACGTTGTCGAGTCGCAGATCGAGGTGAATAACGCGCGCGTGTTTGTGTAATGCGTTTAAAAGTTCAGCGGCTTGCAATGCAAATTCAAGTTGCGAAAGTCGTTTGCCGCCGACGCGTAACCAGTTGAGGTGCAGTTCGCGGACGAGGCCACGTTTGTCTTTGGCTACGCCGAGGACGCGGGGAACACGGCTGCGATAGGGTTCGGGCAGATCGCGTTGAAGCAATTGAAGGAAAGCCGCTTCGCGCGAGAGGAAGACGGGGAAGAGGTGATCGACGAGTTTATGGGTTCTGCTTTCGAGTAATTTTTCGTCGGCCTGGGGTGCGCGTTGTTTAAGTCGGTGGAACACGCTGGCGTGTGAGGGGACGCGCTTGCGCACGTGATAGATGTAGTTGGGCGTGGCGTTGGTTGAAGGTGCTAAACCTCGGGCAGCGGTTGGTGTGGCTGAAGCAGGTGTTGAAGGCTGGGCGGTACTGCGTGCGAGTTGGACGTCGAAGACGAAGCGTTCGGTGGTTTGTCCGGGTTGAAGCAGTGCGATTTTGCGTGCGATGAAATAGTGGGTGGGCTTGCCTATGATTCGATGGAAGAATTTGGCGTGAATCCATGCGAGGCCGGCGCGTGGGGTGTGGGTTAGTCCTGTGTCTTGTTCGACGACGTACCCGGGGTGTTGAGCGAAGTCGCGGGCCCAGTCCTGGACTGTTTTGAGATCAGGGGCGATGGCGAGGAACTGTCCGCCCCAACGGAGTCGATCGAAAATGTCAGTAGGGCTGGCGACGTGGCGAGCTTCGTGGTGTGCGAAAAGATAGTCGACGGGGCCGAGGTGGTCGTTGCTGACATCGTCACTGTTGAATGGATCCACGACATCATGGTTTTTGCCAAAACGGAGGAAGTCGAAATCGTGAGCCAGCGCATGTTGCACCGCGGCGTTGATCGCGCGATCGAGGATGGTGGTGGGAAGTGATGGCATGGAACGGGCGGCGCGCGGGCTTGTTAAAAAGTGAGGGGTCGTGGGTGGTAGGAATTCAATGGGGAATGTGGGGCGGAATGTGGGGCGGGGAGGAGTGATCGTAACACGAAGCGGGTTGGAATCGAAGGGTAAGTTGGTTGTGAGAAGAATGTAAGCGAGGGATATCGCGTCCTTGTTAATGGATCGGCTGGTGGAACGAGTCGATCTAGTGAAATATAGGCTGAATAAAAAGTGAATGCCGCGAGTTAAACGTATGGCAAAGATTGTTAACGGTGGGGCCGATAATGTTTGGTGATGTGTTTGGTTGTTTGATGGGAGAGCTGTGATGTTTGGTCAACAAGGTAAGACAGAAGGTTCGAGTCGATCGCGATTGTGGTTGATGGTGGGAATGGTGGTGTTGTTGGGCGTGGTGGTTTGGCGATCAGGTGGGCCTGTCGAGGTTGTGGCGCTCGATGGTTGGTCGCATGTGTTGGGCGATGTAGAAAGTGAGGCGACAAATGAAGCGGACAAGCCAACGTTGATGCTGTTCACCGCGGATTGGTGTCCGCCGTGTCAGGTCTTGAAAAAAGATGTGTTGAAAGATCCAGCGATTGCGGCGCGGTTGCCGCGGGAATTTCGATTGGTGGTGGTCGATTTGACCGAGCCAACGCGCCAGGCGAATGCGTGGGCGGATCGGTTTGAGGTGTCAGCGATCCCGGAGATGGTGATTCTGGACACGGAGGGAGAGGCGGTTTCGCGCATTGTGGGTTCGATGGGGCGTGAGGCATTTGTGGATTGGATCGATAAAGGATTGGCCGCGATGAAATGAAGCGATGTGCGGTAAAAGTGGTGTGGGGCGGGCGTGCAAGATTGTTGCGAGACTGTTGTAAGGTTGATGATGGAAGTAGGGGGAGGTGAAGGGAGGTAAGGAACTTGAGGGAGCGTGGGGGAAGGTGGGAGAGCACGGGGGAACGTGGGGGAACGTGGGGGGGGGGATTGAAGGGGGCATGTGGGGGGGGTATGATTTCGGGATGAGTATGTTGCAATCGATCATGTCGCGGGTTTGGCGATCGCCGGGGCGGGTGGCCGTGGTGGATGATCGTCAGACGTATACGTATGGAAAACTGGCGTTGGGTTCGATGGTGATCGCGCGAGAAATTGCGCGAGCCACGTCGAACAAACATGTGGGAATCATGTTGCCGACCAGCGGTGTGTTTCCGATGTCGATCATGGGGGTGTGGCGATTAGGGCGGGTGGGTGTGCCACTGAATTATCTATTGAAGCCGGAGGAGTTGACGTATGTGATTCGCGATGCGGGTTTGGATTGCATCGTGACAGCGGGTCCGTTGTTGGACATGTTGAAATTACGTGACGCGATTCCGGATGATGTGAAGTTGATCACATTGGAAGACGTGTCGTTCAAAGCCGGCGCGGTGGTGTCGAGTTTGCGTTTAGCCAAGAATCGCACAGCAAACGATACCGCGGTGATTCTGTACACGTCGGGAACGAGTGGTAAGCCCAAGGGCGTCATGCTTAGTCATGGCAACATTCGCAGTGATGTCGAGGCGGGAATCGAACATTCGGGCTTGTCGGCTTCAGATACATTTCTGGGTGTGTTGCCACAATTTCACAGTTTTGGATTGACGGCGTTGACGATGATTCCGTTGAGCCTGGGGGCCAGGGTGGTGTACTCGGCGAAGTTCATGCCCAAACGCATTGTGGAATTGCTCAAAGAGCATCGGCCACAAGTGATGATGGCGGTGCCTTCAATGTATGGCGCGCTGTTGAGTGTGAAGAGTGCGACGCGTGAGGATTTTTCGTCGTTGTCATGTCCGATCAGTGGTGGTGAGCCATTGCCGGACGCGGTGTTTGAAGCGTATCAATCAAGGTTCGGGGTTAAGTTGTTTGAAGGTTATGGATTGACTGAAACATCGCCTGCCACACACTGGTGTACGCCGGATAAATGGAAACGGCACGCGGTGGGTCAGGCGCTTCCGGGCGTGCAGACATTGATCGTGGATGATAAGGATCAGCCGCTTGGTGTGGATGAAGATGGCGAGGTGTTGATCGCGGGGCCGATTATTATGCAAGGGTATTACCAATTGCCCGAGCAGACGGACGCGGTGTTTGTGGAGATCAACGGCACGCGGTATTTCCGCACCGGGGACATCGGCAAGTTGGACAGCGATGGCTATCTGTATATCACCGGCCGCAAAAAAGAGATGATCATCATCGGCGGCGAAAATGTGTTTCCGCGTGAGATTGAAGAAGTGCTCAACAAACACGAGTCGGTGACAGCCTCTGCGGTGATCGGAATGCAGGATGGAATGCGCGGCGAAGTGCCGATCGCGTTTGTGGAAATTGAAGAGGACGCGACGTTTGACGAAGGGGCATTACGCAAGTGGTGCCGAGATAGTCTGGCGAACTACAAGGTGCCGAAAGAGATTCGGCATATCGAAGCGTTACCCCGTAACCCGACGGGTAAAATTATGCGACGTGAGTTGGTGGTGTGAAGCGATGCAGGTTTTTGTCGGGGCAAGGGTCACGAATAGTGTGAGACATGGATATGCTAAGCCGCAAGCGATTGGGGCTGGGGTTGAGATAGGGTAGCAGTGTGGGGTTTTTGGATGATGGCGCAGACGCTGGTGCCGAAGGGGATGAGCGCGGCGGGCAAGTGGGAGGCCAATGCAAATTCAGCACGGCAAGCGAGGCGCATGACCGCGTTGACCCAGGGCTTGGGCAAGTGGTGTTGTTCGATTTTGTCAGCGCGGTTTTTGTTGAGTTTGGCCACGGTCCATTTGGGCAGGAAAATGCCGTGGAATAGATAACGAATGTTGCGGACCTGGCCGAAGGGTTCGACGAGTCGGCGAAGGGTTTTGCGGTTGTATCGCCGGTAGTGCTGGTTCATTTCGTCGTGCTGATCCCATAGCGACATGAACGCCGGGACAGTGATGAGCAGGTGCCCGCCGGGGCGAAGCATGTTGAACATGTCAGCGACCGCATTGCGATCGTTTTCAATGTGTTCGATGACGTCGAGCGCGGTGATCAAATCGTAAGTGCGATTTTGATAGATACGATGACCGAGTAGTTCGGTGTCGATGCGATCGCGCAGAAGGTTGTCGTCGGTGAGCAGTGACGTGTCCGCCTCGATGCCACGGACGGTTCCGAATTTAGCGAGCTGTTGCATGAACAGTCCATCGCCGCAGCCAACGTCGAGGCTGTCGATGTGTTGGGGGCAACCGGTGCGGCGATCGCGTGTGCCAGCGGGAGCGGCGAGATCGTAGCGCTTGATCAGTGAAAGAAGCATGGCCTGTCGAGCCTGCCACCACCAATGATGGTTATACAGCGTGGCGTAATGTTGGCCGTATTCGGTTTGCATCGAGGTGTTCCGTGATGGACGTGTTTAGGCTGTGATGTTGATCGAACGCGTCGATGCGTTTGATGATGGCGGTGGGGCGAGCGCGGGTTTCATCGAAAGTGCGCACGACATATTCGCCGACCAGTCCCATGAAAAGAAGTTGGATGCCGCCGAGGAACCAGATGGAAACGACGAGCGTAGGCCAACCGGTGGGCAAGGTGCCTGGCGCCGCGAAGATGTAGATGGTGGCGTAGGCCATGGCGATGAAGATGGAACTGGTGGAGATGAAAAACCCCAGAAGCTGCATCAATCGCACAGGTAGCGTTGAAAATGAAAACAAACCATCGTAAGCGAGCGCGAGTAGTTTGGTGAATGTGTATTTGGGTTCGCCCGCAAAGCGCGCGGCGCGTTCGTAGGTAACGGGAGTTTGGTTGAAGCCGACCCAGGCACGCAGGCCGCGCACGAATCGATTGCGTTCGGTGAGTTGCAACATGGCATCAACGACGCAGCGTTTCATACAACAGAAGTCGCCGGAGTCGAGGGGAATGCGTGTGGATGAGACAGAGTCAAGCAAGCGATAGAAGGCGGCGTAAGCGAAGCGTTTGAAAATATTTTCTTTGCGCTTGGTGCGCACGCCATAGGCGACGTCGGCATTACCGTTGCCATTCGTATGAGTATGGCTCTGGGTGGTTTCGTTCGCGGGGATGGTTTGGCTTTGCGGGTCGAGTGCTTCGACCATGCGCAAGAGAATTTCCGGAGGATCCTGCAAGTCGCCATCAATGATGCCGACGACCGAGCCGTTGGCATTTTGAAGTCCGATGGACACAGCAGCCTGGTGGCCGAAGTTTCGAGCCAGATGAATGCCGACGTAGCGTGGGTCTTGCTGAGTGATGTCCGTGATGAGTTGTTCGGTGTTGTCGTGACTGCCGTCGTTGATCAGGAGTATTTCGATGTGTTGGAAATCAAGCTGATCGATCACGGGGGCCAAGCGCTGGGTGAGCTGGGGCAAGGTCTGCTGTTCGTTGTACAGCGGAACGATGAGCGAGAACATGTGGCGATCGAGCGACATGTAAGTGGTATCGACGCGATGGGATCGCGCGTTTGACCAGACGGAGATTGGGGTCCGATAGGTGGTTTTCGGCGTTCGGTTGGGCCGAAGGAGAGGGGAAAGGGAAAGAGGGAAGGCGCGAAGCCGCAAGCGGTGCGCGCACGGGATGGCGGCGCGCAGGTTAATTCACGCGGGGGAAATGTGGGGGGAGTGGGGGTGAGTGGGGGGTTAGCCCCAGGGTTTGAGGTCGTCGGGGGATTCGACTTTGAGATCGATGCCCTGGGCGCTGGCGTCGGCATAGCGGGCCATGGCGCGGTAGAGGGGGATGAGTTTGGCATCCTGGTCGAGTGTTTTGGTGACCAGATGCATGGGTCCGGTTTCGCCGAGGATGCAACGTGAGCTGAGTCCGTGTTGTAGCGCGGGAAGCATGTACTGGAAAATTTGCCAGGTGAGACCGCGGTTGGCCCAATCGCGCGGGAGATCGTCGACCGCGGCGGAGAGGTCGCCATAGAGTCGCGCGAGTCGGATGTGGGTGTGGCCGGTGTGTTTGCGAATGTTGTCGATATATTTTCCACGGAGGAATCCGCGAAAGAGATAATGGGAATAGTCGCCAGTAATTTCGCAGGCACACATTTCCAGGATGCGACAGAGGGCTGCGGGGTCCTCGGTGATGCAGCCGATGTGGACTTCGATATAAAAATTGAGGCCGCGCTCCCAGACGAGTTGTCGTAACTCGTTCAAGCGCGCGGCGCACCATTGAAGGTACGCAGTATCATCGCGGTAGAGACCTGCGGTTTGTTCGTAGTGAGGCGCGAGATGGACCTGAAAAGAAGCATACTCGCCGTCAAGCATGAGCGCTTCATCGATTTGAGCGATTTGTCGTTGGGGCCAGTGACGGTTTCGCATGTCGTCGTCATGGACATGGAAGTTACAGCCGTAGGCTTTGAGTCCGTGTTTTTGGGCGGCGTGATTGATGTGATTGGCGACGGCGTTTGGGGATAGCCCGGGAAAGAATCGTTCAAAATAATCGATGCGAAATTCGAACCCCTCGTAACCCGAGGTGGCCATGTGATGCATGAGCGCGTCGATGGAATCGGTGCGTGGGTCGGTGATTGCTGCGGGCCAATTGGTCATGCCGACGCGGTGTGGGCGCGCGGCAGGGTTGTTGATTTTGGTGTCGCCGAGGATGCGGTTTTTGCCTAGTGGCATGGTGAAAGCCGGGTGAGTGAGATGAGTGTGGGGAACGCTAAATTAACTAGAGCAACTGGCTTCAATATTCTCCGCCGTCATCCGGACTGGCTTAAGCGGCCAGCCCAAAGCCCCCAAAGCATGGGGATTAATCACGCCGGTTGTTCTAACGCCGAAGCGCACGAGAGAGACCTGCCAAGCCATGCGTAGAAAAGCGGGTTGGTGGGGGTGGGTTAGCCCCAGGGTTTGAGGTCGTCGGGGGATTCGACTTTGAGGTCGATGCCCTGGGCGCTGGCGTCGGCATAGCGTGCCATGGCGCGGTAGAGCGGGACGAGCTTGGCGTCGAGGGTCAGGGTGTCCTTGACCAAGTGCATGGGTCCGGTTTCGCCGATGATGGCGCGGCTGGAGATACCACCAGCCAGCGCGGGCATCATGAATTGGAACATCGACCAGGTGACGCCACGTTCAGCCCAGTCTTGTTTCGGATCGGGCACATCCGCGGAGAGGTCGCCATAGGTGCGAGCCATGCGGACGTGGGTGTGTCCCATGAGCTTGCGCGCGTTGTCGATGTGTTTGCCTTTGAGGTAGCCACGCGCGATGAAGTGCGAGAAGTCGCCGTTGAGTTCGCAGGTACACATTTCGAGAATGCGTGACAGCGCTGCGGGATCTTCGGTGATGCGATCGACGTGGACTTCGAGATAAAAGTTCAGGCCGTGGTCCCAGGTGAGTTGTCGCAGCTCAGCGACACGTTGGGCACACCATTGAAGATAGCGTGCGTCTTCGCGGTAGTCGCCGCCTGTGTTGAGGTAATCGGGGTGGAGGAAGACCTGGTAGCTGGCATACTGTCCGCCGACGTCGCTGATGAAATCGAGGGTGGTGTGGTACTGGTCGATCCAGTTGAGCTGGCGCATGACATCATCGCCGGGGTGCAGGGTAGCACCGAAGTTGACCAGGCCGTGTTTGTCGAGCGCTGCCTGCGCTTTTTTTGCAAGCACGGGAAGGGAAACATCCGGGAAGTATCGCTGATAAGCTTCGTGTCCGAATTCGACGCCTTCGTAACCGTTATCGGCAAGGTGGCCAAACAGGGCATCAATGGTGGCGGTTCGTGGTTCGGCCGGCGTCGTGGGCCAATTGCCGATGCCAACGCGATGTGGTCTTGTGACAGGGTTGGTAATTTTGTTGTCGCCGAGTATACGATTGTTGCCTAATGGCATTTCTAACCTCCGTAAATTGCGAATCAATAGGTCGATTAACTTAGTGCGATCAACCGAGCGACCAATCGATAGCGTGGAATGGTGCGATCAATAAATAAGCGGGTTGATTGGGCGGATTTAATGATGGCTTGTGTCTTAGTGCGAATTTCTTTGGCTCAAATTTTTTCCAACATTTCTCGAGCGGGATATCACAACGGCCCAATCGCATCGAGTGGCCAGAGTGTAACGAAAACTGTGCCTTGGCAACATGCCGGACACCACAAGAGACATCGGATTGATGGGTTGAAGACGTTACAAGGGTTGTAATCGTTATAAAAGAATTTTTTGAAAGAAGCGAAGTGGGTTTAAGGTTTACTCGGCAATGAGATACTACGCGAGCGTATAAAATTCACGTAGGTGTGCAAAAGAAAATTTGTACGTACACGGATTGGATGATCCACGTCAAATATAGTACAACGGCTAGATACAGGGCCATAGGGGTCCACAATATCTGCCACACATTTATTCGTCTGATCAAGCATTTCGGTATTTCTAAGATCAGACAGGAGCCAATCGGGAAAGAAGAAGCATGGCCACATCGGAGTATTCGTCACCGCGGGATTCGCCCAAGCGATCGCATGTGACTGAGGAGTTGCGCACGCAAATTGTTCAGGGAGATTTCCCTCCAGGAACGCGCTTGCCCAAACGCTCAGAATTGCGTGAGCGTTATGGCATTAGTCATGTAACGATTCAACGCGCGCTTGATGAATTGATTCGAGATGGTTTTGTGTACACGCGCGGTCGAGGTGGTACGTTTGTTTCCAAGAAGCCACCGCATCTGTATCACTATGGTTTGTTAATGCATTCAGGTTGCACGCCGTATGTCGAAGCGCTTAAACATGAGGCCGCGTTGTTGGCCGAAGCACGAGGTATCACGTGGCGTTTTTATGACGAAGATCAAATCACGCCCTTGGAACAGGATGCCCATGAGCATCGTTTGGCGGGTGTGATTCTGGCTTATCCAACGTTATTGGATACGCCGCCCCATTTGCCTTCACTGTTGATTGATCCACAAGCCGCTCCATGTGGCAAGTCGACGTTGGTGATGGATTTTCAATCCTTGGCCAATCGCGGCATGGAACGTTTGAACGAATTGAATATCCAACACGTGACGGCATTGACCTCGGACAGCGATCCACATGGCCAGGTCGTGTCGGCCTTGAAAAAATCTGCGGTCGCGCATGGTTTGTCGATGCCGAATTTTCGTGTGCAGTACTTGTGCCCGAAAGCAGCCGCCTGGGCGGGGGGCCTGATCGAATTGTTGATGATCAATTCGTCGCCGAAAAATCACGAAGCGTTGTTTGTGACCAACGATCAGTTGCTGCCTGCGGTGTTGGAATCGATTGGTCGTTTGCCGATCGAATCGCGTCATCGTCTTACGGTGTTGACGTATGCGAATTATCGCAGCGATCAGGAAATGATTCCTGACGTGGATGGATTAGCGCGTGTGATTCGTCTGGGATTTGATACGGGGTTGTCATTGCGGACGGCCCTGGCGCATTTGGAAGCGCAGCGTGTAGACAAACAGCCCCCGCGTCGTGTGGATTTGCCAGTGCTGTTCGAAGAAGAAGTAGGACAATACGAAATGGTGGAATTCACCTCCGCGGTGTTTGGCAGCGCGTGAGGAAATGTGATACGCATTCCACCACATATACGGATTACGATAAATACTCGCGTGTAGATTTTTTATTAGCTCCCGGTGAATACCGGGAGTTTGTGTAAAGGGAAAATTGAGGCCGCGCGAATTTTTAACGGGAGGGGTATTAGAACTCGCACGTTAGCCGCCGCCTTTATGGTGGCGCGAATCGTGGAACAAACACAACCCATCGCGTCGCCATAAAGGCGGCGGCTAACTATAAACCGCGCACGTTTTTTTTGTAGGTGGGTATGAGAGGGGAAATGTGTGTGAGGGATCAGGCTTGCGGGGGAAAGGTGGGGGAGCGGCGGGGGTGGGGGGGATGGGGTGTGGAGCGGGGGAAACGTGGGGGGGTGTTGCGGAGGGTTTGATAAATTTCGAAGGGGACGTTTTCGCTGCCGAGGGCGATGGATTTTCGAGTGCCGTGGTAATCGCTGCCGCCGCTGATGAGTAGGCCGAGTTTTTCCGCGAGTTTTTGATACTGTCGGCAATGGCGTTCGCTGTGATCGCTGTGATGAATTTCCACTGCGTCGAGTCCGAGCGATGCCAGGCCTGCGGTGAAATGTTCAAGCTCATCGGGGTCTTCGTAACGCAACTGAATGGGATGAGCGAGCACCGCCAAGCCGCCCGCGTGATGGACCGCATCAATCGCACGGGCCGCGGGCAATGGATCACGGCGGACGTAGGCCTCGGCCCCCTGGCCGATGTATTTGCGAAACGCATCGTTGATATTTTTCGCATAGCCACGATTGACGAGCACCTGAGCAATGTGCGGTCTGCCGATGATGGCCGTGTCTTGTTGATCGGCCAGAGCCAACACATCGTCGTAGGTGATCGATACGCCGAGCTGTTGCAGTTTGGCGATGATCAGAGGATTACGTTGGCCGCGTGCCTTTTTCACCTCGACACGAATGTCAGCAAGTTGAGCATCGTCAGGATCGATGAACAGGCCGAGAATGTGCAACGTGCCCGAGCGCAAGGCGGTGTCAGGTTGTCCGACGCGTGGGCCGGGATCGACCGACAGTTCAATGCCTGGAACGAACGCGATGCCATGTTCGCGGCAACTTTCGGCTGCGGCGGGCAGGCCGTCGGTGGTGTCATGATCGGTGAGCGCGATCGCGCTGAGTCCGGCCTGTTTGGCAAGCTGGCCCAACATGCCCGGCGGATCGGTGCCGTCGCTGGCCGTGGAATGAACATGCAGGTCGCAGAATGCCATGATGAACAGTGGGAATAGAACAGGTTGGCCGACGGTCTTGGGCGGCGCGTGTGGTGTGTTGAATTTTATGGCTTATCGAGAGCCGCTTACGGTTTTTTACTGCGCGGATTTGGCAGCGGCCAGGGCAGGTGCGTAATCAGGCTCATCGACGATTTCGGGAACGATCTGTTCGTAGGTGATCTTGCCGGTTTTGTCGATGACGTAGAGGGCACGCATGAGCAGGCCGTTTTCTTTGATGCGTAGGCCGAAGGCTTTGGCGAATGACCAGTGTTTGTAGTCAGAGAGGGCTTCAACCTGATCGACGCCAGCGGCACCGCACCAGCGTTTGATCGCAGGAGGCAGGTCCATGCTGATGGTGAGGATGACGACGTCGTCGCCCAGGTCAGCGGCTTCCTTGTTAAAGCGTCGGGTCTGGGCATCGCAGGTGCCCGTGTCCAGCGATGGGACAACCGAAAGAAGGACGGTTTTGCCCTGATAGTCGGAAAGTTTTTTCTCCGACATATCGGTGGCCACGACGGTGAAATCCGGAGCGGGTTGGCCGACCGTAACGCCGTCGCCGAGGAGTGTGCCGGGGTTGCCCTTGAGTGTGATGATGCCAGTGCGTTCAGCCATGATGATGAATCCTGTTTGGTAAATTTTCAGTGTGTGTGTGATGACGAGTGACCCAGCCGGAGATCATGCATCATAACAGGGTAGACCCAAAGCGTTAAACCCCCCACCCCCCCCCCACGTTTCCCCTGCGCTATTGATTGGTGGTGGTAGGCTTGAGCGGAGAGACAAGCGGGGGAACGTGGGGGAACGTGGGGGGGGTGGGGGGGTGGGTTGTCGGTGGTGGGGTGGGTCCGCTACTATAAAAGGTTCAGGGGTGGCTGTTGGGGGGATAGTGGGGAAGATGTGTGGGGGGCGGGTAACTTGTGGTGGTAATGGTGGCGGGGGTGATCAGGAGCAATGACAATGTCCCCAACCCTATCTCACGGCAAAACCTATTCGAGCATCATTGACACGATTGGCAATACGCCGATGGTGAAATTGCGTCGGGTCGCACCGAGGGGCGCGACGATCTTTGTGAAGTGCGAATTTTTTAATCCATTGGCCAGCGTGAAAGATCGCATTGGCAAGGCGATGATTGAGGCTGGCGAAGCGGCGGGCAAGATCAACGCCCAGACGCATATTTTTGAGCCGACCAGCGGGAACACCGGCATCGCGTTGGCGTTTGTGTGTGCGGCGCGTGGCTATAAATTGACGTTGACGATGCCGGAGTCGATGAGTGTGGAACGTCGGGCTTTGCTGCGAGGTCTGGGTGCGAACGTGGTGCTGACCGATCCCGCCGGTGGAATGAAGTCAGCGATCGCCAAGGCTGCCGAGTTGGTGGCCACGACGGAAAACGCGTTCATGCCGCAACAGTTTGAAAACCCTGCGAACCCGAAAATTCATTACGAAACGACCGGCCCGGAAATCTGGATCGACACCGCAGGCCAGGTGGACATGTTGGTGGCAGGTGTGGGGACCGGCGGAACGATCACCGGGACCACGCGATACATCCGTGAACACAAGCCCACGTTCGAAGCCTATGCGGTTGAGCCGACCGGGTCGCCGGTGATCAGTGGTGGCGAGCCAGGCCCGCATAAAATTCAGGGCATCGGTGCCGGGTTCATTCCCAAGAACCTGGACACAGAGCTGCTCAACGGCGTGCAAAAAGTCGACAACGAAGAAGCATTCGAGATGGCCCGTCGTGTGGCTCGGGAAGAAGGCATCTTCGGCGGCATTTCTACCGGTGCCAACATCGTCGCAGCCTGTGCGTTGGCGGAGATGCCTGAGCACGAAGGCAAAACGATTGTCACCGTAGCCTGCTCGTTTGGCGAACGCTACCTGTCGACCCCGATGTTTGCGGGATTGACCGACTAACATATCACGACTCGTAGAACCCGTGTCTGACGGTAGGCCCTATGACATCATTGCGCGCGAAATGGCGCACGAAATGGTGCGCGGTGATTGTGCGTGGCCTGCGGTTAGAGCGTCTTGTAAAAATTTCTATCCTAATGATACTCACGCTGGACTGGTCACTTAAGTGGTCAGCCCAGCGTGCCATGCGGTCACAAATGACGCAAAACGCTCTAATACCCATCCCATTAAAAACTCGCGCGTTAGCCGCCGCCTTTATGGCGGCGCGATGGTCTGGGTTTGACGCACGTTTCGCGCCGCCGTAAAGGCGGCGGTTAACTATAAAATCAAATTCACACGCATGTATTTTGCGGGATGGGTATCACGCACGAGTTCTAAACGGGATTGGGATGAGGCAGAAAATGTGGAAGCGTGGAAAATAGAGGAAGTGGTACAAGGCGAAGGAAGGGCAAGAAAAGGCAAGGGAAAGCGGGGGGAAGGTGGGGGAAAGGCGGGGGGGGAAGGGTGGGGGAAAGGTGGGGGGGTGCCTGTTGTGACGGTTGTATGGCGGTGATCGCGGGACTCGCAAAATTATCGATGACGACAATTTGCAAGGTTGGCGATTGAATTGGTTGTTTACGGCAGATGTGAAAGCAAGCGGCAAAGCGAGCTGGATCAAACTCAGGCGACCATAAGCGACAGGCATTCAGGAGAAGTCATGAGCATCACCGACATCAGCTACATAACGACTAAAGTTGCCAGCGCAGCCACGGTCGATCAAACCGGTGGCGACAGCAATCGATCGAGCACGTTGTCGACGTTGTTTTTTAAGACGAATCTGACGACCGCGTTGGTTGGTGAAGATGAAGCGGACATCAGTGCCCTGGCCCAGGCGTTGGCGGATTTTGAAACAGCGGCGGCCGATCAAGTGGCCGCGGGCGAAACCATCGAATACACATTCAACAACAGCAAAAAGTTCACCGCCAAGGTCGGCGATGTTGAGCTAGAAATCAAGTTGAAAAGTGGCGGGGTAGAAACCACGATCGAAGGCATACCCGACCCGGCACCCGATCCGACCCCCGCGCCCACGCCGGACCCGACGCCCGATCCTGACCCGGTTCCGACTCCTGACCCAACCCCGGACCCGAACCCAACGCCTACCCCTGATCCAACTCCGGACCCGACCCCGACACCTACGCCAGATCCAACCCCAACTCCAACTCCAACGCCCACCCCTACCCCCGATCCTGATCCGGCACCCACACCCGATCCGGTTCCGACCCCAGCGGCTAATCCGTTGGAGGGTTACACCGGCTTCAACTATGCCCAGGGTAGTGATGCCGCCAGTAGCCAAACCGCAACCCCGTCTGGCGAAGCCCGTGAGGTGACGACTTATGCGGTCAATGGGACCAAGCGTGATGCTGACAGCACCGGCGAACGTCGTGACGTGTTGGTCAGTGCCTTCGAAGCCAAGACCAATCAGTCTCGTGTAGAGATCGACGAACAGCGAAGCTCGGTCATCGACAATTCGTTTGGTGTCGACGACAAAGACAAAAAGGACAAGTCAGACAAAGCGGGCATTACCGCGAAAACCAATGAAGCCAAATCCATCGCAGAGTTAGCCAATCCGAAGGGCGTGCAAGACCCTGATACCACCGCACGATTGGCCGCATTAAACGATCTGCGTGAACAAACGCTCGACGACGAGCAAGACACCCAGGGCCTGGTGGCTCACCGCAACGACGCGGTGCTGGGTCTGGTCGGCTAACACCAATCCCGTAAAAGATACGGGCATTATTCATCGTTAGCCGCCGCCCTTGGGCGGCGCGAAACGTGTGCTAAACATAGGCCGTCGCGCCGCCATAAAGGCGGCGGCTAACACGCGAGTTTTTTTTCGGGATTGGTCAGCTAACACAACGCATTCGAGTTCATCCATTCGGTCAAATCGTGGCCAACGACTTTTGCGAAGGTCACGTAACTTTAAAACCCACGGCATGTCGCCGTGGGTTTTTTCATGGACGACCAGAAAGCCTTATCCGCAATCCATTAAATTCTCGTGCATGATTTTTGTGGGATTAGTTTGAATGAATAGCCCGCCGACAGCGTCGGCGCGGATCATTGCCAGCAGTTGTTGTGGTGCTGGTGGGGTGGGTTGTGGGTGGGTGGTGGGGGGAGGTGGGGGAGAGGTGGGGGGGGGGGATTGCTATTGACGCGCGGGAACCGTGTCGGCTCGATCGTCAGCCACGACCACTGCGGGTTCGGTGGCGTGAATCGAGACCGCGTCGTTTTCGCGATACGTACAACGAAAATGAGTGTGGATGCGATACGTCGTGCCATCGGCCAACACGGTGTAGCTCAGGTCGTGACCCTTGAATTCGCGGGCGATCACCGTGCCTTGCAATCGATCGGCATGAGGTGGGCCGATTTCCAGATGCTCCGGACGAATCGAAACCACGGTCGAACCTTGCGCTGATTCATTCAGTGGCAACGGCCCCAAGGCGCTTTGCGCGGTTTTGCCGTTGGCCTGCACGTCCAACAAATTCGTCTGTCCTAAAAACGTCGCGACAAACGCGGTGCGCGGTTGGAAATAAACCTCGTCCGGATACCCCGCCTGAATCAAACGTCCGTCGCGCATCACGGTGATGCGATCGGCAAACGTCAACGCTTCTTCCTGATCGTGTGTGACCAGCACCGCGGTCATGCCCCGTTGTTGCAACAGTTCGCGGATATCCTGCCGCGTGGATTGTCGCAGGCTCGCATCCAAACCGGAAAACGGCTCGTCGAGCAAAATCAATCGCGGTGCCGGCGCCATCGCTCGGGCCACAGCCACCCGTTGTTGTTGTCCGCCCGAGAGTTCCTCGGGCTTGCGATGCGGTAGATCGCCAAGCCCGACCATTTGAATCATTTCCATCGCGCGCTTGTGAGCGCTGGAGCGATCAAGATGACGCAGCCCGAACATTACATTGCCGATCACATCTAAATGTGGGAATAATGCCAGATCCTGAAACACCACGCCGATGTCGCGTTTCTCGGGCCGAATAAAATTTTTATCATCGTTAAACAAATTGCCGTCGACTGCGATCGTGCCACTGTCGGGCTGTTCGAATCCCGCGATCATGCGCAACGTCGTCGTCTTGCCACAACCCGATGGCCCCAGCAATGCCAGCACCTCACCCTCGGACACATCAAACGTCACGCTGTCGGCAGCGATGACGGTTTCGCCATTGTTGCCGAAGCGCTTGTTGAGATTTTGAATGTGTAGTTTGGGAATCGTCATGGGGTTGTGGGTGTTGGGTGGTCATAAAACGTCGGAAGTAAAAACACAGAGACACAGAGACACGGTGGAAGGCGAGCGGGTCGGATGTGTATGTGAAAAACTTCGGGATATTAACGCGCGCTTTTTTTGCGGGTCTTTACGTGTATTGCTGTTTTTTACTTGTCCTGTTTTCTGTTTTCTGTTTTCTGTTTTCTGTTTTTCTATGGCTTTCTCTGTGTCTCTGTGCCTCTGTGGTTTTTTAAATCATATGGCGTTTAGATTTTTTAATCAGATGTTCTTTTCGCCCCGCCATAATACAAGCCCGACGAGCATCGCGCTGAACGCGACGATCGCCAACGCATAGGGGGCGGCTTCGATGAACATGGCTTCCTGGGCATAGTTGAACGCATTGATGGCTAACGTTGAAAAACCAATCGGGGCCAACAATATGGTCAGCGGCAATTCTTTCATCGCGGACAAAAATACCAATGCCACCGATACCGCCAGCCCGCTGCGCAACACCGGGAATGTCACACGCATAAACGTCCGCAACGGCCCGCAACCCAGCGATCGGCTCGCCTCTTCCAATCGCGGTGTGGCGACGAACAGCGTCGCTCGGATTGGGCCCACCGCCTCGGCCAGGTAGTGCAGGCTGTATGCATACACCAACAGTCCCAACGATTGGTACAGCCCCGAGTTGATCGGAATGCCAAACGCTTCGTCGAATCGCAAGGCGAAGAACGTCAGTCCCAACGCAAATGCCAGGCACGGCGTGGCATAACCCAGGTACGCCATGCGCTCGGTTGATCGCGAAAACGCCGAAGGATACCGTCGTGATAAAAATGCCACCGGCGTCGCCAATCCGGCTGCCAACAAGGCCGCGGGCACGCTTGCGATCAACGACCCACGTAGCGCTTCGAACAATTCCCGGCGATGATAGGCGGCGTCTGCCACCATGGTTGGTTGTTGGATGGCCCAATAGATGAACGTGCTGAGCGGGGCCAGCAGCGCCGCTAGAATTAGCACGATCAAGAACAACATCGCCACGTAACGCCACACGCCCATGTCATGCTTGCGCGGTTTCGGTGCTCGTTGCGCTCGGCCTTGCAGCGTTAAGCCATGCAACACCCACGCATCGATGATCAACACGATTACGGTCAAACCCAATAGCGCTACGGCGATCCATGCTGCATACACGCGCTCGCCCACCTCGTAGAGTTGGAATAGCGCGTAGCTGAATGTTTCGTAACGCATCAGGCTGACCACGCCGAAATCCCCGATGACGTTGAGTGTGACCAGTAGCGCGCCTGCGAGAAACGCGGGCTTGAGTTGTGGCAGAATCACATGCCATAACACATTGCGTCGCGATCGACCCAGACTGCGGGCAACGTCCTCGAGCGTGGGGTCGAGTCGCATGATGCCGACGCGAAAATTCAACAACATCAACGGCATGTTGTATAGCGACAGGGCGAGTAATGCTCCGACAAATCCGGAGAAATGCGGGCCGGGCCAACCGGTGAGCAGCGCCATCGTCCCCACGTTGCCGCCGATGCCTTTGTACGCGTAGGCCATCAGGTACGGCGGAATAGCCAAGGGCAACACGCACAGCACCAGCCAGAATTGTCGACAAGGTAAATCGCTTCGCGTGGTTAGCCACGCCACGATAAACGCCAGCGTAGACGATACCGCCAACACCGCTGCGGCGAGCGTGACCGTGTTGATGAGTAGATGCACGTTACGCCAGCGCAACAGCATGGCGCTAAGCTCGCTTGCTTGAGCATCAAACCCGCGCACCAACAAATAACACAACGGCATCGCCACGCCGATAGCCACGCTGATCGCCGCGAAAAACAAATACCACGGCCGACGCATACGGCGACGAACCGGGCGCGTGGGCATGTCTGGATTCGAAGCGATGTTGGCAGGGGAGAGGTGCGTCAAGCGTAACCATCAAACATGAAGGCAAACGTGAAGGAATAAACGATAGTCCGCACTGTAGCCACTTGCGTCCTGATATGCGTGGGCACTTGGGCGGATTGAAATTTCACCTTCATCGGGCCTGTACGCATCGGCATGACTACGTTCTAGATCAGCCCGGCTTCACGCAGCAATTTTTGCGTGCCTTCGACATCGTCCATCTCGTCGAGCGTCACGGTTGGAGCGTTGTGCAGCAACTCATCGAGATCGACAAGGTTGCTGTTGGGAATCACGCCCGTGGTCACAGGGTATTCGAACACGTCGCTGGTGAAATACTGTTGGGCCTTGGCGGACAACAGGAATTCGACAAAGCGCTGGGCCGTTTCGTGATGCGTGCTGGTTTTGAGGATGCCCACACCTGCGACGTTGACGAGGTTGCCGATGTCGCCGGGTGCGAAAAATGTTTGAGCCACCGGGTATTTGCTGTCCGATTTTTTGAAACGCAGCAGGTAGTAATGGTTGGGCAATCCCAGATCAATTTCGCCCGCAGCGAGGGCCTGAATGATCGGGGTGTTTTTGGGATAGGCTTTAGCGCCGTTGTTTTTGACGCCGATCAACCATGCGCGTGTTTGCTCTTCACCAATCGTGCGACGCATCGCGGTGACGAAAGCCTGGAACGATGCGTTGGTCGGTGCCCAACCGATACGGCCGGCCCACTTGGTGTCGGTCAATTCCATAATGCTTGTGGGCAGTTGTTCACTGCTGACGCGTTCGGGTGAATAGGCCAACACGCGCGCTCGTGCGCTGGTCGCCAACCACAAGCCGTTGTCATTGCTGAACTGAGCAGGTACGCCTTCACGCAATGCGGTCGGCAATGTGATGAACTTGCCGTCTGCGGCTAGCGCGCCCAGCGCGCCCGCGTCCTGGGCCCAGAACACATCGGCAGGACTGCGGTCGCCTTCTTCCATCACCGCGGCCAACATCTGTCCCGTGCTGCCATAGCGCACTTCGACTTCAATGCCCGTCTCTTGGGTGAACTGACGAATCAACGGATTCACCAGGCTCTTGCTTCGGCCAGAATAAACCGTCAGCGTTTCTGCTTGAACAGGTGCTGACGAGATCACGGTCATCGCACCTGCGATCACCATCACAGCCAACGCGATGGCATACTGTCGAACGAAATTTGAAAAGCCAACCATGGTATACCTCAATCTGTATCTATATAAAGTCTGACAAGAACCCGGTAGAACTCACGTGCTTTCTACCCAACGCTTTTACCTAACGTTTTGCCCAGGACGTTCCACCCCAGACATTCCACCCCAAGAGACACTCGTCTCAGCCCACCATTATTGAGTCTTGATCTCAATTATGTCAAATCCCCCCCCCCACATGACCCCTTGCATTCCGCCGGGGGCTAAACAAATCAAACTGCCCCCCGCCCCCCCCCACACACACCACACACACGCACCCTATTTCCCGCGAATGAGGCGCATTGCATTCACGCGTCCGTTAGCCGCCGACCTTGGTCGGCGTGACGGTGAGTGTTTCCATGTAATCACGCGCCGCCAAATGGCGGCGGCTAACACTTTTTAGTACCAATGGCGCTGATTCATATTAGCCCCCGGTGAATACCGGGGGTTTGTTTGAATTGAGAGAAACGAATAGACAGGATGGCCCCGCTGATCAATCCGTCGTATTCGCCTGACACCTGCGCAGGTAAACGTTATTGCCGTGATCTTCGGTGCCTTTCCATGCGTAGGGGTCCACGCCCGCCACCAGCTCGATCGTTCGGCGGTCTGCGTTGGCCACCGTTTCGTCGGCTTTGGGGGTCCATGGCAATTTCGACCACGCATTCATGTAATGGTTGACCAGCACCCGCCGATAGATGTTGCTGCGATTTTTACGCGATCGATGCAGCAGGTGGCCGTTGAAAAACACCACGGATCCCGCCTTGACCTCGACGGGGACTTCCTGCGAATCGTCGAACCCATAGCTTTCCTGGGAACTGTCGAATTCTTCCGGGTTTTCGTGGGGTTTTTGTGGATACAGGTAGCCGTTGCGATGCGAGCCGGGTACCACCCACAGGCAGCCGTTCTCGATGGTGGCATCATCGATCGCGATCCACGCCCCGATCAGCGAACGGTCGCGCGTGGGAATGTAAATCTCATCCTGATGCCAGGCCTGGCCCTGAAACGTCGGCGGTTTTATAAACAGCATCGACTGCATGCATTTGACGCTTCCGTCCCAGAACGGCAAATGGGCGGCGGTGATCTGGCTCAGGGCCCCGCAAATCTTTTCGTGTTTCACATATTTGTCCATCACCGGACTGATGTAATGCGGTTGATGGATGCACAGAATGTTTTGCAGCACCTCTTTTTCCGGCATGCTTTCCGGCAGGGACTTGAGCGTCTCGCATGGATATTTCCCGCGGGCCACGTCGACGGTGTCCTTTTTCAATTCATCCAGTTCTGCCGTTGTCATCAGTTCGGGCAACACCAGAAACCCATCGTCGACAAACCCCTGGACTTGTTCATGATTGAGAATTTTAGGGACCGTAATACACGGCCCCTCGGCAGGTGATGCGTCAGGGCTGGCCTTGGCTGGGGCCTTGGGGGTGGTTGCTGGTGACATGGGTTGGGCTCCGGTAGGTCTATAAAATAGCGTAAAAAACCAACGAAACGGCGGTGTCTGATTCGTGGTGTCGCTGGATTGGCGATGACCCAGTATGTCGTGCGCAGCGAAGCAACACAATGGCCCGAACCGGCGTTAACATGTCTAAAATTGATGTTTGGCCGATCGGGGCCTCATGCCTGGTTGGGTGGGCTAGTTGGACCAGTCATAGGCCGACCGAACTCAACGAAAAAAACACGAAAAAAAATTTCAATTATCGGCCCAAACGGGGTTGATTTACTGTGTGGATCGTAGATACTACATGAGCCGTAGTAGTTTAGACGTAGCGGCCACAGGATTCATTACGAGCCGGGGGTGAGTCGGTAAGGGGCTAGACGACGCGCGGCTTAATTCGCGCAGGGGAAATTGTGGGGGGGGGGAGGGGGGGTGAACGAGGTACAGCGGTGGGCATTCGAGCTTAGCCGTGTTACTCAGTGAACAGCGATCCGGGGTACGTTGTGTTAGTGTTTGATGATTTGATTCTTGAATTAGGGTCGTATTCAAACGACGTATTCGGTATTCATTCGCTCCGCACGCTCGGCCGCCCAACGCATGGGAATTGCCCAGCGAAAATATGTGCGGGGTACAAATTGGCGGGGGCCTGATAGGAGATATCTATGCCACGTTGGTCTAATGATGAAACACCACGCCCTTCGGATTTTGAATTGCAGATCCTCGGGGTGATCTGGAAACTCGGTCCATGCACCGCTCGCCAAGTGCTTGAGAGTTTGCCCGACGGCAAAAAACGGGCTTACACGTCCGTCTTGTCCGTTATGCAGGTAATGGAAAAGAAAGGCCTGCTGACCCACGCCGCCAAGCGTCAGGGTTTGGCCCACGTGTATCGCGCTAAAATGTCACGCGACAAAATTATGGGTCCCATGCTTCGCAATCTGGTCACACGCGTTTTTGCGGGCGAGCCAGCCGTTGCCGTGCAAAGCCTGATCAGCGAATCCGATGTCACCTCCGACCAGATCTCGCAGATTCGCGAGTTCCTCGACGGCCTCGACACGCTCGCTGAATCAGATTCAACCAGCGACTGAACCCGGGCCAGCCAATAGGCCACCCTGAACACACCCCACACCCAGGCAGAATCGGCCTCCACCAGCCGCGTTCGCTTGGTCAGGTGGGGTTGTTTTTTTCCAGTCCCGAACTGGGCCTTGAGTGTCCTATACTTGGGTAACACGCGAGACAATTCGCCGGGCAATTCACGGCGGAATTTGCGGTCTCATGGGGGGACGGGAGGGTCGCGGGTCACTCACGGCGAAAAATGCCACGGGCCCGCGCATCAGTGACCGGCGCTCATCTGTCGGTCGGAATGTTGGTTTGTTGATCTACTCTGTCACGGTTTAACATCGTTCATGTATATGCTCATGGATGCATCGGCCTTTAGTCTCGCAGGCGACCTTGCTCGCACGCTGGCCTTGGCGCTCGTCCACAGCCTTTGGCAGGCCACCCTTATCGCATGGGTTGTGGCGATTATTCTTAAAAACCTGACCGCTGTTCATGCGACCGCTCGCTATCGTCACGCCATGGTCGGAATGATCGCTGTTCCGTTATGCTTTTTCGTGCAATGGTTGGTCCTGTTCTTACATGCCGAGTCATCGCTGGCCACTTCCCCGGCAGGATCGGCGACATTGCCCGGGATATTTTCCGCAGCCCTCGCGCCATCGCATGGCGCGGCCACAATACGCGCGGCCGACGCCGACCATGATATCTGGGGGCTTATCGTTGCCACGGTTCTTGCGCTGTGGGCCATCCTCGCGCTCTATCGCGGGTACCTGGCTGTGCGTCAGCTCCGGCTTGCCCATCAATTGACCCAGCACGCCCAGCCCGCAGACGATGCCCGACTGTTGCAAATCGCAGGCGATGTGCTCAAGCAACTCAACCTCGATCGCCCGGTGCGCGTCATGCAGGCGGTCGCGGTCGATTCGCCTTGCGTCGTCGGCTGGTGGCAACCCGTGTTGCTCGTCCCGCCCACTTTGGTTGGACATGCCACGACCGAACATCTACGCATTGTCATCGCTCATGAATTGGCCCATCTGCGCCGCGCCGATTATCTCGTTAATGCGGTGCAGCTTTTTGTCGAGTCGTTTTTCTTTTTCAATCCGGCCCTCCAGTGGCTGTCACGCCAGGTTCGTATCGAACGTGAGGCCGCGTGCGATGACCTGGCTGTTCGCGCCCTGGCACCCAACCCCGCAGGTCCCGACCATCACCACGACCAACGCGCCCGCGCGGCTCGGGCTCTCATCGATGTCGTCGATCGCCTCTGGACCAACCTCTACCCCCCACCCCCCCCACCCCCCTCACACCACACCACCCACTCCTCCCCCACGCCACACGGCCCACACATTTCCTCTGCTGGGGAGTTGACGCATCGGGTTGCTGATGCTGCTGCGGGTCAAACCGCGAGTCAGGCTGACGCGCCAACCGTCCCTTCCACTTCGCCCGCTCCTCCCGCGCTGACTTCGCTGGCAGGTTTCGCGCAGCGCACCGCGCAGATCGATCAAGGGGGCGAGCTGTTTAGTCGGGTCAGTCGACTCGTCGCGCCCCAACGCAAGCCCGCGCTGCGTTGGCCAACGCATGCCATTCCCATGGCGATCCTCGCGCTGTTTATCCTCTATGCGCCGTCCGCGTTCGTTCGGCAACACCACTTTTCCGGATCACCAAAACCATCAGAACCCGGGGCGGTTACGATTCCCGCGTGGCCTGAGGCATTGAATACCCCCCCCACATCCACTCACCCACCCTCCCCCTCGCCTCCCACAGCCTCCGACTCGTCGCATGCGGAGGGTCATGCTTCGACTTGCATCAGCGGCAACATTCGCCTGCGTGATGATCAAGGTCGGCCTATCGCATTCGCCGCGCTGCGTGCCTGGCAAACTCAGCGCGAACCGCGTGCCCGCATTCGTCAACAATATTTGCTCACCGATAGTGATGGGCAGGCCAGCTTCGAATACATGCCGAACCTTCCGGTGGAATTCGAAGCACGCGTGGCAGGCTATCAATTCGATCGCCATGTGTTTGGCTTGCCCACTGATGCGCCTGGCACAAACGCAAACGCAAACACAAACGCAAGCGCAGCCGTAGCTGCCGACACTGTTACCGACGCCGCTTCTGGCGCTGGCGCGATGCCGCCGTTGCAATGGTCCTTACAACCCGCGCGTGCCACGCGCGGTATCGTTCGTTCGGCCAGCACCGGCGAGCCGATTCGCGATGCGGTCGTACTGCTTGTTCAACGGCGTGGGTTTTACGATGAAAAATTTGATCCCCGGCACGCATCGGTTGAGCTGGCTCGCACTTCCTACGATGGCCGATTCCGTTTGCCTTCGCTACGCGATCAAGCCGATTACACCTTGTTCATCAAAGCCAACGGCTACGGCGGCAAAATCGTGGGCGGCGTTTTCGCAGGCAGTGATGATCTGGTTTTAAATCTCGATCCACCGCGTCAACTTGTGGGTCGCATCAGCGCGCCTCCCACCGGCCTGCGCCCGGATCGTCTTACCTATCGTCATCACACCGAGTTCAGCCCGCGCGCGTTTACCGATTCGGTGCCGATCGATTGGGGGACGCCACCCCAGGAATCCAGTGTGGCGCTGGGTGCGGCGTCAGGTGCTGCATCGGGTGTTGTATCAGGCGTGGCATCAGGGCAAGGCCGATTCATCATCCCCGACATTTTGCCGGGCCGACTGGAGATCGACATATCGGGCCAACCGTTACATCGGTTTACCATTGCGGAAGGTACGGCCAACCTCGTCCTCGACCTGAGTGCGACCGCATCCGAGTAAATGAATCGCCCGGCATGATGGGGCGGGAAGGTCGCGGGGGTAATACAGATTACGACAAAAACTCGCGCTCTAGATTGATGTTAGCTCCCGGTGAATAGCGGGAGTTTGTGTGCGGCGAAAATTTAGACCGCGCGAGTTTTTAACGGGATGGGTATAAGCGGCGTAGTGGGTGGGGCGTGAGGGAGTCGCGGGGATGGGATGTGGAGGGAGTGGTGGGGTGGTGGGGGGGTGGTGGTGTTTGGGGGAATCAATTAAAGTACGTGGAATTATTGTGATTGATGGTTGCGGGTTGACGCTCGGGGCCGTCGTTTGGGTGAGGCGCTGTTCGCGGCCGGAGTTGACGCCAGAATTACCCGTTTAAAGGATGACTCCGGCCGGGGTCGGCGAGATAAATTCGCCGATAGATAGCCATGATTCCGTCGCCACCACCGCGCCGTACGCCGTTGGGTTTTTTGTATCTACCGCCTTACCGTTTGCAGGGTATATCCGTGGCCGGCGAGCAGTCGGCGGTGCATGTGCCTGAAATGGATCTGTGTTTCGATATCGGGTTGTGTCCACGCGTGGCGCTGTCGAGTCGATACGTGGCCCTGACGCATGGGCACATGGATCACGTCGCAGGCATCAGCTACTATTTTTCGCAGCGGCATTTTCAAGGCATGGGCACGGGCATTGTCTGTTGTCCCAAACCCTTGGCCGACCCAATTCATAAATTGATGAACGCGTGGGTGGCGATCGAAAACCAGCGCACGCCGTATGAGTTGGTGGCGATGGACGAAGACGATGAGGTGGAGATTAAGCCGAAATTGTTTTTGCGCGCGTTTACCACAGCGCATACTGTGCCGTCGCTCGGGTATGTGGTGGTGGAGAAGCGAACCAAACTGAAGCCGGAGCTGGTGGGGATGCCCCAGGAACAGATCGTGGCCCTCAAACGCAAGGGCGAAGAAGTGACGTACAGTTTTGACGTGCCGCAAATCGTATACACGGGCGACACGATGTGGTCGTCGGCGTTTGATCGCGAAGATGTGTTGAATGCGAAAATTCTGGTGACCGAATGCACGTTCATGGAACAGGACCATCGTCGCCGCGCGTCGGTCGGTCGGCATTTGCATTTGAATGACATTGTGAAGTTGTTGTCAAAAACCAAGGCAGAGGCTGTGGTGTTGACGCACCTGTCGCGACGAACGCACATCGGCGAAGCGCGTAAGCAGATCGATGCGGTATTGTCGGAAGAAGATCGCAAGCGCGTGTTTGTGTTGATGGACACGCGATCGAATCGCATGCGTTACGACGACCAGAAAAGTCGAGAGGAATCAGAAATGGGTGGATGATGATGGGCGTGACGGTTCGGTGAGCGAATTCGATGACAGGACCGACGATGATCGATCTGAATTTACTGGATGTGCGTAGTTCGATGGGTCGGCGATTGGGTCAGCCGTTGTACAAAGCGGTGGGGATTCGCAAGGGTGATTCGTATCGGCCACGGGTGATCGATGGGACGGCCGGTTACGGCGAGGATGCGTATTTGCTGGCGGCGGTGGGTTGCGATGTGCTGGCATTGGAACGATGCGTGGCGGTGCATGCGATGCTGGAAAAAGCCGTGCAAAACGCGCGGCCGACCGCGGGAGGGCTGGTGGTGACATGTGCGGATTTGTTGACGTATGCGTGCGACGAAGCGGATCGGCCCGACGTGGTGTATCTGGATCCGATGTATCCAGCGGGTCGCAAAACAGCCGAGCGCAAAGCGATGAAAATGTTGCGCGAGCTGGTGGGCGATGATACGGATCAAGCGGGATTGTTGGCCGCAGGTTTACGATTGGCACGTCGGCGAGTGGTGGTTAAACGACCCAAGCGTGCAGGGGCGCTGAATGGGATCGAACCGGTGTCGAGCCACGGCGAACGAGCGACGCGCTATGACGTGTATGTGCCTGGGGTGACGAGGCTGGTATGATTCAATTATTTTGCGGATCGCGTGGCGATGGAGCAGAACAAAGGCGAAAACAAGGGCTATGATGGTGTCATGTCAATATTGATCATTGAAGATAGTCCGAAGATGGGTCTGGCCATGAAAAAAGGCCTGACGGAATTTGGATTTGCGGTGACGCTGTGCGATAGCGGGCGCGAAGGCGAAGAGCTGGCGGCGGGCGAGACGTTTGATGTCATCGTGTTGGATGTGATGTTGACCGATCATGATGGGATGGATCTGTGTCGGAATTTACGGCGACGCGAAGTGAAGACGCCGATCCTGATGTTGACAGCATTGTCGGGGACCGATGATAAAGTGGCGGGGCTGGATGCCGGAGCGGATGACTATCTGACCAAGCCGTTTGAGTTTGAGGAATTGGTGGCCCGGGTTCGTGCGCTAATGCGGCGCGCGGCACCAAGCGATTCGGTGCAATTGCAATACGCGGATCTGGAAATGGATTTGGCCCGGCGAACTGTTTGTCGTGGTGGCCAGGAAATTGATCTGACGACCAAAGAGTTTGCGTTTCTCGAATACATGATGCGACATCCCGAACGCGTGTTGAGTCGCGCGGTGATCGGGGAAAATGTGTGGGACATGAATTTTGATCCGTTCAGCAATGTGATCGATGTGTACATTTCGAATTTGCGACGCAAGATAGATAAGCCGTTCGATAGTCCGCTGATTCAAACAAAGGTGGGCGCGGGTTATATGTTGTTGGCCAAATCGAAAGAAGAAGAACCAGCGGCGTGCGAGGGGTGAGGTAGGGGGCACGTGTGTCGCACATGATAACCCGGGGAAATGTGGAGGGGTGGATGGCTGATGACGAAGAAGCGGACAGGTCGTGTGTTGGGTTGGGTTGGGCGGGTGGTGCGATCGTTGCGTTTCAAATTAATCGTGATGTTTGTCGTGGTGTTCGGCGTGGTCGCGTCATTGCTGGGCGTGGTGGCGATGGCGATTCAAGAGCGACAGCTTCATCGTTATTTTGATCGAATGCTATTGGAGCGGAGCAATCGAATTGTTGAGGAGTTGAAAGAGGAAACAAGTTTGTCGCTGCACGATCGGATCGAAATGATCGTGTCGTTAGAAATGCGCACGATTTATTTCAGCCAGTTTTTTATTCAGTTGCTGGATGAGCAGGGGAAAGTGTTGGTTCGTTCAAACCAGTTGGGGGAGTATCGCTTGCCGGTGGATGCGATTGAGGAATTGCCCGAGGGTTCGTCGCGATTGATATACGAAACGATCGTGGGCGAAGAGGTGGCGTTGGTATCGCCACAGTATCCGCAGTTGCGATTGTTGACGCGACGCGTGGAGGTGGGCGATGACAAAGACTATTACATGCAGGTGGCGGCGAACCTGGAGCATGTGATGGGATCGACGCAATTGCTCAAGCGTTTGTACATCGGCATGATGTTGACCGGTTTATTGACAGCGGCGTTGGCATCGTGGTTTGTGGTGGGACGGATTGTGCGACGGATTAAACGAGCGACGCGCGTCGCCAGGGCGCTTGGGCCGAGCAATTTGTCACAGCGTTTTGCTGTGTCGGGCGTCGATGACGAACTGTCCGCATTGGTGAAGAGCATCAATGCGATGTTGAACCGTTTGGAGCAGGGGTATCACTCGCAGGAGCGTTTTATTCAGGATGCGTCGCATGAGTTGAAGACGCCGATCGCGACGTTGTTGACCGAGGCGCAGGTGTTGAAATTGACGGGAGGGCTAAATGAACTGGCGGGCACGGATGGTGTTGACGATGAGAAGGGGTCAGAGATTCTTGCGTTTGTGTCGAGCGTAGAAAATGAAATGCGCATGCTGAGTCGTATGGTAGAAAGTTTGTTGACGTTGGCTCGCGTGGATCGATTGGAAGCGATCGAAAGCGTACAGCAGGTGTCGATGGTGAAGGTGGTAAGGCAAGCATGCGGTCAATGCGAAGCGATTGCGGAAGATTATCGCATTGTGATCGAGCAGGATGTGGCCGAGGATGTGCGTGGTGTGGTGGTGGAGGGCGATCCGAATCTGCTGGAAGTGGCAGTAAGCAATCTGATTCGCAATGCGGTGCGGTATTCCGGGTCGGGTAAGGATGTGGTGGTGCGTGTGCGATTATGTCGGGGCGATGATGGTGCGACAGGCCAAGGACACGATGGCCGTGTGAGTTTGAATCGCGGTAATGATGTGCAAACCCTGGCGATGGGCGGCTTGGCATCGCAGGAAATTCAAGACGGTAAGGCTCGTGGTTCGATCGGCCAGTCGCATCGTCATCAGGATTCGAAAAAGAAAAAATCGCCAGGTTCACGCACGACGGATGGTAAGCGAAAAAAGAAAGCGAAATCAAAGTCGGCAAAGGTGCCAGTGATTGTGGATGTGGTGGAGGTGGCGGTGATGGACCGCGGGCCGGGCTTGAGTGATGAGGCGATTGATCGGGTGTTTAATCGTTTCTATCGCGCGGAACACACGTCGAGCAAACGCGGTGGTTCGGGTTTGGGGTTGGCGATTGTGAAGACAGTGGTGGGTTTGCATCGCGGCGAAGTGGATGTTGGTAATCGCGAAGGTGGCGGTGCAGTGTTTAGCGTGAGATTGCCCGTGTGTGGTAGGAAAGTGTGACACTTGGCGCTAAACTGGTCTAGATAGAGGCGCTGTGCGTTGTTTTTGTGAGGTGGGAAGAGCGATGTGGGCGGTGATATGTGGGGTTTTAAAGCAAATTTACAGGCTAATTGACGGCGTTAAGGCGACATGAAGGAAATTTCATGTCGTTTTTAGTTTGGTTTCATACGTGAATTCTAGACTTGTACGTGTTGAGAGCGTGATGTGGTTCAACGCTTGCAGGCTCAAGAATGAGTCGAAGCAGAACCAAGCACACGCGAATCAAGATGACAGGTCAACGTTGGCCTGGCTTGAGAAAAACCTGTTTTGTGATTTAAAAAAAATAAATCACGCTTTGAAAGGAGCACGTCATGTTGAGTTGGGCATTAATGTTTTTTGTGGTGGCAATCATCGCAGCTATTTTTGGGTTTAGTGGAATTGCCTCGAGTGCTGCGGGCATTGCTCAGATCTTGTTTGTGGTGTTTTTGGTGCTGTTCCTCATCTCCGCGGTGATGGCAGCGTTGCGAGGCAAATCGCCCTCGGTGTAAGCCGCGGGGCGGAGTGGAACGGGGGTGGGGTGGAAGTGTGTGGGGGGGAGACGCGTTACGTGTATGTGGCGTGTGAAGACGAATTGTGTTGAGTTTTTAATTTATCAAGAAAGCGAGAAGTGAATCATGTTGAACAATCCATTTACTAATAGTCCGTTTGGAAGCGGTTTGATACGTCCATTGTTGGTTCCCGTGTTTTCGATGTCGTTGTTGTTGGGTGCCGGTGCCATGATGGTCGGGTGCCAGGACGGCGAAGCCGAAGACGCATTGGAAGAAGTTGGCGAGTCCGTGGATGACGCGGCGGATAACGTAAAGGATGCATCGAACGACGCGGTGCATGACACGAAGGATGCCATAAAGGACGCGACGAATTGATCCCAAGATATGAGGGGGGAAGATGCACGGGGGCACCGGGGGGGGGCGGGGGGCCGGGGGTAATGTGGGGGGGCGGTGATTTGTGATGTAGCAAATCAGCGTATGGATGAATTGGTGCTTGTTATGTAACAGGCGAAACATTTGAAAGTGATAAGGAGTCAACATCATGTTGAATACAACGACGACATTGGAAAAGGAAACGATTGAAGGTTTGCAGGACTTGATTCAGATCAACCTGGATAGCCAAAAGGGATTTCAAACCGCGATCGAAGCGGTGGAAGATCCGCAGTTGGAACAGTTGTTTACATCGTTGCAACAGGACCGAGCCAATTTTGCGGGGGTGCTGCAGGACTATGTGGTGCTGAATGGTGCGGAGCCTGAGGTGAGCGGTTCAGCCAAGGGTGCGCTTCACCGTTGGTGGACGAGCCTACGCGGCAAGATCACCAGTGATAACGCGTATCCGGTTCTAGCCGAAGCCGAGCGCGGCGAAGATGCGATCAAGGCGAAGTATGAAGAAGTGCTCAAGACGTGTGCGGGCAACCCACTCAACGACGTGTTGCTCGAGCAGTATCGGGTTGTGAAGATGGGGCATGACCGCGTGCGTGATTTACGTGATGCGTACAAGACAAAATAACGTTTTGCATCATGTAAAAAGGAGAATGTGGTTTCCTGGTGATTGCAGTGACCCAGCAGTTATTCAGGGGCCCATCACGCCTCCGCCGTTTTCGAACGGCGGAGGTTTTTTTCAGGGAGATTGGCGAAGGGTAATGTCTGGGGCGCGGGTGCCCGATAATGAAAACATGGCAACTATTACGATGCAAACGGTGGCACCGATCACGCGCGACCAGATCGAACTGGTCACGCAGGCGCGGTCACGGCGTCGCAAGTTAGACCGGGCGGCCAAGGTGGCGGCGTTTGGAGGTTGGACATCGGGGGTGTTTGCGATGTTGACGTTGCCGTTTGTGTGGTCGAGTTGGGAAACATGTATGGTGGCCGCAGGTTTGGCGATCGTGGCCTATCACGAATTCAAAGGTCGGCGATTGTTGTTGGCAATGGACGATCGCGGGCCCAGGCTGTTGGGGTTTAACCAGATTGGTTTTGCCTGCATGATCGTGGTGTACTGCGCGTGGCAGATCGTGAAGGTCAGTCGCGGTGAAGGGGTCTATGCGGAGGCGATTGCATCCGAGCCGATGTTGGCCGACATGCTCGGGCCGATGGGTCATGTGATGCAGACGCTGGTCATGGGGATGTATGTCGCGATGATCGGCGCGACGGTGTTATTTCAAGGCGGGACGGCGTGGTACTATTTTTCGCGTGGTCGGCTTGTGCGTGCGTATCGTGAGAAGACACCTGCCTGGGTGAATGCGCTGGTGTGAGTTGTGGGTGGGTGGTAGGCTAGAGCGATGAGTGATGGGCGGTCGTCATTAATGAAGTTGAGTGCGACGCGCGCGGTGCGCGTGGGTGTGCCGATATTGCTGGGCGTGGCGACGTTCGCGTTGGGGCTGGGGTATGCGTTGCCGTTGATGAGTGTGGAGACGCTGGTTTTCTGGGAGGACCACTACACGTTGCCCGGGAGTGTGGTGAAGTTATGGCAAGGCGAAAAAATTGGCTTGGCCCTGTTGATCGGTTTGTTTTCGATCGCGTTTCCGGTGGTGAAGTTGCTCGTGATGGCATGGGTGTGGTGGTGGCCGATGGGTGATGTCAGGCGGGTGAGTGTGATCCATTGGTTGGGCGTGTTGGGCAAGTGGTCGATGCTGGATGTTTTCGTGGTGGCGATGATCGTGGTGTTGGTGCAATCGAAAGGGATGTTGGATGCGTCGCCGAAAGCGGGTTTGTATGCGTTTACCGTGGCGGTGGTGTTGAGCACGGTGAGTTCGATCTGGATCGAACGGGTGGCCAGGCATGTGGGCGAGGACGGGCAACACGCGGGGTGACGCGGGTTGGGGTTGGGTGTGGCAATGCTAAAGTGAGGTGATGCGGTATGGGGTGGGGAAGTGTGGGGTTGGGGAGTGTGTGTGCGGGGGTATGATGGGGGGATGAAGATTTATGATTTGATTGGTGAAGAAGGTTTCGCACGCTTGGTGTCGGGGTTTTATCGTCGTGTGAAGACGGATGATTTGTTGGGACCGATGTATCCCGCCGACGATTTTGAAGGAGCCGAGGCACGGCTGCGCGGTTTTCTGGTGCAACGATTTGGTGGGCCTGATGATTACAGTCGTGAGCGAGGTCATCCTCGGCTGCGTATGCGACACGCACCGTTTGCGATTGATCAAGCGGCGCGTGATCGATGGGTAGCATTGATGGATGAGTCGCTGGAGGAAGCGGCGTTGCCAGAAGATGTGACGAACGCGCTGCGTGCATTTTTTGGTGACGTGGCAACGTTCATGATGAATCGGTGAGCGGGGATGGATGGGTGTGGGGAAGTGCGGACAAATCGGAGGCAAGCTGGGGAAAGCGGGAGAAAATGCGGGGGCTACAATGTTGGCCATGCATATTTGTAAGCGGATTGCGTATCAGTTTGTGCCAGCGAAACCGAATCGGGTGATCGCCTGGTTGATGCGGCCATATGTGCGGCATTGGTTAATGCGTCGGGCGTTGGATGTTCGGCGGGTACAGGTGTCGGGATTGGAAGAATGGCGGGCCTTGCATCGATCCGGCGATCGGTTGTTGATCACAAGCAATCATCCTGCTCACGCGGATGGTTACACGTTGGCGTGGTGTCTGCATCATCATGGCTTGCCGTCGCAGTTTGTGACCGACTACGCGAACATGGTGACTGGCGATCCGATTGAAATGGCGGTGTTGCGAGCATGCGGGACGTTTTCGATTAATCCGCATGATTTTGATCCAGCCAGTTTCAAAACAGCGATGAAAATTCTGACGGGAAAAAATCGACATCGCGCGGTGTTGTATTTTCCTGAGGGAAATATTTTCATGGCCAATGATCGTGTCAATCGTTTTCATGACGGTTCGTTTTATTTGGCCACGCGAGCGGCGCAACGATTGGAACGGCAGGATGGTTCGCATCGCATGCACGTGTGTCCGTTGGCGGTGAAATTTACACACATGGTTGACGCGCGATCGGCATTGGAAAATGCGGTTGCTGATTTGCAGGATTACTTGCAGGTGCAGCGACAGGCGCTGAGTACGCAACCGACGGACGTGTTGAGCGCGTTGGGCGTTGCGGCGGTGAATCATACGGCCAGACAAGTGGGTTGCCACGTGGTGATGCGCACGGTTGGGGAATTGCCGACAGTGTTGAACCAAGTGGTGGGCGAATTGGAACAGGCATTGGGGATTGATTCAGCGAAAGACGGGGTAAGTGAATCCTCGGAAAAACTGGCAATGGTGCGCCGGGTTTTTTACGGGCAATTGAATGCGGGCCAGATGGATGCGCCACGGGTTGAGGCATTGAGCGCGTTGTTGAATTTTGCCCTGCGGTTGGATAGTTATGCACTGGATTATGTGTGTGAAAAGCCGACGCTGGATCGAGTCAGCGAAACGGTGCATGCGATTTACGACGACCTGCACAACGAGCGATTGCGTTTGCGTTTGCCGATGTTGGCGATGGTACGGGGTGGCGAGCCGATTGCGGTGGTCAGTCCGACGAAAAACGATCGTTCGAAACAAGCAATTCATGATTTAGCCCATGAATCGCAACGCGCGACCCAGAGGCTGGTGGATCAGATGAATGCGGCCAATGATCAGCCCGGCGCGGAAATGTTTTAGCAGACTGCTACTAAAAAATACCAATCGTAAATATGCCTTGCCTCTGTAAGTCCCCCCCCCACCCCCCTCACCCACCACACAGTTTCAATCACGCGGGGGAACTGTGGGGGGGTTAAGATCTTGGAAGAACTCGATGACTTCGCCGTTGATACCACGGACGAAGGCGATGCGGACTTTGAGGAATTCGGTGTTGGGCAATTTGTTTTCTTGTTGGGCGTTGAACGGTTCGGTTTGCGAAGTTGCGCCTGCGGCTAAGGCGGCGTGGTAACAGCCATCAACGTCATCGGTGGTCAGCGCGAAATGGAGCAGGCGTTGATTTTCGTCGGCTGTCGGCGCATTTTTTTCGTTAGCGTTTTCATCAGTAGGGCGTTCGAAAATTTCAACATGCGAGGCGGTTTTTCCCTCGCCTGATGCGCGGATGATGATGGCGCGTTGCGGGGCGCCACCCCATTGATAGATCGGGGTCATGCCCAGGGCGTTCTGGTAAAACGCGACGGTGCGATCGAATTGCGTGGACCACAGTGCGACGTGATGAAACGCGAGCAGGGCAGGAGGTGCCGATGCGGATGCCGATGGGTTGTTGTTGTTGGCCATGGGCATAGATTAGCAGGAAATGCAGTTGTTTCGCTTGGCCTATAAATTCGCGCACGAGTGGCGCATCATACTGATTCCATGAATTTTTAGCGTGCGATTCCCCGTTAGCCGCCGCCCTAGGGGCGGCGGCTAACGAGCGAGTTCTAAGCGGGATGGGCAACACAGGCGCTAGTCGACATGTGATTGCCTTCATGCTTGTGAGTTTCTTCAGGTGTTGTGGTCGCAGATGGCTTCTTTTTGCCAACGGATGTCTTCGTCAAAATCAGTGGTGTGTAGCTGTTTTTTTTGCCAGTAATATTTCAGGTGGTCGTGGCCTTGCCAGTCGGCATAGACTTCTTCCCATGTCAGCGCATTGCCATGCACGTTGAATGAGCGATCGTTGATTGGTTCGGATTCGGGTTGGTAACGAAAGTCGCAACTCAAACGCACGTGTTGTTTGTCGGTAGCGGGGATGGCCGCGTGAACGGTCAGGCTATGAAATGTCAGGACATCACCTGCGCGGTAGCGCGTGGTGAGGTATTGCGGTTGCTTGTCGCATACATCGACGATCCATTCGCCAGCGCCAGCCACGCGTCGTCCCTGATAGATGCCGCGTTGGTGTGATCCTGGGAAAATAGCCAAGCCGCCCATGGTGTCGGGCACGTCGCCGATGGGCAGCCACGCGGTCCATGTTTCGCGCGTGCCTTGAATGTGAATGTAATCCTGATGCGCGGGGGTTGGGGCGATGTGGGGTGATGGCAGGATCAGTCGTGTGATGTGGCGAGGATGAACGAACGGCTGTTCGCCGAACAAGGTGTGATACATCCGGAGCATGTTAGGCTCGTGAGCCAGAGCGTGAAACGATTCGAGTTTCTGGACCTGTTGATAGATATGTTTAGGCACGCCGACACCGCCGTAGCCGACTTGCTCCGCGCTGAGTTGGTGAACGGCCTGGGTGTTAATCGTGCCGTTGTCGTCGGGTGGATTGTGGGCATGAACGTGTGGATCGAGCAGGCCGTGCTGGTTGAGAATGTTGAGCAGATCCAGTCGCAAGGCCAGGACATTTTCGCGCGGCAGTAGTCCGGGGAAAAACAGATAGCCCTGGCGCTGGGCGTGATCGCGGAGTGCGTCGGGATCGTCGAGCCCTGGCGTGGCGTCGGCGAATTCACCGGCGATCGTTGGGCCGACCGAGTGCGACGGGGCGTCATCGGCGGGCTGGGGGGAAGGGGTGTGCGTGGGTGTGCGGTGGGGTGCGGCGTCCATCATAGGGGTAATTTTAGGGGTTGGCCTACCCGATCGGATAGGTTTGATCGGCGCACAATCATGTATAATCCAATCAAATTATCTGGAAATAGGATGAAAAACATGTCTAAACACGCGGCCGATGAATTGGATCCTGCGATTGTGTTGGCCAATGACTATGTGTTTGGTGCCGGGCAGGTGGTCGAGCATCGGCGGGTGGAAACGCGGATGTTGTTGATGTGTCGGCGGGGTCAGGGCCGAGTGTCGGTGCGTTGGGGTGATCAGTCGGTGACCGAATTATTTAAGGCTGGGGTGACGATGATGTTGCCGTGGGGTCATCGGGTTCGTTACGAGGCTGCGGCGGATGATCCGATGGTAGTGGCGGGCGTGCATGTGATTCCGAACTTGGCCCCGGGTCGATTCGAGCGCGGTGCGGAGCATGGCCGAGGTGGTCCGTTGGCAGGTGTGGCGTGGCGGCGCGATGTGCCGATCGCGGCGCTTGATCGTGTGGTGCGTTTGCCAGAAGCGTGTCCGCGCGGGTTGATCGGATTGGTGGATTATTGCGTGTGGCTGTTCCGACAGGAAGTGGTGCCTGAGCGTTGTGCTCGTGATGCGGGGCGCTGTCAACTGGATGCGTGGTTGCAAGCGTTGCGTTTGCCTGGTGATGATGTGCCGCCGCGCTTGGGGCAGTTGCTCGCCTGGATCGATACGCGTTTGGATCAAACGATTCGCGTGAGTGATTTGGCCGACGTGGCCGATTGCAGTGAGGCCACGGTCACGCGATGGTTTCATAAATACCAGAACATGTCGCCGGTGCATTATTTGCAGCAGGAACGCATCGGGTTGGCTCAGCAACTGTTGACATCGACCTCATTGCCAATCGCGGACATCGGCCCGCGCGTGGGCATCCCTCAGCCGGAGTATTTTTATCGTTTGTTTCGTCGGGCTACGGGAATCAGCCCGTCGGCGTATCGCAAGCGCGGATCGTTATTGTGATGGGGTTATGATCATTGTTTGGGGCATCCCCGCAGCAAGCGTTACGTTTTCGGCGTGTAAGACGGATTCTATATGTTTAGCGTGCGATTCCCCGTTAGCGCGTTTTCACCTTTTCCCTAGCGTGTATCCACAGTGCCAGAAGAAGTGGATCGCGTCGGTCGGGGTGATGGTGTCCATCAATCTTTGCGTGTCACCCCACAGCTCTTTCACGTCGCGATGTCTGGCCGAACGCAGGCTCTGCTTGAGCTTGGAAAACG
>JAUHYI010000150.1 GCA_030426385.1 Phycisphaerae bacterium
TAGCAGCTAGAGCAACTGATACGGATTACGATAAATACTCGCGCGTAGTTTTTTATTAGCTCCCGGTGAATACCGGGAGTTTGTGTGAAGGGAAATTTGAGGCCGCGCGAGTTTTTAATGGGATGGGTATGACTTGATGACTTGATGACTTGATGACGTGATGAATTTTCACGTTTTGGTGCTTTGGCATGTGGGCTCATGTGGACTTAAGTTCGCATACCCCGCGGGCCATGGCAATTGTTTTTTTGCCAACTGCTCGAGTCGTCGTCATGACCCTGTCGATAGCGACGGTTGCAATTCGGCATCAAGCTGAGCCTGTTCCTGATTGAGCATGTTTTCTAGCTCCACGCGTTTGGCTTCGATCATCGCATCATCCGCATCGCTGGGCACAAACATCGGCTTACCCGATGCCACGATGGCCCGCGTAAATGGATACGGCAATCGAAAACGATCCCACGATTTAAATTCTTTGTAACGCGCCAATGAACCGGTGATCGGAATGATCGGAGCGCCAGTGAGCTTGGCCAACAGGATGATGCCGGGCTTGACCTGGTAGATCGGCCCACGTGGCCCATCCACCGCCAGCACCGCGTCATCGCCCGCATTAACATGACGAGCCAAATCGATCAGCGCCCGCGTACCACCGCGTCCGCTGGATCCGCGCACAGTGCGATAGCCAAAACGTTCGAGAACCCTCGCCAACATTTCGCCGTCCGCGCTACGACTGGCCACCACGTATAACCCGCGATCACGTCCCGCATACAACACCGGAAAGTGCGGGCCATGCCACAACGCAAAAATCAATCCACCCTGCCCCTGTGTCTGACTACTTTCACGATGGTTTTCCAATTGATCAAACTGACGAATGTCAAAACGCAACGATCGGCCATACATCCGCACCAGCCCACTCAACAATACCGGAAACACATGAATGCGAAACACACGCCCAATCGATCGTCGAAAAGCAGATCGTTTTTTCGGCGTGTATGCCGTGCGAGTTGGAGGTGCGTTGTCAGTCATGCGAATGGGAAAAATTCTACCTTCTAATTTTATTTCTCACGATGGTACGACTGAAAAAACTAAGTTTATCTATCGTGTCATTCATGCCCGCCCCCACCACGTCAAGCAAACCGGGGGAAAAGGTGGGGGGGGGGGGGGGGGGGGGGGGGGGGGGGGGGGGGGGGGGTGGGGGGGGGGGGGGGGGGGGGGGGGGGGGGGGGGTTAGATCATTTTGGGGAGTTGTGCGTCTATGTCGGGGTAGGTTCTGCGAATTCGCGAGCAATCGAAACGTCGGAGGATACTGGTAGCTGATTCCCGTTGCAATAAAAATTCAAACGCCGCACGCACCACCGTTTCCGGCGACACTCGGCCATGCGACCACAAGTCATAATCCGACCAGCCCAGCTTCACGGTGTACGCATGCCGTACGTCTCCGTCAACGACAAACACGTCGTACGACCAATGATTTTCGCCTTCGGTTTCCTGCCCGATTGTTATCGTCACCTGACTCATCACCCCCTACAATACCACACCCCCCTCCCCCCCCACATTTTTCCCCCGCATGATTACCCCCCCACTTTTCCCCCGCATGATTGACGTCATAGGCTTACCCCCCCACACTTTCCTCCGCATGATTAATGTGAAAGGGTGTCCGCCCCACATTTTTTCTCGCATGATTAATGTGAAAGGGTGGCCTCCCCCGCTTTTCCTCGCATGATTGATGCGATTCGCAGTGTTCCACACCATGCCTCGCGTTCCTCGGCCGCACGTTCGGCAAAAATTTGCCACAATAATGATCGCCCATGCACTTTTTACTTGAGACATTAAAACTTGGCTTCTCCAATCTACGGTTGCACAAGCTCCGATCGTTGCTGACGGTGCTGGGCATCATTTTCGGCGTCGCGGCAGTCATCGCTATGGTGGCCATCGGCGAAGGCAATAAGCGTGAAGCCCTGGCTGACATCCGGGCCCTGGGGGCTAACAATATTATCCTGCGCTCGGTCAAACCTGGCCAACAGCAAAACGACGACACCAACAGCCAACAGATGCTGCTCAGCTATGGCCTGCAACGTCGCGACCTGGAACAGATCACCAGCACGATCACTGGCTTCGAACTGGTCGCTCCGCTCAAGGCCGTCGCTGGTCCGGTCACCAACGGCTCCGAACGTGTCGGCGCAGCCAAGGTGTTCGGCATCACGCCACAACTCCAAGACGTGGCATCCCTGCGCGTCGAACGCGGTCGATTTATTTCCGACGCAGACATGGAACATCGCAGTGCAGGCGTCGTCATCGGTTCCGAAATTGCCCGGCAGTTGTTCGTCCTCAGCGATCCCTTAAATCATTCCGTGCGCATCGGCGGACAATTGTTCGAAGTCATCGGCGTGCTCGCGCCCGTTGGGTTTGCTGGTGGCGGTGGGTCGGTCTCCGCTCGACGTAATATCAACTTCGATGTCTACATGCCCATGACCACCGCGCGATCACGCTATGGCGATAATTTTGTCGATCGTACCAGTGGTTCGCTCACCGCTGAACGCGTTGAAATCAGTGAGATATACCTGCGAGTACGCGACGGCGAAGATGTGTTGAGCATTGCTGAACAGATCAAATTAATTTTCGATCCCACCGGTCCTAATGCGGAACGCAGTGACGAGATGACCATGATCGTGCCCCGCGAATTGCTCGAACAGGCCGAACGCACCCAGGGACGGTTCAACGCATTGATGATCGCCATCGCCTCCATCAGCCTGCTCGTCGGCGGCATCGGCATCATGAACATCATGCTCGCTTCGGTCACCGAACGCACCCGCGAAATCGGCATTCGTCGCGCTCTGGGCGCGACACGACACCACATCGCCTTTCAATTTCTCGTCGAAACCACTTTGCTCTCATGCATGGGTGGATTACTCGGCATCGCCTTGGGACTCACCGCGACATTCGGCTTGCAATGGCTCGCTCGCACCCACCCCGACCTCGCCTCGCCAGACATCGTCAGCTCATCCATCGGCGTCAGCTTCCTCGTCTCCACTTCCGTCGGCATCATCTTCGGCCTCTATCCCGCGATCGCCGCTTCCCGACAAGATCCCATCGTCGCCCTCCGCCACGACTAACCCCCCACTACCCCCCCACGCCCCCCCCCCACACACACCACGCCCGCCCACTTTTCCCTGGGCATGATGGAGCCGGTGGGGTTAACTTTTTCCACGGCATGGATAATGCCATGGGGTTATCGATCCACTCCGTACTCGCCCCGCTACTCATACCCATCCCGTTAAATACTTGGGCATAGATTCATGTTAGCTCCCGGTAAATACCGGGAGTTTGTGTCAGGAAAAATTTAGAACGCGCAAGTTTTTAAATTGATTGGCCACGCATCTGACTCACCGCAACTTCCGCGCGGTCCATTCTTCTCGACCGCGGCATGGCGTGATCCCGCGCTTGGTGTGTCGCACAAAATCGGCCAACTCCATGCACAGCGCATCGTCGCCTAATTCGGCTTCCACCTTGGCCACAAAACCCGTGTTCGACAAACCACTGTGATACAACCAATCGAACGCTCGCGTCAATGGCTTGATATGTTCGCGAAGCCCCGCACGTCGCAGCCCTACCACGTTCAACGTATCCACCGATTTCATCCGCACCGCCATCATGAACGGCGGCAGATCCTGGGCCACCCCCACATTGCCTGACAATATCGCAAAACGTCCAATCCGCGTGAACTGTTGAATGCCTGACCCGCCACTCATGATCGCGCGATCCATGATGTGCGCATGTCCGGCCACCATTGCGTTATTCACCAACGTCACATGATTATCCACACGCGCGTCATGCGCCACATGCGAGTATGCCATGAGATAATTGTGATCACCCACGCGCGTGGGGTTATCACCGGTCGCACGTTGCAACGTCACCCCTTCGCGAATCACGTTGCCATCGCCCACCACCAAACCCGCTCCCGGAATACTCGCGTCATACCCATAATCCTGCGGCGCAAAACCCAGCGATGCAAACGGATAAATCGTGTTCCCCTGACCTATCGTGATCGGCCCCTGCAATTGCACATTGGCCAGCAATCGCGTTCCCGCACCGATCGTTATCTGGCTCGGCCCATGCAATATGCAATACGGCCCAATCACCACATCGTCCGCAAGGTCCAACTCGATCGCAGGGTCAATTATCGCTGTCGCATGAATATCTGGCATCGGTGTTTATAATTCCCGCTTAATTATTGCTCTTGTCTTTTCTTTACCGTCATTCGCAAACGTCACACGCATCCCATCGCACAACGCGCACACGCTCCGCATATCATACTCGCATGGCAACCTCCCGCGACAACCGCCTGCCCGTTACCGACCTTGGCCGAATGTCCTACGCCGAGGCCTTGCTCATCCAACAGCAAACCCACGCCGCGGTCCTACAAAACACCCAGCCGCCGTGCATCATTCTCGTTGAACACGATCCGGTCATCACCATCAGCAAACGCAAAAGCGCGCCCGACCATTTACTCGCCAATCGCGATCGCCTCGCCCAACTTGGCATCGAAATCGCCACCACCGATCGCGGCGGCGACATCACCTACCACGGACCCGGACAACTTGTCGCCTACCCCATCGTGCATCTCGGCCAATTCCGCATGCACATCGGCCAATACATGCGTGCCCTCGAAAACGCCATCATCCAAACCCTCGCCCATTTCCAGATCAACGCCACCACCGACCCACCCCACACCGGCGTCTGGACCCCCCCCACACATTCCCCTTCAATTCTCACAACCCAATTCCCACCACAAAGCGCCGTGACTCGTCACACCCCATCCGCCCCGACTCACGAATCACGACTCACGAATCACGCCCTATCCAAAATCGCCGCACTCGGCGTACGCGTCCGCAAACAAATCACCATGCACGGCCTCGCCCTCAACATCACCACCAACCTCGATCACTTCAACACCATCGTCCCCTGTGGCCTCCATGACCGCACCGTCACCAGCATGCAACAAATCCTTGCGGACAATTGCCCCACACTCGACGACGTCAAACCCGTCCTCGTCGAATCGCTGTCAAACTATTTGTCGCCATGACCGCACCAACCCAACAACAACTTCCCCAATCTGCCAGAAGAAACCCCATCCATTTCGGTTGGCCCATCCTCGGCGTGTCATGTCTTGCTCTCTACTTCTACATGATCTGCGTCGCAGGCATTCAGGACAGCTTGCAACAAGGCTCGGGCTTGGCCATGTTCTGGGGCAGCTACGCCTTGCTCTGGATCGTGTTGACCGCGTTTGCATTTCACCAGCGCCTACGAAATTTCTTTCCCGCTAACACCCCTCCACGTTTCATCATCGGCCTCATCCTCGCCATCGCCCTACTCACACGGCTCACCATCGTCTTCACCACCAACCCCATCCTCAGCGACGACATCTATCGCTATGTCCACGACGGTTCGGTCACGGCACTGGGCCACGATCCTTACCAGTTTGCACCCAATCGTTATCCTGAACCCGCCACGCCTTACACCCATCTCATCAACCACCCCGATCTTCCCACCATCTATTTGCCAGCCAGCCAATACGTCTTTGCAGCGCTATGGAAAATTTCGCCACGCGATTACGAAATCACCGTGTTCCGCCTGGGATTCGTTGCCTTCGACATGATCATCATTGCCTTGCTACTGGCCATCCTCAAACAACGCCCACCCCCCCCCCACTCACCCCACTCGCACCACTCGCACACCACCTCACACGAAGCGCCGCAACTTGTCGCACTCCCAGCCCCACACCCACCCACTTCCCCCTCTTTCCCAGCCCGCGGTGAATACCGCGCGGCAAACCCGTCCAACAATAACTACAACCATCTCTGGTTCGTCGTCCTGTACGCCTGGCATCCACTACCCCTGATCGAAATCGCCAGCTCCGGCCATCAGGACACCATCGGCATCGCATGCCTACTCGCCGCGTTACTTTGTTGGAACCGTGGCCAGGCATCACGCCATGTCATACGTTTGTTCGCTACCGGTTTTTTCATCATGCTCGCCGCCTCGATTAAACCCGTCGTCCTACCCATGCTCATCCCCATCGCATGGACGCTGCGAAAAAATTGGCGCGACTTGCTCATGATCATCGTGGCCATGCTCGTCACATGTGGATTGGTAGGCAGCAACTTCGTACTCGCAAAACATAATCTGCATTCACTCATGGAAACCCTGCGCACCTTCGCCGAAAAATGGTCCTTCAACGGCCCCATCCACGAATACGTTCGACAGTTCATGCCCCACGCCACCGCCACACTCGTGCTATCGGGCCTCGTCCTGTTCGCGCTCACCGCATGGCTCATCATCCAATCAAAAAAACACCCCGCCACCAATGCGACCCACGACAACACCGAAACCTTCACCGCCACCTGGCTCGTCTTTGCCCTCATCGTCTCCAGCACCGTTCACCCCTGGTACCTCCTCTGGTCCCTCGCACTCCTCCCCCTCCTGCTATCGCACCCCACTCCCCAATTTTATAGCCCCGGATGTATATCCGGGGATTCTTCTCCTATTCTCACCACCTTCACCGCCCTGACCCTCTGGCTATTCTCCCTCACCATCACCATCGCCCACGCGCCGTGGCAAAACCCCACCTACTGGGACATGCCCCACGCCCTGCTCGTCCTGGAATTCCTACCGGTCCTTGTTCTCCCAGTTGCTCTGCCATTGCTCGTCCCCCGTTTGACCCATTTTCGCCGTCACCGCGCATAAAACCGCATTTCGTCCTCGGAATTGACCGATCCTGTCAATGCGCGTATCCTTTCATCCGTACACCCGGATATTCGGATGATCAATCAAGCATCACAACCCGATACCGTCCTCGCATGGATGGACGCCCTCGCTGACGCCACCCGTCTGCGCCTGTTGCGGTTGCTCGAACGTCACGAACTAGGCGTCGCGGATCTCTGCCAGACCCTGCAGATGCCTCAGTCCACCGTCTCGCGTCACCTCAAACTCCTGCTCGACGGCGGTTGGCTCACCCATCGCCGCGCCGGGACTGCCAGCCTCTATCGCATGTTGCTCGACGAACTTGACGACCCTGCCCGCCAATTATGGATCATTGCCCGCGAGCAGATCGCCCAGACCGCCCAATACAAACAGGACCAGTTGCGACTGTTTGAAACCCTGCGCCAGCGTCGTGAGCGTGATCGTGATGCTCAGCAATTTTTCGCCGGCGCCGCCTCCGATTGGGACAACCGCCGCACCGAACTGTATGGCCAATCGTTTGTGAATGTCGCCATGCTCTCGCTGTTGCCTGATGCGTGGACCGTCGCCGACCTCGGCTGCGGCACCGGCCCGATGCTCGTCGATATGGCCCCGCACGTCGCGCACGTCATCGGCATCGACCAGTCCGACGCCATGTTGCAGGCCGCCAGCAAACGCATTGAATCGTCCAGCCTCACCAACATCGAATTGCATCGGGGCGACATGGAAGCGCTACCCCTGCCCGACGATCATTGCGACGCAGCGATGATGACCCTCGCACTGAGCTACGTCACCGATCCCGCCGCCGCCTTGTCGGAAATGTGTCGCGTCATCAAACCCAACGGCCGGGCCATCATCACTGATTTGTTGCGACATGACCGCGACGATTTCCGTCGGCAAATGAATCAGGCTTGCAATGGCTTTGACATTGACGAACTGACCGACCTGCTGGTTACCGCAGGCTTCACCCTGCAAACCTGCCGCCCGCTGCCGCCGGAAAAAAACGCCAAAGGCCCCGCCCTCCTACTCGCCGTCGCCACAAAAAAATAACCCCCCCCACTCATTATTCACGACCTACCACCCCTAACCCAACCCACTGTTTCTTACTTTTAACTTTTAACTCTCAACCTTTAACTTT
>JAUHYI010000151.1 GCA_030426385.1 Phycisphaerae bacterium
CTCACCGCGACGTGCGCGTCGGCAGATCCGATCATTCGCCAGGCTTCACCCTGGTGGAATTACTGGTGGTGATCTCAATCGTCGCTGTGCTCATCGCACTGTTGTTGCCCGCGTTGGCACGGGTGAAGGACGTGGCCAAGTCGATCCAGTGCGCGTCGCAGGTTCGCCAGCTCGGCCAGATCATGGCGATCTATGCGGACTCAGATGAGAACGGACGGGTTCCGCCGCTGCAGGGTGCCGAGCCCGAAGGATCGCGATGGTGGGTTAACTATCCTTGGCGTGAGTTGAATCAGTCCAACCCTTACACGTATTATCGCTCGCCTTTGTTCAGTGACCCCGCTGTGGAGATCGCCAAGTCGTACAGTTACGGGATGAATGCATACGCCAGCGCGGTCTCAATCGAAGATATTCCCAACGCGAGCAACGCGCCATACATTGGCGATGGCGTTATCGATCCGTTCAGCGCTTACTCCCTGCGGTTGTCGCCGTCCAGTTTTATAGTGCATTACGATCTGGACTATCGCCACAATGATAGTGCGAATCTCTTGTTCTTCGATTCGCATGTCGCGAAGGTGGTGGAAGAGTCCAAATGGTATGTGTATGCCACTTGGAATGTGCTGGATAATTGAATCCTCGGGGTAGTCTCATCCGAAAATTTTATTTTTGTTTTTAGGACTGATCCAGAGTCCGCCTGCTGTAGCTAGGAATGTACTTTATGAATCACTGGCATGTTACACGGCATATTGCTTTGTTTGTCTGCGTCTTTTTACTCCTTGCGAAGGGGTCGAATAGTCACGCGGCAGAAGGCGTGGTGTGGGAAGATCTCGAAACAAGGATCCATGTTGTGCAGGATGAGTCGCTGGGCAAAGTCCCCGCGCGATTCGGGCAGGGCTATAAGCTTGAAGGCCAGCAGGGGCATCTGCAATTGAAACCTGGTGTCGGAATCCGCGGTGACTTCACCATCGAGTGTTGGATCCGTCCATCGCGCAGAACGCCACGTGCCACGTTGTTCAGTTCCACGGCCTGGGCCAAGTTCCAATTGACATTGCGTGAAGGTCGAGAGATTAAATTTCAGCTTCGTGGCGAAAAAGCTTCTGCCCGGATGGAAACAACCTACGACTTTGCGCCGAATCGCTGGTATCACGTCGCGGTTTCGTATGAACAGGCTCGTGATGCCAGGATGTATGTCAATGGTGCTTTGGTCGCAGTCGCATCACCGGAGGGAGGATTGCCTGAACCGCAGGCTGACCTGAGCGTTCTGGGGGCATGGTCCCGGGATGGAAAGTCTTCGTACAAACAGTATTTCGAAGGTGTGATTGATCGCCCGCGTTATGTTGATCAGGCCATCGACCATGCGGCGGTACAAGCCAGTTATCGAGAAGGCCTTGATACGTTGCCGATCGTTCCGGCACCCAAGCAAGTCCTGAAACTTGATACAGATGGATTTGCATTGGACCGGCATATTACGATTGAACTAGACCCCGCGCTGTTGTCGGCCGATGACCCTGCGGTGCAGGCTGTGATCGATCGGATCAGATTGCAATTCAATAATAACGTGGAGATTGGCCATCATAATGCGGTGCAAAGTGAGGGAGCCCGACTTGTCGTGGTACATGCCAGGCAGCAGAAGCATGTCGATGGCGCGGACCAATTGTTAGACGAGCAGCCCGGCCCCGAGGGATATCAGTTGTTGGTTCAGCCGGACACGATCAGTGTGGTTGCTGAAACTGGGCGTGGTGCAGCGTATGGTTTGCGGACGCTTGCCCAGCTCGTGAACTCGCACGGCAATGTGGATGCGATGCGTGTATGGGATTATCCCACGTATGCGTTTCGGGGGGCGTTGTTTGTTGACGATACCCAGCCACCTATTGTGTTTGCCGACCATCTGCGTCTCATGATCGATCGGATGGCTGAGTTAAAACAAAACTATTTAATGATTCGCAGTCATGACTGGTTGATGTTGGATGATCCCCAAGTTGTCTCGGCCTTGCGTGAGATACAGGCGTATGCGGGTGAACGTCACGTGGCGATCATCCCTTACCTGCAGAGTTATAGTCATGCCAAGGGGTATTTGTGGCGTGACCTGCGGACGGGCCAAACGGTCACGGTCGTCAAAGAGCCGGTCATTCTGTCTGGCACTGAAGCGGTTCCGCTGAGTGTGGCGAATGTCATCATCACCGAACGTACGCCCGTGATCGTCGAAAGTGAACAAGGCAGGCGTTATGAAGAGGGTCGAGATTTCACCGTTGTGCCTGGCGACATCACCACCGACTGGCGGGGGCACTGGGCCTACCCCACACTGCGCAATGATAATGCGCCATTTAAAATCCAGCGTAAAACCAAGAGTCGGATTGCTGACGGCGAAACGGTTTTGGTGACGTATGATCACGCAAGCGGACAGGAAACGACCAGCGTGTTCAGCCCGTACATGTGGGAGATGATGGAACAGCAGTTGCGGTTGACCGTCGAGTTGTTCGAGCCCGAGTGGGTTCAATTGGGGATGGATGAGATATGGGTCATTAACAACGCCAAAGGTCGAATGGGCCGAACGGACATGGGCAACGAAGAGATCGTGGCCTATGCTTTTACCAAAGCTTACGAGATTGCCAAACAAATTGACCCTGAGCTCAAGGTGATGCTTTGGAGCGATATGTTCGACGACTTGCAAACACCTGATTGGTATCACCCGCTAGACGAACACACGATCGAAACTTTGTTTGATGAAGGTCAAGTGGCCCGGGGCATTCACATGATGCCTTGGTATTACGGTCGAAATCCTGCGTTGATGGATGGCAGCTTTGGTTATTTTCTTGGCCATGGGTTTCCGGTGGTTCCAGCGTCGGGTCACGACCCGTTGAATAATTATGAATGGTTACATGTAATTCTGGATCACGAGGCCGAGGAAGCATCAAGCCCGGGGCTGTTGTACACGGTGTGGTCAACCAACGATCGAAGCAAACGTCTCGACGGGCTTCGAGCTCATGCGTTAACCACGTGGTCGGCCGATCAGATCAGTATGCCCACGCTGTTGGAACTCGAGCGCGTCTTGTTGCGTCTGGGTATTGATGTTGAGGTGGACGATCCGAGTAACGCGCGTTCGGTCGTCGGCGACGCAGGTTTGGCGCAAAAGCTTGAAGCTTTATGGCACGCTAGCAATGCGGAGCTTCGCCAAGTGGATCGCGAAAGTTTATCGCAAACCAGTGAGCCTGGATTACGTCGACTCATGGCAACTCATGAATGGGTGTCGCGGCTCATCGAAAATTAACGATTGTTTTTTATAAGGTTTTTACGTGAAATTTAAGGGTTTAATAGTTGTCGCCTGTTTCGGCGTTGCGGTGTTGTGTTCTGCGGTATCTCATGGTGCTCAATGGAGTGACCTTGAGGCGCAGTGGCAAGAAACGGCTGACGCGTCATATCCAAGGGTGCCCGCGCGGTTTGGCCGCGGTTGGGATGTTTCGACGGCACGTAAGCCGATCGTATTTCGCCCAAGCCTGAGTTTGCCGCATGATTACACGCTTGAAACCTGGTTCAGGATCGACGATCCGGCGGGCCGATCAACTTTGTTCAGTTCAATCAAGTGGCGTCGATTCGTCGTGACGATTGCCGATGCTTCGGTGGTGACGGTTCGGCTCTACGACCAAAGTGGCCAGAAGGCGACCACTGTCGCTCATGAGTTTGGTTACGAATTCACGCCCGGGCGCTGGTATCACTTCGCGATCACATCATCGAGAAACGGCGGGCATACGTTTTACGTGAATGGTCAGCCCGTACATCGCGTGCCAACGGCGAATCAAAATGCGAAAACAACCGGGATGGCGGTCCATTCGATCGGCGCTTATTCCATTAATGGAAAGGGCGATTACGATCACTATTTCAAAGGCATTCTGGACCGGCCAGCATTCATCGCGCGAACGCTCTCGTCGCAAGAGGTCATGTCACGCTACCGCTTAGCGGTTGCCGTGGTCGATGTTTCGCCAATCCCGCAGCAGGTCGAATACCTCAGTGAGAAAAACGTCATTGATGCGGGGCGTGATGGGGAGCGTGAGGGGGGACGTGATGCCGGGGGCGTTTTTTCGCTTGAGGTTAATGCCGCGCACGACAAGTTGTCGCACACCGCGATCAGCCGACTTCGTGAAAACCTGGGCCGACCCCATAAAGATGCGGTCATCGTTTTGTCCAACAGTAGCGACACAACACTGCCTGAATATCTCAAGCCCGTGGTAGCCGAAGGCATTCCAAATGAAGGTTATGTGCTGGGTGCCAAGGACGGGCGGATCGACATCATTTGTGACGACCCTCGTGGCATGACTTACGGTGTGGACACATTGATGCAGCTTTTGCAGCAAAAATACGTCCCCGAAGTCATCATTTATGACTATCCGGAGTTCTCGTATCGGGCGGGTTTGTATGTCAGTAATTCCAAGCCGCCGACGAGCATCGATGACGTGTATGGCAACAAATCGAGTTTGAAAGATGCCTTCCGTGATTTTTCTCAAGCACGCATGAATGCGGTCATGCTCCGGTTGTACGACTGGGCCTGGTTGGATCGTTCCGACTCACGCGAAGCGGCTGCCGAAATTGTCAACCTCGCGAAAGATCACCAACTCGATGTCATTCCCTATTTGCAATGCTACGGCCATGCCAAGATGTTTCTCTGGCGTGACATTCGTGCCGGTCACACGGTAACCGTTGACAATGAAGAAGTCGTTTTAGTCGGCGACGAACCTGTCGCATTGGCCAAGAACAATGTCATCATCACCCGTAACACGCCGGTGCTGGTTGTCTCCGCCGACGGTGAAACATTGCAAGAGGGCAAAGATTTTCAAGTGGTTGACGGCGAACTGAACCTCGAATGGGATTTCCCCGCTCGGTTGAATGTGAGAAACCCATGGGTGCGGCCGTATATTCGAGAAGACAACAAGCCGTTCGCCATTCGGCGCCTCTCCGGCGGGCGCATTAATGACGGCGATCGTGTCACAGTGACTTACGACATCGCTTCGGGCGGGCCGGGTTACTGTCCGTCTTCGCCGATCACTCATGAGATCGTCAATGCGTCAATCGAAAACGTCATTCGAAATTTCGATCCCAAGTACATCAGTCTCGCGATGGATGAGGTGTGGGAGCCTCGATCGACCGATGGCCGATGTTGTGCGCAAGTGAACGCAGCTAAGCTGTCTAACGCCGAGTTGTTGCGTCGTGAAATGAATCGTGCGTTGACGTTTGCTCGTTCGATCAAGCCAGATATTCGGGTCATGTTTTACAGCGATATGATCGATGAAAACCAGACCCCGCGTTGGTTTTCAACCTGGCAAGGAATCGATGAACAAGTCGATCTGGTTGATCCGTCTGCGGTAATGATGCCGTGGTATTACGGCACTGACATGGACAGTTTGTGGCGGATTAATCAAAGCTCAGCCTACTTCGCCGAGAAAGGTTTTGAAGTGATCGGGGCCTCCTCGTTTTCCCCGATGAACGTGTATCTATGGGGTCAATCGCTGGCGCGTCTCAACGGCAGGCATCCTGTGGGATTCACAATCACGCTCTGGGCCGGTCGAGGTGTGATCAGTGATGGCTACCATGCCTACGCTCAAAACACCTGGTCGCCGAGCCGGTTTCCCGCGGTAAACATGTTGCGTTTGCGCATGGCATTGGATGCGATGGGTGTGACTTCGGATCTCCAGGCCGAGGCTATCTCGTCATTCGTCACGCAGATCACGACGAATCAAAAACAACGATTGCAATTTCTGCTTGTGGGTGCCGAAGACGAAAAACGTTCCGTCGATTTGGCAGGACTTTCATCATCCAAAGGCTTGGCCATGAATCAGTTGTTAACAGCGATCGATCAGGCTCGCGCAATTGTCGCAATGAACGCAATGGATTAGTTTGATTTATCCTTTCGCAACAACCTGGACGGCGAGTTTAGGGCGTCGGTATTCATCGAAAATACCCTTGTTGTTGAAACTGCGCGGCCGAGCCAATGCTTGGCTATTGGCATAGGTGCGCCCGTCGCAAAACTGCCAGATCGCTAGTCCCGTGATGCGATGGTCCTCGCGGAATTTGTGGAGTACCGTTTCCAGAAGATCGGCCTGATAGCCTTCGCTCCAATGATTACGCAGCGGATCGTGCCAACCATAAATCGCTCCGGCACCGACTTCGCTGAGGATGAAAGGGCGATCCCCTAGGCCGTTGTCCGCCAGATGAGCGAGGATGGCATCAAGTTTCGGCGCGATCTCTTCCAAGGGGCGAACATCAGTGGTTTCCATATCGGCATACCATCCCGGATAAGCGTTGACACTGATGACATCGGCCAGGTCCAGATTCAAGTCGTCGAACGGTTTGCAGGTGGCAAAGGTGACTGGGCGCGTTGGGTCTTCTTCTCGAATTGCCTTTACGATTCGTTCATACACCGGACGCGAGCTGGGAGCATCAGTATCAGCTTCGTTGAGGAATCCCCAAAGAATGACCGAGGGATGGTTGAAGCTTGACCGGATCATTTCTCGCGTTTGTTGGACTATTCGATCGACGAACTCTGGATTTTCAAAGTGCTTGACGCGAGGCTGCCAGCCGATGGATTCTTCAAATACCAGTAAGCCATGCTCGTCGCAAAGATCCAGGAATCGTGGGTCTTGCGGATAATGGGAGCCACGGACGAAGTTGCAACCCAGGCTTTTGAGAAGTTGGATGTCGTGAACAATCTGCGCATCGGGAAGGGCAGGCCCAAATTGCGGATGGGCTTCGTGTCGGCAGATGCCTTTCAGTTTTAACGGCTCATCGTTCAGAAGTAGTTGAGCGCCCTCGACGCGAATGTCACGCAAGCCGAAACGTGTGGTGAAGTGATCCTCGCCTAGATGAGCGTGTAGCGTGTGGAGTTGTGGATTGTCTGGCGACCATTGTCGAGGATCGGGCACAGAGATTTCAAAGGTGCGTGTTTTACCTTGCCAATGCCCGTCTTCGATCAGCATCGGTTGATGTTGGTCAAAGCCAATCGTCATGGGCGTATCGTGCGGCACTTCGTCCATTGTTTCGACATGGACCTGGAGTCGACCACGCTGGCGATCAAGCACGCGGACGCCGATCCGCTCGATGGTTGGCCCGTTGAATTCTCGTAGCCAAACGCCTCGATAGATACCCCCGTAAAGATAGAAATCGAAGTACGGCTCAACCAATACGGTGCGCTGCGGGCACAATCGATTGTCGATAAGGATGTCGATTTGGCGACGGCTCTGTGAGGAGGCGGGCAATCGAACATGCCAACCGCTGTAAGGTAGTTGATGGGTGCCCAAGGGTTTTCCATCGACGAAAATACGCGCCCATAGTCCTAGTCCGTCCAGCCGCAATTGCGATTCACATTCCGGTGTGATTTCTGCATAGGTTCGGTAGAGGCTTACCCCGCGGCGTCCACTGTAGCGCGGGCTGGCATCGAAAACACCGGGCACCGACATGGTGTCATTGCACACGACGCTATCGGGGTTGAATTGTTCGACTTCTGCCACGTCGCCGAGGAAAGAGAACGCCCATGTACCGTTCAGACAGCGCGTATGTGAATCGTGATATCGAGGGTAGGGGGATGTCATAGCGTGTATTTCTAGGTGAGTAATTGTGTGGATGTTGTAGCGTAAAACTTACCCCGTTGGGCAAGCGAGCGTGATATTGACGTGAATATTATGCTGCAAGCAATGTATTTTCAATAGCTTGCGTCGGCTTAGAGGGGGACCCCCCCCCCCATTTTCATGATACTATTCCGAGACATTGTGTCAACATTTTTCTATAAACATATTG
>JAUHYI010000152.1 GCA_030426385.1 Phycisphaerae bacterium
CCCCCCCCAATTCCCCCTCAACCTCCAACCACCCACTTAATCCTGCCTCCACACGCTACCAGCTCACCCTCTCCGCCAACGGCCAAACCCGCACGGCCACCCTCATCCCGGAACACACCCCCGACATCGCCCACCTCGTCCGGGCCATGGTTAAGCTCTACGCGGCCACATTTGGTAATTGACCCCTACCCCGCTATAATGTGTGGCTCGACCTAAATACCACGCACTGCCGCTTGCGGCTTAGCGCTCACATTCAAACCGCCCGCACACCAGCACAAACCGGAGCAACCCGATGATCGAAGCCCTCAAGGACGAAACCATTGTCACCCGCGTCGGCGGACGGTTCAAACTCACCGCGCTCATCCAGCACCGCGTCCGTGAACTCATGAACGGGGCACGACCTCTCGTCGAACGTGATGGCCGAACCGATATCGAAATCGCCATCCAGGAAATCGCAGAAGAAAAAATCACCTACGAAATCCCCGAAGAATCAATCGAATAACCCCCCACTCCGCCCCCGCCCCCGCCCCCTCCCGCCACACACACACTTTTCTTACGCACGCTTCACGTGCATGAAAAGCGATGGCCATCGAGTTCATCTGTTCGCTACCACTCGCTGCTTGCGGCTTAGCGTCCCCCCCTTAGCGCTCCCACCCTTGGCGCATTCATTGGGTTCCTCACATGACCCACCACCCCACCTCACCCCCCACCTCCCCACCCACCAATTCCCCCATTGATCCCGCATCAATCTGGCGTGACAAGTCGGTCATCGTCGCTGTCACCGGGGGCATCGCCGCTTACAAATCAATTACGCTTGTCAGTCGCCTCGTCCAGGCTGGCGCTGCCGTTCGCGTGCTCATGACCGAGGCGGCCACCCGCTTCGTCGGCCCGCTCACGTTCCAATCCATCTCAGGCCAACCTGTCGTCACCAGCATCTGGAACGCCGACGATCATCACGACTCCCAACACATCGGCCTGGCCCGGGACGCTCACCTGATGATCATCGCACCGGCCACCACCAACACCATTGCCAAACTCGCCAACGGCATCACCGACAACATCGTCACCCTCATCGCTACGGCTTTGCCGCCGACCACCCCGATGCTCCTCGCCCCGGCCATGAACCAGCACATGTGGGACCACCCTATCACTCAGCGCAACCTCGCCACGCTTCGCGATCTACTCCACTATCAATTCGTCGGCCCCGCCACCGGTTGGCAAGCCTGCCGAACCCAGGGTACAGGCAGAATGTCCGAACCTGATGACATCCTAAATGCCGCCGCCGCGTTAATCGCCAACGACTAACTCGACGAACCGCATGTCGAATATGTTTGGCCGCAGATGGACGCAGATAAACGCAGATGGACACGAATAAACACGGACGAGATAGGGAACATTTTGCCCGCAATAAATGCGAAAAAAATTGTATAAAATGAGGGGGGATGAGTGCAATGAATCGTGGCGCTTCGTATGCGTTGCCGTTGTGACTGGGATGTATCTGCGTTTATCCGCGTCCATCTGCGGCTAAAAATTCCCGCCCCACCCCTATCCCCCAACCAAATCCATTTCCTGTTTAAACCCAAAATGCACGCGGTTATCCACCCACCGCAACCACGTCGGCTCAAAACGATAAAAACGCTCCGCCTCAACACGCTCACGCATCGGCCCTGTTTGCACAAACGGATACTTCGCCGAATACAACGCCCAAGCCTCGCCCCACTTCGCACTGCCTGGCTCAACCATCGCCACCCGGCCACGCATTTGCACGCCATGCAATCGCGATGGCGATTCCTCATCACCATACACCGTCATCGCCGCCAAACCGTCACGGCCCACATTCAAACTATGCTGCGACTCCGGCGAACTCACCCAATACAATCGCCACCCCCCCACACATTTCCTCCCTCGTCCTCCCTCACATTCCACCTTATTACTTGCCCCATTTTTTTTATCATTCCCCCCGCGTCCCCCGCTTCCCTGAACGCTCAATGCTTGCGACACATAAAACACATTGCACGCGCACGGCATCACGGCCGACTCATGCTCACGCTTCACTATTCCCATCGTCGCTAACGTCGCGGTCCGGCCTTGCGCTAAAAACGCGGTGACCGTTTCTCGAAATTCCTGATCCGTCATCGCCCGCCCCCCCACTCCGCATGGTCCGCGCTGCCCACGCCTTGATCCGAAAAATCACCCGACGGTTTGTTCATGACGATGCCATGGTGAATCGCTCGTTCATACGCTTCATCGCTTCGATCACATTTGCACGACTGTTAAACGCACTGATCCGAAAATATCCTTCGCCCGCTGCGCCAAAACCACTGCCCGGCGTGCCCACGATATGACATTCGTTCAACAGCTTGTCGAAAAATTCCCAACTGCTCAATCCGCCACCGGCACCAGGTGTTTTCACCCACACGTACGGTGCATTCTCGCCACCATACACATCGATGCCCAACTCCGTCATCGTCTGCCGAATCAGCTTGGCATTCTCCATGTAAAACGCGATCAGATCCGCCACCTGTTGCTTACCCGCTTCGCTGTAAACCGCTTCGGCTCCGCGCTGCACGATGTATGACGCGCCGTTAAATTTCGTCGACTGACGACGGTTCCACAACGGCCAGATCGCCTGATCCTTGCCATCGCTCGTCTTACCCATCAAGGTTTTAGGCACCACCGTGAACGCACAACGCACACCCGTGAATCCCGCGTTCTTAGAAAACGATCGGAACTCAATCGCGCATTCACGCGCACCATCAATTTCATAAATCGAATGCGGCACATCCGGATCGGTGATAAACGCTTCATACGCCGCGTCAAACAAAATCAGCGAGCCATGCTTTTTCGCATAGGCCACCCACTGCGCCAACACTTCTTTACTCGCGGTCGCACCTGTCGGATTGTTCGGGAAACACAGGTAAATCACATCCACAGGCTTGTCCGGCAACGGGGCTACAAAACCATTGGCTGCCGTCACTGGCAGATAGGTTAAGCCTTCATACTCGCCGTTGTCTTTCACCTCGCCCGTGTGCCCCGCCATCACGTTCGTATCCACGTACACCGGATACACCGGGTCGGTTACCGCAATCGTATTGCTCGTGCCCGGCCCGAAAATATCCAGGATGTTACCCGTATCGCACTTGCTGCCATCGGATATGAAAACTTCATCCGCTTCGATCGCACAACCGCGTGGCTGGTAATCATTGGCCACAATCTTTTCACGCAGCCAGGCATAACCCTGCTCGGGCCCATACCCATGAAATGACGCGCAGTCGGCCATGTCATCGATCGCTTTGTGCATCGCTTCGCGACACGCCGCAGGCAACGGCTCGGTCACATCACCAATCCCCAGCTTGATAATCTTCGCGTCCGGGTTCGCCGCCGCAAACGCCGACACACGCCGACCGATTTCCGGAAACAGATAACCCGCTTTCAATTTCAGATAGTTGTCATTAATTCGCATAGCGCACCCAATTCGTTAATCCAATTCAATACCAACAATCGCATCTGATGTTTTTCGTTTCATTATCTGCTAATTCATGAGCGACAAACTCACACCATCAAACACACTTTTTTAAACGAGGAAATCAGGAACACAGGAAAAACAAATGACTTTTGAAACCATGCATACACACGAACGCTCACAACCCACGGCTTCCGATGCAACTATTCCTGTATTCCTGATTTCCTCGTTACTCTATTTCATCTAATTGCGTTGCCGTGCCGTGTCGAGCGTTGTTTCGCTCAACTGCCGCACAATCAACTCACAGAAACTTACCCGCAAACGCGCGTGCCGCATCCAACGCTTCGCCCAGTTTCGAGGGGTCTTTGCCGCCTGCCTGGGCTCGATCGGGCCGACCTCCGCCACCGCCGCCTGTCACTTTCGCGACTTCCCGCACCCAGTCGCCTGCTTTCAATCCTTTACCGATCGCACCCTCGGGCACTGACGCGGCGAACGAGACTTTGTCCTCACCTGCGGCGGCCACCATGATCGCTGCGTCGGGTTTTTTCTTGCGAATCACATCGATCGCGGTCAGCAATGATTTCGGATCAGCCCCGGCAATTTCACTGACGATCAACTGGTTGCCCGCATCGCCCGCGTCGTCGGCCACCTGGCGAGCAATTTCCACCGCATCGCCCGCAGAGGCTTTTTCTTTTTCCTTCGCCAACGCCTTGGCCTTCTTTTGCAATTCCGCCAAACCGCTACGCAACGTGTTGGTCGACAACAACGGCAACGTCGCTTCACTGATCGCTTCGGTCAACTCCGCAATCGCGCCCGGCAAAAACTCGTCATCAATTTCCGCCAAGCCTTCCAGACGATGCACCAGCATGTCGCCCTTGGCCGACGCCTGATGCGCTGCGGCACCGGTCATCGCGGTGATACGTCGCACGCCCTTGGCCACCCCTTCCTCACTCACGATCACAAATCCTTCGGCGTCGCCTGTCTTGGCGACATGCGTTCCACCGCAAAATTCAATCGAGTAGTTCGCCCAATCTTCGCGATTCGGCTCGCTCAACAAATCTTCCACCGGCACGCCGATCGAAACCACGCGCACCTGGGCAGGATATTTTTCGCCGAACACCGCACGCAATCCGTGAATCGCCAGCGCTTCGGCTTGCGGAGCCACCTCCGCATACACCGGCAGGTCGGCCGCGATATCCGCGTTTACCATCTTCTCGACTTGCTCGATCTGCTCGGCGGTCACCGCACCGTTATTCGAAAAATCGAATCGCAGTTTTTCGTCATCGACCAACGAACCCTTCTGGTCTGCCATCGGATTCACATGCTTGCGCAGCGCCCGGTTCATCACATGGGTCGTTGTATGGTTGGCCATAATTTTCGCACGCCGATCCGCATCTACCGCCAGCGCGGTTTTCGCACTGCCCACCTTCGGCGATGCCAACAACACGCCTGTCACCACTTCGCCCAGATGGAAAAACACTTCGCCCACCTTCACCGTGTCCAGCACGTTCACACGCGCACCACCCACCACCTGGATCACACCCTGGTCGCCCACCTGGCCGCCCGACTCGGCATAAAACGGCGTCCGATCCAACACGAGGGCCACCTTCTTGCCTCGGCTCGCCTGCTCGACCGCTTCGTACTTCCCACCTTTGATCGCAAAAATCCGAATCCCATTCGGACGCGGCATGCACTCGGTTTCGTCGTACCCAAAAAATTCCGTGGCAGGCAAATCCTGATGCTGTTGCACAACATCAATCAATCCCCCGCCCCCTCCCCCCCCATTTTCCCCCGCAGAACCGACCCCGTTTGCGTCACCCGTGCCGCCGCGCGATTTGGCTTTCGCCGCGGCCATCAACGCATCGAACCCCGCCACATCCACGCTCATGCCGCGTTCTTCGGCCATCAGCTGCGTCAGGTCCAACGGGAAACCGTACGTGTCGTGCAACTTGAATGCGTCCTCGGCTTTGATCGCCGCACCGGCGGACAACTCGCGCGCCGCTTCCTCGAACAATTCGATCCCGCGATCCAACGTCCGGCTGAACGATTCTTCTTCGTCGCGCAATTCGTTGGCCACCGCTTCCGGGTTTTTCTTGAGCTCGCCAAACGCATCACCCATCAGCTCAACCACCGCAGGCACCAGCTTGTAGAAAAACGGCTCACGCACGCCCAGTGTTTGTCGGCCGTAGCGCACCGCACGACGCAGAATCCGACGCAAGACATAGTCGCGGCCTTCGTTGCCGCAATGCGCGCCATCGGTCAATGCAAACGTCAACGTGCGAATGTGATCTGCAATCACTCGATAGGCCACGTCCTCGGGCTTTTCCATTTCACCCGTGTACGCACCCGCACCGGTCGCTTGTTGGATCGCATCGAACAACGGCGTAAACACATCGGTTTCATAGTTCGACACTTTGCCTTGTAACACGCGCACGATGCGCTCGAATCCCATCCCCGTGTCCACATGCTTGGCAGGCAATGACGTCAACTTGCCTTCACTGTCACGATTGAACTGGATGAACACCAGGTTCCATATCTCAACCACCGTATCCTGCGCATCAGCGTTCACCAATGGCCCACCCGAAAAATCGTCACTGCGATCGTAATGAATTTCCGAGCAAGGCCCGCATGGTCCGGTGTCACCCATCTCCCAGAAATTATCTTTCTTATTGCCCGGATGAATGCGCTCGGCAGGCAGATATTTTTCCCACAGCTTTTTCGCTTCTTCGTCCGGCTCTAAACCCTCACTCGCATCGCCTTCAAAATACGTCGCATGCAAACGCTTCGGATCCAAACCCCACACATCCACCAACAACTCCCACGCCCAATCAATCGCCTCGGCTTTGAAATAGTCGCCAAACGACCAGTTGCCCAGCATCTCGAAAAATGTGTGGTGATACGTGTCCTTACCCACATCGTCCAGATCGTTATGCTTGCCACCCGCACGAATGCACTTCTGCGTGTTCACCGCTCGCGGCTTCGGATACGGAGCCTGCTCGGTCCCCAGAAAATACGGCTTGAACTGGTTCATCCCCGCATTGGCAAACAACAACGTCGGATCATTCAATGGCACCACCGGCGACGAAGGCACAAAGGTGTGCTCGTGCTTGGCTACAAAAAAATCAATGAACTGTTGACGGATTTCGCGGGCAGTAGGCATAAGGTGGTCTTCTCATTCGCTCAAACAAGCCCCGCAGTATAGCTAATCTAACCCCACATCGCACCCCCCCACATCCCCCCCCACGTTTCCCCCTGCATACTTACACCGGAGGCTGCCCCCTTGCCTCCCCCCAACTCTTCCCTACTGTTCCCGTACGCCCGTCACCAAACTCACCTACGTACCCTATCGTTTCGCCGCCAGTCGCCACACAACACCAACCCCAAACTGACAAAATCCGAAATCATAAATCCGAAATCCGAAATTCCTCCCCCCGCCAGTTGCAACCCGCACCGCACTCGTCACAATGGAGCCCCATGGCATCGGTTTGCTTTTATTTTCAGGTCCACCAACCCTTTCGCTTGCGACGCTATAGCGTGTTCGATTCTGAACCGCATTATTTTGACGACGAAACCAACCGACGCATCCTCAACAAAGTGGCGGATAAATGCTATCGCCCGGCAACCCGAAAAATCATCGAACTCGTCGAGCGACACGGCGACCAGTTTCGCATGGCATTTTCACTCACCGGCAGTGTCATCGAACAGTGGCAACGCGATGCCCCCGATCTCATCGAACTGTTTCAACAATTGTCAGACTCCGGCTGCTGTGAATTCCTGGCTGAAACCTATCATCACAGTCTCGCGTTTTTGTATTCACGTGATGAGTTTAATGAACAGGTTGACCTGCATACTCAGATGATCGAATCACTGTTCGGGCAAACGCCACGCGTGTTTCGCAATACCGAACTGATTTATAACAATGAACTGGCGGCTCATGTGGCCAGCCTCAAACGATTCACCGGCATCATTGCTGAGGGTGCTGATCATATTCTAGGGCATCGTTCGCCCAATCAGGTTTATCACCCCCACGCCCCAAACCACGGCGGCGGTTTATCACTGCTTCTCAAAAACTACCGGCTCAGCGACGACATCGCGTTCCGTTTTTCCAATCAGAACTGGAACGAGTGGCCACTCACCGTTGACAAATTCACCCAATGGGTCAACCGCATCAACAGCGACGGCGATCAACATGGCGTGGCTTGCAATCTCTTTCTCGACTACGAAACATTCGGCGAACATCAATGGGAATCCACCGGCATCTTTGATTTTCTTGATCAATTGCCTGC
>JAUHYI010000153.1 GCA_030426385.1 Phycisphaerae bacterium
ATCTGCCCACGGAATGCCGGTTTTAAGCACAAAAAGCACCGCGTTAACGAACAGCCGATTGTCAATCGCCGTGCGTCCGGGGTCGCTGATTTTGCCCGGCAACAGATGTTCAATCCGTTGCCATTGAACGTCGGTCAACTCGTGGCGATGTCGCATTACGGTCCTCCTTGACCAAAAACCAATATGTCGGCGCAAATCAGCAACCGGCTTGAATGTCCGTAGCAGCTAGAGCGTTTTGCATAATTTCTGGCATAACGACATTCACACTGGACTGGTCACTTAAGTGATCAGTCCGGATAGCGATGCGGTCACAAATGACGCAAAACACGTTAGCTAATTGGATGCAAAAACACTGGCTATTCAAGTATTGACGCACTCACCGAGTTGTTGCTTACGAGCACGTTCGGCGGCGAAGACCATGAGATGCGATTCCAGGGTTTCATCCGGGCCGGAGAGAATCAAGGACGGGTCGTTTTGAGCGACGGCGGACACGAAGCTCTGAATGAGTCTTCCATCGCCGCCGCCATGCCCGCCGAGTAATGACTGGTCAGCCGCTTGCGTGTCGATGTCAAAAGTCTGCTCAGTGAGAAAGTCATAGCGTTGGATCGTTGAACCATCGCCGACGAGCTGACCTCGCGAGCCGAAGATGCGAGTGGCCCGCCCTGCTTTCGGCGTAAAGGCTGACATGGTAAAGCTGGCGGTGCGCCCGCTGTCGAACTCCATGTTGACCACTTGTTGATCGACCACATCGTTACCCGACGTGTATACGCAGTGTCCGTAAGGTCCCTGGCGCAACGCCGCTTCGACATTCGCGGGCGTCGGATCGACATCCAACATACTCACTGGCCAGTGGGTCTCTCCCCGATGAGCGGCTTCCAGATAAATGCGACGGGCTGAGTAGGGACAACTGGATTCGACATCGCAATCCAGACATCGATCGGACGCGCCTTTGGGTTGGTTCTCCGGCCGAAAATGGACGAGCGAGCCGAACGAACTCACACGGATACACCGCCTGCCCATAATGAATCGAAGCCAATCCAAATCGTGACAACTTTTAGCCAACAATGCAGAGGATGATTCGGCCTCTGAGCGCCAGTTGCCTCGCACATACGAGTGGGCGTGATGCCAATAGCCGATTGGCTCATGATGCTGAATGCAAATCACATCGCCGATCAGTCCTTCAGCAATTATCTTGCGAATCGCCTGGGTGTAATCGGTATAGCGCAGCACATGACAGACCGCAAAAATCACACCCGCCGCTTTAACCTCGTGCACAATGCGTCGGCACTCCGCCTCGGTCGGCGCCATCGGCTTTTCCAACAAGATGTGTCGACCATCTGCGGCGAAGGCGATCGCGGGCTCGACATGTTGGCGGTCCGGGGTCGCAATCAACACGGCGTCATACGACAGCTTTGCGTCAAGCAATGCCGGCCAGTCATCAAAAACCGCTTCCGACGTTATGCCGTAATCGTTGGCGAAGCGCTGGCGTACCGCTTGCCGAGGCTCAGCAACCGCCACAATCCGGGCTCCGCATTCCTGAGCGAGCTTGGCATACGATTGACCACGATTGCCTGCTCCGACCACAGCGAGGCGCACTTGTTTAACGGGCGTTTTCTTATTCATTCGATTTCAACAATTCGGTAATACCTTCGATGCCAGGATTGCCTGATCAAGCCAACCTACATGCAATGCGATGGCAAACAATGTCAGGGCATTTCGCTCATCTGTTGAAGCGTAAGCTCATCCCGATACACATGCACGTTCCTGATCCAGCCTTCGAAGTTGCCAGCGGTTCTGGTCTGACCACCTTTGACACCCGTCGCCCCAATAAACATCAACCATCCGTAACCTTTGTCTGGCGGCGTGGTGACACTGACATCGTATGCCACGAGTTCGCCATTGATGTACAACGACATCCCGTTCTTCGCGCTGAAGGTGCCCGCGACGTGGTACCACTGATGCGGCAGATACTCAAGCGGCGGCGCGATCAGTTTGATGTTATTGCCTTCGCTGTCGCGGTGGAGGAGCGTGAGTCGTTGATTCTGAATATATAAAGCAGCGCGGTCATACATCTGAGGCCCGAGGATGTACATCTTCTCATACGTGTTACGTCGCATCAGGCTACGGTCTAACGCAATCCATGCTGAAACCGTGTAAGCCTCCTGCGGCAATTTTACGGTGGGAATTTTTACGAAGCTCGATTCGCCGTTGAAATACAACGCTTTATGCCCTTGGTGGTTTTGCCGTTTAACCTCGACCATTTCTGCTTTTTTCTTGCTATCGGTGGCATCCACCAACTGACGATTGGGAAAAGATTGCATCGCATAATCGGCGATCAATGCCTCTTCAAGATCAACCTGACCGTCAGCCCCTGATGTGATTTTTTCACGCATCGCGTAGAGCGGTTTGAGACGGTCCGCCATCATGGCCACACGTGTCTGATAAAGCGTGCCTGCGGTTAGAGCATTCGCTTCAGACAGGAGTTGTTCGATGTGGTTGATCATTTCGACATCATAGAGCGCTCGTCCCGGCTCTTGAACGTAAGCCGTTTCAACCAGGTCGTACAAGGTTCCCATCGGCTCGGCTGCGGGTCCGAAATACGATCGGTAAAAATCCTGCAAGAGTGCGTCGATGTTCAGGTCGGGATTCCAAAGACATCGCGCGGTGACATACTGATTGAGTCGGAACCACCAATCGGCATCGGGTTTCATCTGGGTGAATTGCAACTCACCAATGATCGGAGACTCGCCGGTCTGATCGAGTTCTTTCATCAAACGAATGTCATCAGCGATGTGATGCGGGAAATAAACTGGAACGATACTCGTGCCGAATGTGTAGTAACGACAAAAAGCAATCCCCGCGGGCTTGAGCGCTTGCCACGCACGCACCAAGTCAACAAATGCCTGGCGTCCTTCGGGAGACATGGTGGAAAGCCGACTCTGGGCCAGCAACACCACAACATTCGACGGCAATCGATCGATCTTCGTCGGAGGTAATGTGTAACGCTCGTAAGCCAGATAAACGATGTAGTGGTCGGGGAAATCGTCTTTCAATAATTCCGCAACCTTCACCACAGCTTGTGCGATGTAATCCGAGTACCAGCCCTTCTCCGGTCGCGTCTTATCCACCCAGACCTGACACTGATCACAAGGGCAAACGCCAACCAGATGATCGTTGGCACCCACGATAAAATATTTTCGCTTGCCTGCCGGACGTTTGGATTGGAAATATTCACGAGCCTGCCGGGCGATTTCTTCAACAACGCCATCGTGTGTGAATCCGATGCGTCCCCCTTTGCCACCTCGACTGAAATAGTGCGGGCGAGTTTTCCCGAACATCTTGTGCCAATCGTAGGTTTGTTCGAACGTATGGCGCGTGGCCCATACGTCGCCGTCACCGCCGTAGCCTGCCCAGCGATACCACCGGTTCCCGCGTCCCGAAAAACGATAGGGAAAATAGGGTTTCGTTCGCACCTGGATACCGTCCCATCGGATCGTCGACATACGAGGAACGTCGCGATTTTCTTCGCCAGGATAGAACCAACGACCGCCCAACGATTCGATAAACCGTTGCGTCGCATACAGCGTCCCAGCCGAATTCGGCACCCAGTCATACTTCCATTCAAACCGCGTATCATCTCGGCCAAGAATAACCACCGCATCGCTTTTTGATGCAAGCACAAATTCGTCTACCGCCCAATCATCCACGCTAATCCCAAGACGATCGGTCCACGCGCTCTGCCCAACACAAATAACCGTCTTGCCTTGATCGGACAAGGCCTGCGTCATTTGATCCAGATTCGCTTCGGTGACCGACATCACCGGCAACTCGGCGCCGGACATGTCCTGGACCCAAGCCACGAGTAGTTGCGATGACGCCGTCGCGGCGGGGCTTCGCTGTGCATCGATCACGATCACCGACGCTGGCGTCCCCTCTCGAACCAGCACCACGCCTTGTTCGCTCGCCTTCGCGACGAGCGAACCAAGCATCAACATGATGCAAACAATGATTAACTGGCTTGATCGCAATGGAAACATAATGGCTCGTGAGATTGATAAGATGAAAAGTGGCCTGAAGCCCAACTATCACGGGACAAGAGTCGGGATTCAAGAGACAGGTATTAAGAGTCGAGGGCCAATAGTTCTGTTTAATAGTTATGGCGTCGCAGGCTTGGTCTGTTCATATCGTTGCACAACTTGATCGACACTCAAAGCCTGATCGTAAACGCGGACCTCGTCGATCTCACCGGTAAAGAAACCGCGACAATCCGCAATGGTGTCGCCATAGCGTGAACTCGTACCACCGGTAGCACCGACGATGCTGATAAACGGAATGGCAGCCTTGGCCGAACGTTCTGCCGATCGCACGGCGTAACCAACAAGCTCACCATTCACAAACAAACTCAAACCGACCGTCGGCGTATAAACGCCAACCACGTGCTGCCACTGACCTGTGACCACATCGCGATCGCTGCGAGCCAAACCAAGCCCACTGTCGCGGAAGTTCATCCGTCCACCCCGAATTGAAACCGAAAGCCGATCCCATGCATGATGTTGAGCCGGTGAACCGAACACATGGTACGGGGTATAAACATCCTCCAACTCTCCCAGGATCAACCTCGTGCGATCCGTTTGGCCGGGCCGAACCCATGCCTCAAGCGTGTAGGCTCCATCGAGTTGCAGGTTGGTTCTTAGTTTGATGTAGTCATCTTTTCCGTCGAAGTGGATGGCTTGCCCGCGGACAGATTGCGAAACACGACGAGCACCGACGATCATCCCGTGGTGCTTATTACCGGAGTCATCCTGAGCAACTTCGGAGATACTGTTATCGAAAGTGTATTCCAGAATCGGAGCAGGAATCACCGATGCCTGCGAAGTATCGCTCGACATGGATGCAAGCAAACGCTGGCCTTCGAGAGCTTGATCTTCAATCGCGTCAAAGTCATGAGCAACCACTTCAACACGCGCGGCCCAATCCGAATCGCTCGCTAGAGTGCGGGCCTCATCGAGCATCTGCCGCATGGCCTTGAGGTCTTCCATGGTGTAGCGCGTCTTGTCCGGTGCTTCGAGATACGACTGCTCGATAAAATCTAAATACCGCCTCATCGGTTTGGCTGCCGGACCGAAAAAGTCCTGGCAAAATTCGTTCAGCAAAACATCAACGTCCAGATCAGGATTCCACAGACAACGCGCGGTGATGTATTCCGAAAGGCGGAACCACCAATTCGTCCCGTAGCCGAAATGCATCTCGCCCAGGATCGGTGTAGGCCCCTGCTCATTGAGTTGTTTCATCTGCTGAATATCATCTGCGATCACATGTGGAAAGAACCAGGGCATCGTCTTTTTGCCCCACATGTAATACCGACAAAAATAAATCGCTTCGGGTCGCAAGGCCTGCCAATCGCGAATCATCTGATAGCCATCACGCTTGCCTTCTTCATCGAGATAAAGCATCCGTCGGCTCTGCGCGAGCAGCACCACCACGTTACTCGGCAGTTGTTTAATCTTCGTCGGTGGAAGCTGGTAGTGTTCATAAGCAAGATACACAATACGACGATCGGGAAACTCGTCCTTCAATGCCTCGGCCACCCGAACCACAGCCTGACCGATATAGTCGGAGAACCAACCGTTGTCCGGGCGGGTGTAATCGGTGAGCGCCTGACATTCATCACAAGCGCACATTTCCATGAAGTAATCATTGCCGCCGACGAGAAAATACCGTCCCTTGCCGTCGGGCTTACGTGATTGAAAATACGCGCGTGCCTGCTCGATGATCTTCTCCACCACGCCCTCATGAGCAAACGCAATGTGATAGAGGTTGTTGCTCAAACGATTGGCATCGTTCATGCAAAAGAATTCGGGGTTACTTTTTGTGAATAGCTCTTTCCAGTCGTACAACGATTCGAACGAGTGACGAGTAGACCAAGGGTCACGATCACCGCCGTAGCCCGCCCATCGTCGCCATGTCTTGGAACCTTCGGTCATCCGATAGGGAAAGTACGGTGCTTCACTGATATCTAAATTATCAAGCACAAGATCATCGGCCGCTGGATAGATCAGGTTTTGCTCGCCGGGGAGATACCAACGAACGCCGAGCTCTTCCAGGAAACGCTGGGCCGCGTAAAGCGTCCCGGCAGAACTTGGCTTTTTCTCGAGGTTACGATGAAATTCCTGGCCATCATTGCCAAGGATCACCACCTGTTGCCCCACGGTCTTGATCACAAAGCTATCCGGCTTATCTGTCGTGAATGTTTCACCAAGACTTCGCGTCCAGGCACTGCGTCCGACGAGCAACACCGTTCGATCACCTAAACTTTTTTTGAGTTCAGCAAGGTTGCTCTGCGACACAACGTGCGTGGGTATCTCAGACCCCGTCATGCGTTGGAGTGTTGTGGCCAGCGTGGTGACGGCCTCGGCCACTGCACCAGGCGCGTCTTCCGCCGAAACGATCACACAGGTTGCTTCACCATCAGCCACCAACTCAAGGGAAGCACAAGCCACAGATTGGGTACAAAGTAGAACAGCCGTCGTTAAAGTAATGAATAGTTTGCGCAACAAAACCATAAATGATATCTCTTGAGGAAAGTAAGTATGAAGTTTGATTGACCCGCGGCCATAGGACGAAGGTGCGAAGGTGCTAAAACGAATCGGCCTGTGAACCGAAAGAGCAGTTTGGTCTAATCCAGCAATCGCCAGGTCAGGAAGGTATGCCACTGCGGCTCATCACGGATGGCTTCGACGTGACCGTCAAAAAAAACCATGCTGGCCACGGCTTCGCCCATGTGCCGGTAATCGAAACGCTGGTAATAATTGGGGGATGGCTCATACAGCACCATCGAATAAGCCGTGCCCACGGATTGGCTGTCGGCGATCATCGGTTTCGACGACGGTTCGACGATCTTATCGCGATCGACGCCGGTGCTGTATTTGTTCATCGCGTAGTCGAGAGCACCACCAGTCGTCCCGGCCCGCGGTTCACTCGGACACCGCATGAAAGGTTGCTGCGGGTAGAGGTACCAAGGTGAAAAATCATATTCATAGGTCAGGAAACCGGCCCATGTAAATGGGTTTCCACTAGAGGGATTGGTCGCGATCGCAGGCGGGATCACATTCTCGTGGCTGTCCGCATAGATGTTGATGTTCAGCCCAACCCCTCGGATGTTGGCGGCACACTTCGTCTGCTGTGCCAATTCCTTGGCTTGACCCAACGCGGGCAACAACAGTGCGATGAGCACAGCGACGATTGAGATCACCACCAGTAATTCCACCAGGGTGAAGCCTGGCGAATGATCGGATCTGCCGACGCGCACGTCGCGGTGAGAGCTAGGCATGACATACTCCATCAATAATTCCCCCCCCCACTACCCCCCCCACTTTTTCCCTTTCACGAATTACGCGTCAGGTGAATTACACGTCAGACTACTTACACGTCACGTTACTTACACGTCTTGTTACTTAGGCGTCATGGCCACGAACACCGCGACGCTTCAACATCAACAACGCACCAACGCTCAACATGCCCAGCGTTGCGGGCTCGGGGATCGAGGCCTCAGCGGCGGAGTACAACGCAATGTTGTCGATGTCCGTGTAACGCGAGAAGTGACCCGAATCATCAATCCACACAATATAAAAGGTTCGAGCAAAGCCATTCAACAGGTTGTAATCGCCCGGACTGCTCGAAGCATTGATACCCGCGTCAAC
>JAUHYI010000034.1 GCA_030426385.1 Phycisphaerae bacterium
ATCCAGAATCGTGATCGTGCCCAATGAGGCCCCAGCTCCGCCGTTGAGGTTACGCACCAGCTTAGAATTCAACCCTGCGATCTGGCGCGTTCCGGTGATCGTGTTGCTGGCTACCGATTGTTCGACCCCCAGATCCGCCGCAGCGCCCGAACTGTTGGCGGCTGCAATGGTGAAATTGCCACCGCCACCCGATTGATCGGTAAACGCCACGCTCACACCATCCGCACCGATGCCGAACGTCACCGCGCCGCCGGAAACTTCCTCAACTTCATTGCGGACATCGGCAATGCTGTTGAGGCCTGCAAGATCAATCAGATGCACGCCGCCAGCCCGATCGGTGATCGTCAGGTCATGCACATTGAACCCGTTTTTGACCCGCACGCCGTTGCCATCGTTGAACGAACTGAGCAACGAATTTTCGCCGAGATTACGAATCTGACTCCCGGTGATGGTGCCCGCAACCTCCGTGGCATTCAAGCCCAGCGAAGCGGTCACGCCTGAATAGCCCGGCACATCGTTAATACTCAGCGTCGAGGTCGCAGTCCCGGTCGTGGTATCTTCCACGACCAGTCGATCGCCATCGACGCGAGCCTGCACGCTGATACCTGCGGCATTGTTAATCGCTTCGAGCACATCTTCGATATCTACCGCTTTGCTCAGATCAATTTCTGCGGTATTGCCCAGTTCGTCGGTGATGTTGATTTTTCCGCGTGTCGCCCCGCTGCCGCCGTTGAGCTCGGATAATAATGTTTTGCTGTCGAGCCGAGCCGCTGCTGATTCAAAGCTCAGCGTGGATTCGCCCAGGGCGGTTTGATCGCGATCGACAAACCCGCGACTGATCGCCTGTTGCGAGGTGACCAATCGGTCTACGGACAATTTGTAGGAACCTGCTGGCGTGGTCGAATTGCTCGACACTGTCAGCACATCTGAATTCGAACTGGTAGCACTGGTGGCCCGGAAATTACGTGCCGACAACATCGGGCTAACCGTTGACTTCAAACTCAACAGCCGCGCGGATACTTCGTTGTATGCGGTGGCCTGACTTTGCAACACGGTGTTACGTGTTTGCAAGAGCTGTTTCGGGCGCGCATCGATCGCGATAAGTTGATCGACTGTTCCCTGGATGTCGATCCCGCTGATCAGTCCGACGCCACTGGAAATCGTACCCATGATAATTCGCCTGTCATTGAGCCAAGCCAGGCCCAATCGTTAAGTTCGTCTACCTGCCATCATGCCGTGAGTCAGTCGTCGAGAATGCTGCCGTTGTAGAGTGTTTTCCAATGATGACAATACGGGTCGTCATCCATTGGGTCGGGCTCTTGCCACTGAACCTTGGTCGACTGTGACGATTGGCTAAGGATGTCCAATGCCCAATAGGCCAACGTTTTTCGGTACATCTGCCGCATGGGGTGGTTGATTCCCACGTCCATCGCATCCGTGCCAACATGGCCCTGTGGCCTGTCCAATCGCAGCCGGCGTTTTCTCAACTTGTCACACTCCCGAGCGCGTGTTCCGGGTGCCATTGACTCGACGTGGAATCAACAGCCCCACGATATAGTTATCGACCCCTGACTGCGTTTGGCTTGAAACGTAGTGATAGTGGCCGTCACTCCTATAGATCGACGCGAATCAAACGACGGATGATATAAAGGGCTGAGGTGTAACCTAAACAGACGTAAAACTGCCGATTCCTCGGTTATTCGCCGATTTTACGCATCACTTCCTGTAAATCGGACCATACCTTTTTGCGGTTATCGGTCGTGTATTGCCGCAACAGAAACGCTGGGTGAAATGTCGGCATCAGTGGAATCGCCTGCCCCGATGGCACGGGAAAGTACTCGTGCCAGTTCCCACGTAATGCCGTGATCCCACGCGTCGTGTCCAGCATGTACTTCGCCGCAGCTCCACCCAATGCCACGATGACCTTCGGCTGCACAGCCAGTATCTGGTCAATCAAGTACGGCGCTTCAGCTGCGATTTCCTGAGGCGTCGGCGTCCGGTTCTTCGGCGGGCGGAATTTCACCACGTTCGTGATGTATACCGTCTCACGACTGAAACCCATCGCCACGATCATCTTGTCCAGCAATTCACCAGCTCGGCCCACGAACGGCCTACCCAATTCCGCCTCCGTCTGGCCCGGGCCTTCACCCACGAACATCAAATCCGCCTCCGCACTACCCTCGCCAAACACAATCTTCGCGCCCGGGACCTGCAAATCACGCAACGGCGTCTGGCAATGCGCCTCGTGATCCAACCGAATCTGTTCCAACCTCGCCCCCCCCACATCCCCCGCACCCCCCGCCCCCCCCGCGCGCGCCACGCTAGGCCGAGGCGCTCCATCCGTGCGATCAATCGCTTGGGCCGATTCATTTCCAACCACACCTCGGCCATGCGTGGACAAGGAACCCTCACCCTCAACGGCCGCCGACTCATCAACCTGCAGCGCCACCCCCGCACTGATCGGGACCGCCTGCACCCCCAAAAGCTGGTCCGTCATCACGTGCTGTCGCAACACCCGTCGTCTGCGTGCCTCATCCAATTCCATACCATGCAAGGTAACCGACCGCGGGCCTTTGGCAAAGTCGCCCTGGAGCCCCAACAGCCCACAGAATATTGGACCTTTCGGCCCTGCCCAGCCGATGGCAATGGTGTAATGCCTGACGCCCCAACCATCACACCCCACGTGTCACCCGCCGACCCCACCCCCAGCTCCCCCCCCAGCACTGCCACCGGCCCGACTATCCTCGGTCCAACTTGCCGCATCGAGGGCGAATTTCATATCGACGAGGATGTCGTCATTCACGGCAGCTTACGCGGCGTTTTACATGTCACCGGCTCCGTGCTCCTGATGGCCAGTTCATCGGTCGAGGGGAAAATCGTCGCGACCGACGGCGTCGTGATCGGCGGACGCACCCTGGCTGACATCACCACCACGGGCCGAGTCATTCTCCTGGCCACGGCTCAGTACTCTGGCAAATTGATCGCCGACGGCATTGATGTCGAACCCGGGGCCACGTTCGATGGCCAACTGCATCTGTCACCGCAAAACGCCGTCGACAAACAGGCCACCCCTGCCCCACCAACAACCGAAAACGCCGAGCCAACACCCCAGCCCTACCCGATCCATCACGCCGATCATGCCCCCGCCCCCCATCCCCATCACACCTCCCACGCCCCCCCTCTCACTGACACCCCACGCACTGACTCTACCCCGGCCGCAGCCACCACTGATTCTCGAACAGCCCCACCCATAGACGAACCGCCTACCCCATCAATCGCACCCGATCTGTCAATCCCCATGCCACCGGGGATCAAACGTCGGCCGCCTAGAATTCTCAAATCGGCCAACTTACGATTGTCGCAACCCGCCCATGATCGCACCGCGCAGAATTCATAACCAGCCATCGCGTTGCGTGTCATCCCCAGCGTCTTTGGCCACCCGGAATTTCGCCCCCCCCCATTACCCCCCATCGATTCCAAACCAAGTCATAGCTGTCCCGTTAAAAACGCGCGAAGCCTAAATCTTCCCCTCACACAAACTCCCGGTATTCACCGGGAGCTAACATGAATCTAAGCGTGAGTATTTAACGCGATTGGCATCACCCCCGAATGACACAGTAGCCAGCGCTGCGCCTTGCCCCATCACTCCGGCAATGTGTCATCATGCACTGACCCAGCGATGATAAATTCACGCATGCGCACGATTGTTTTCGCGCCGATTCCATGAACACGTTGCAACTCATCCACTGAACCGAACGGTCCGTTCGCCTGCCGATCTTCGATAATCCGCTCCGCGATTTTCGGCCCAATCCCCTGAATAACACACAACAAATCGGCCTCGGCCGTATTCACATCTACCCGCATACTGCCCACAATCGGCGACAGTTGAACACGTGGCACCGGATGCCCCAATCGCCAACCGATAGCCAATACCAGCAACACTAAAAACAATCCCGCCACCAACCCATGCCGCGCCCGCCACTGCACCATGCCGTAACCATCACCGCCCCACACATCCTGGCCTCGACGCACCGGCTCACGTTCAAGCACATCCAAAGGCAACGCTTCGTCATAATATTTCGACGGCGGCTTTTCCCAATGATATTCTGAATCTTCTTCCACCATAGAACCACCCTTGTAGCCCCCTTGCCCGAACTTGTTGGATTCTATGCCATACCCATGAACCAACCAAACGACACGGGCAACAGACTACGATTTGTATTCTGACAAGCCACGCCTTTTACGCCATGTTTTTTGCGCCTGCTTTTATGCCACTTATGGCTGCTGAATTAACCAAGGCAGCATCGCCTCGCGAAAGCGTGGGTAGTCTTCGATGTGTGGTAGATGCCCCAGATCGTCAAGTTCAACCAGTGTCGCATCAGGGATGCGGGCCGCTGCCGTCTTGCCCAGTTGATCATACCGGCCCATGGTGTCGGCGATCTCGTCGGGAACCTGATTTTTGCCCAGTGCCGTGCGATCACGCGTTCCCACAATCAACAATGTCGGCACCGCCAAACGATCAAACTCATACACCACCGGCTGAGTGAAGATCATGTCGTATGTCAACGCCTGATTCCACGCCAACCGCGGGTAGTCCACGCTCTGCAGCGGGGCCGCGAGCAGATCAACCCAACGATCATAAGCCGGGTCCCATTGACCGTCGTAATAACTTTTTTGTTGGTAAGCCTTGATCTTGGCTGCGGTCTTGCCCAGTTCGCTGGCATACCACTGATCGACCGGTTGATAAGGCACGCCGAACTTGCGCCAATCTTCCAAACCGATTGGGTTGAGCAGGATCAAACTCGTCGTGCGGTCAACATGGTCCAAGGCAAAACGTGTCGCAAGCATACCGCCCATCGAATGCCCCAGAACGTGAACCTTGTCAATGTTCAGTTCATCCAGCAGTGCCGCGGTATTGTTAGCCAACTGCGAAAACGAAAACTGGTAATTCGCAGGCTTGCTGGATTTACCAAACCCCACCTGGTCAGGCACCACCACACGAAAACCCGCTTCCGCAAGATCAGCGATAGTCTCACCGAAGTACGCCCCATTAAAATTCTTCCCATGCAGCAGCAACACCGTCTCCCCACGGTCTTGCCCGCTCGGCGCGATATCCATATAGATCATGCGCAACGACAGGCCTTGCGAATCAAACACGAAATCCTCAACCGCATAGGGGTACTCGATCCCTTCAAGGTTGATCCCGGCGACCTCGCGCTGTGCCAAAGCCCAGCTCGGCATCGCCCCCCCTCCCCCGATCCCAGACACCAGAACTATCAATACCACCAAACCCAAACAGTAACAGTCAGACAAATAATATCGCATGCCCGATTGTAGTCACCCCACCGAAGAACATCTATCAACCCCGTTGCCAAAAAAGCGAACTAAATCAACCCCAACAATATAGAATGCAGGCCAGAATTGAATCCGCCGATCCAATCACAAACAACGACTTCCGCCCCCTTTAGTTTCTCCCCTTTAGTTTCTCCTTTAGTTTTTTCCCCTTTAGTTTCTTCTTACTTAAGCACAAATTAGATGTGAGCTATGAATGCACCGGTGCATTCGCCTAACGATAGCGTCAGTGCAGTTGTTCTCCTGGTTTAGACGCGCAACTCCAGTAAAAAAGTGAAATTGGTGAAGCGTTCTCCACGTGCCGAAAGCAGTTGATGACGGTCGTGTTGTGCGACCATTCATCAAACCGGCACCGATATGCCGAGCGCGATCGGTACGCCAATTTTTAGGAGCCAATAATGACAATCCACAAGTTTTCAGTCCCACGTATTCGGCGAATCGGAATGGTGGTTGTATTTACGGCGGGTATTGCAGTCGTTGTGGCGGCCATCTGCAACGGTGATGCTCCGGCTGCTTTTGAAGTGTTGCGTTTTCTATGGCGCATTGTTCGTCGATGAAGGGCTGTAACCTTTGCTTACATCACCCACACAATCGTGCAGGTAAAGATGGCGGGCGAAAAAAAGGGGTCGGGAGTCATTCTTGCTTGGATTTTAGCTAGCTGTGCCCGGGGCTTTGGGGGTTGCTCCGCTGGCGCGGGTGTCGCGTGATTCTTTTTCGCCGATCATTTGCTTGCGAAATGTGACCAGGCGTCGCAGGGCTGGCTTGGGCTCTAACGACTCGGTGACTAATCCACCCAGGGGTAATTCCATGTCCTCATGGTCGCCCATTTCGTTCCATGCGACCGATTCGATATACGGCTTACTCAATGCGATATGCATCACCGCTTCGAGCCAATGGCCCTGCACGGTCGGGGACCAAGGCTTACGCCAATGTCCGCAATTCGGGTCCACCGGGTGGTTCGGGTCAGGCGAAGCGATCATCATTTCGGTGACCGTTTCGCTCGGGGCTCCCACCGTCACGCGAATCGGTTTGCCCAGCCCGGCAAACTGATCGAACAACCCGCTGATCTGCATCAGGTCACGCGTGTACTGGCCCGGCATCGCCTGGCCCATTAACAGCTTCACCGAAAACGCATCGAAATGAATCGCACCCTGAATCATCAGGTCCGCATACATCTGGGGCGGTATCGAGCGATTATTTCGGCTGTAATATTCCCCGAATGGCTCGCGAATTTCCACGATCACCTTGGATTGCGGCGCGACTTTTTTCACCACCATTACGCTCATCCGCGTCATCTCGATCAATTGATCGAAGCTCAACGAAAAATGACTGTTCACATGCAGGCCCGACACCACGTTCCATGTCGTGATCTGATCGCGATACCGAGTCACCACGCGCTCCACATGTTCGTAGACCATGTCGCGCATCGTTTCGTAATCGTGTTCCCAGATATAAATCCAATCCGGCAACACCGATGGATCAAAACTCACCACCGGGCCCGCGACGATCGACAGTTTCTGTTTCGTCGCCCACTCGACCCAGCCATCCAACACATCCCACTGGTACTCGCCTTCTTCGGGGGCAATCTGGCGCCAGGCCATGGGCAATTGCACAAAATCAAAATGGCTGTTCAACCCCGTGCGGATTCGGTCCTGAGTCACCTGCAACCCAGCCCCGCATCCAATCGCATTGCGTGGCATCAGCCCGTTACTGTGACGTCGATCCAGCAGCGCTTTGGCGTGTGCCAGGGCTAATTCTTCTGAACCATCGATCGCGGCAACCAGCGATTCACGCGCTAATTTGGCCGCTTTGGCAGGATCATTGGCCGCAATGCACAGCGCCTCAATAAATAGCTTTTTCGCCACTTCAACGCGCTTGGTCACCGGATGATCTTCATCGAGATCGAACATGCCCCATTCTTCGAGCTTGGCCAACAGCAACATCATGCGATGCCGAGCCAGTTCCAACATCAGCAGGTAATGCTCTTCGCGCTCGGGCAACAGACACGTCTGCAAGGTCAGGTCGCCACAATCACCCGCAGAAATCTGCAACGCCAGCGCCGCCGACCCCGGCTCGCGTTTTAGAACTTCCACACAGCCATTGGCAAAACTAATATCCGCGCGCATCGCATTGCCATCCGAGCCCAGCAGATAGGCGTTTCGGATCGGCATACTTTCGGCCGGTTTACCACTTTCCAGAACCTGAAACTTCAATATAAACTCTCATGTATGCAGTCGGAATGTTGTTGAACCACCAGCGTAACCCCGGGGCATTTTCGACAAACGCCTATCACGCCAGACGATGCAGTATGTCCGATCGATTCGACGTTTGCAAAACGCCGTCACAATTTTCTAACGCACCATCACCGCAAACGCAGCGATCAACCACATCAGGCCTGACACGCCGACCTTGCCAATCGTTCCCCAGAACTTCCCCACCGCGGCCCCTTTGCCCGCCGCCCCTGCCTCGCGAATAGATCGGCCCCGCATTAAATCGCCTGACATCGCACCGATCCCCCCACCGACGCAAGCCCCGATCACTGTGCCCACCACCGGCACGGGAATCACCCCGGTGCCAACGATGGCCCCGATCACACCGCCCACAATGGCGAGCAGCGCCCCGGTACGCGATCCACCCGCACGCCTGGCCCCGGCAGCGCCGGCCATCGTTTCAATAATTTCCCCGATGATGGCCAAAGCCAGCAGGATTATCAGCGTGGTCATGCTGATTTCCGTCATCAGCACGTCGGCCGAGTCGTAGCGCCACCACGCAAAAAGCGAGGTTACAACCAAAATCAACCACGTCCCGGGCAATTGCATCGCCACCAGAAAAATCCCCAAACCATTGATCAGCAACAGGCCCACCACAGCCATCATCAGTCCCGTGGTTTCAAATATGTTGAGCAATCCTTGCCACATGCTCCTATCTTATGGAAAAAATTGGGGAAAAACCTCTCGGGCTGTCTGGACAATAAACTTGACGATTCCCCGCCTCAGCGATAGATTGCGTATCCGCCTTAAATTCCCTGCATTACCGAAATTGGGAGCAATTTGACTATGCCGAACCGGCACGAATCGAATCGTCCGTCGCTGGCCACATACACCACCTGCCGATCATGGCTATGGGGTGCCGCCACATTATCGCTATGCCTGACGCTTAACTTCTCTGCGTCGGCCCAAAATAACAGTGGCAATGACCTGGGTGCGGCCTTGATGCAGGCTTTTGAAAACCTTAACGATACCAGTGGCGATTCCCAGAAAAACGCCACCCCCATGTCGCAACAACAATACGACGAGGTGCTCAATACCCTCGCAGGCAATGCCCCGGATACCCCCGCATTGCCGATCACCGACGAACAGAAAAACTGGTGGGCGGACTTCAATCACTACGTTCGCATTGCTCGCCCCGAACTGGCCAAGGCATCGGTTGATTCCCTGCTTGGCGATGCCAGCAATCAGCAATTGCTCGATGTGATCGAAGCCAGCGATTACACCGACTATGAGCGCACCTTGATTCGCGCGGCCAAAGTTGAAACTCTTGCTGAAACCGTCAAAACCCTGACCCAGCGTATTCAACAAGCCAAGGTCGACCGCGCTCGCGATCAGCGTCGCATTGCCACCGACATCGCCGTGTTGGCTGAGGGTACCCGTCCCAATGCCAACGCCACCAGCCGTCTGGCTGCTGCTGGTCAGTATGCCGCGCCGCTGTTGCTCAACACGTTGCGTGATGAAAAACTCCAACGCCTGCATCCCTATGTGCTGGCTGCAATGGTTTCCATCGGCCGCCCCATGGTCTATCCCCTGTCCACCGCCATCGCCGATTTGGAACCGGTCACGCAAGGCCAGGTCGCCCAGGCTCTCGCAGAAATCGGCTACCCCCGCACGTTGCCTTATCTCAAGGCCGTGATCGAGAACCCATCCACCGATCCCTCCGCCCGTGAAAAGATTCAGGCGGCCTACGACAATCTGTGCAAAAACATCGGCCTGCCCAACGATGTGTCAGCCGCGGAATTGTTTTTGACCCTCGGCGAAAACCTGTACACCACCCACACCCAGGGCGGACTGATTGCCGGCTTCGATGCGGCCATCAACAAGGGGCTGGTCTGGCAATACACGCAGGACCTGGGACTGGTCTACGTGCCGGTTTCGGCTGAAATATATGGTGATGTGCTCGCACGCATGGCTGCCGCACGATCGCTCGAACTCAACGACACGCTCGATCAGGCGCTGTCCCTGTGGCTGGCCTCGAACCTGCGACGCGAAAATCGCCTGCCCGCCGACCAGTCTGATCCCAGCTATCCATCATCGCTGGAACCGGGCGCGTACTACATCAAAATGTCGGGCCCACTGCGTCAGCATGATGTACTCGAACGAGCCATCAACGATCACGACGCCGACCTGGCCCTCGACGCCATCGCTGCATTACGAGCCACCGCTGGCGTCGATGCACTGGTCAATCGACCCGGTGCGGTTCAACCCCTGCTGCGAGCATTGTCCTATCCCGATCGCCGCGTGCGATTCAACGCCGCATTCACCCTCACCCTGGCACGTCCCATCGAATCGTTCCCCGGTTCAGGTCGCGTCGTCCCAGTCCTGGCTGAAGCAGTGCGTCAAACCGATGAAAAATATGCCATGGTCATCGCGGAGGATCTCGAATCGCTCAACGTCATCAAAGCGTCACTCACCGAACTGGGCTACACCGCGTTTGGTGGCCTATCGCTCGAGGACGTGACCGATGAAGTTACCGCTGGTCCTGGCGTCGATCTGATTCTCACCAATCGTGATGTCGATGCCATCGGCAACCTCTTGCGTCAGACCGCGGTGCATTACAAACTCGGCGGCGTCCCTGTTATCGCGATCGTCACGCCCGGCGAAGAAATTCGCCTCAATCACGAATTCAAAAACGAATCACGATTGCAGTCCACGCTCGACAACGGCGATCAGGCGGCCCTGTCTTCGGCCGTGGCTCAGATGACCGAACAATACGTCGGCAACGCTATTGGCTCCGATGAAGCCACGAAGTTTGCCGTCGAAGCGTTGAGCCTGCTCGAATCCGTCGCCCTGATGCCTGCCGATGTGTACAACGTCGTCGATGCTCAGCCAGCCCTGATTCAAGCGACTCAGGATTCTCGTGACGACGTGGTCAATCACGCCGCCCGCGTGTTGGCCTTGATTGATGATCTCGATGCCCAAAGCGCTATTGCTGACGCAGCCCTGAACCCAACGGTCGATGCGAGCCTGCAAATCCTGTTGCTCGACTCTCTGGCAGAATCGGCAAAACGCTACGGCAACAGTCTCAACGACGTGCAACTCGATAACCTCCTCGAACTGGTGCGCATCAGCAGTGGCGCCACCGCCGAGGCCGCTGCGATGGCGCACGGGGCATTGACCTTGCCCACTTCCAATGTGATTGAATTAATCGCTCAGTAAAGATTCAAATTCAAACGTAAAATCCAAGTGTCAGGCACATCGTTCAAATAGACTGTTTTTACCGATTGTGGTATCGGCGACTGTTGCTGTGACTATCGCCTTGTCGATAGCTGTCATATCGCATCCATGCCATGGCTATGGCCAGGGTCATAACTCATACCCCTGCCGCCTATCTCCGGCCTGGACGTGCGTTCGTGTTCGCGAATATGACAATCATGCGGTCCTGCTTTGCCACTTCCACCCACCGAACTACACGCCCCCACGTTGACCGGCGTCCTTTGCACAGAAGAAGCCGGGCGTAATCACTATCTCGAATTGCAAATCACCGCCAGTGGCTACAAATACAAAGCCTACCTGGTCAATCCGATCGATCTGGCGACGCAATTTCCAGTGGGCCAAGCCAACATCCAAAAACGTTTCGAAGCACCCACCACCAGCGTGCAGTTTTATCGCGATCGTGCCATGATCGAATTCTGGGGCGAGGATGGTTTGCTGTCCACCGTCAAGTGCAGCGATGTGAAACTGACCCGCGCGTAAAACAAACTTTCATCTGTACCAGCGGTTTGTTGACGGTAACGCGCCGCCCAAAAGCACGGCAACACATTTGGCATCAATTGGCGTCAATAAGATTGTTTTGATAGCCCGCCGACGGCGTCGGCGCGGCAGGTTATCCGCTTAGATCCGCGCCGACGCCGTCGGCGGGCTGTCACCAAACCCATAAAAAAAAACACGACCCCCACTTTCGCGGGAGTCGTGTGCATGACGCAACCTCATAAGCCGAATCCTGTCCCCCCCCACATTTCCCCAGTGCTACTGACGATGTCAGGTCTGCGGGGGAAAACGTGGGGGGGGTGACGACCATTTCTCTGGGCTGAGCGTTACCGTTCAGCTCAAGCGGCCTACCCGCTGTCATGTGGCCGGACCAGCCTGACAGCATATTTGGCCTTGCACGCGGTGGGGCTTGCCTTGCCATCGTTGTCGCCAACGACGCGGTGCGCTCTTACCGCACCATTTCACCCTTACCCCCCACCCCCGAAAATTTTCCCTGTGCCAACTTGCACCATGCTGTGGCAACCTGCAAAACCCACACGGCATTCGATTACGGTCTTCGATCATCAACTTCGATCGCCGTTGTGGCTTGCAAGTGAAAACTTCCGGGGGTGGGGGGCGGTATCTTTTCTGTGGCGCTATCCCGTGCTGGCACGTCACCATGCCAACAGGTGGGCGTTACCCACCACCGTGTCCTATCGTGTTCGGACTTTCCTCTGACTGGATCACCAGGCAGCGATCGTCTCAGTCACGTCATGACGTTATTCTACCATGATCATGCGTGGTTCATGCGTGCGAATTAAAATGCTCCACTTGGCCCACTTGGCATTCAATTGGTCTTCTTGCAACGACCAAGCAAGCGGAACATCTCACGCTCTGGTAAATTTTGTTGACATGGCTGATCGAACCAATGTGCCCGAGGTGGTGGTCTGGACCGATGCGCGTCACGCGCAGGCGGTGGATGGCTTGCTGGCCTTGATGCTCGAAGCGGGCGATACGATCGAACTGTTGGCCATCGGCGGGCCACGCGTGGCAGCTGTCGATGCCATCGCCAAAAAATATAACGCTCCCCGCACCGATGATCTGCGGCATTTACTCGTCGAATATCCTGCGTCGCAAGTGCTGCTCGCGGACGAAAACGGCGTCTCGCTCGACGACCTGGCATTGGCTGCGCGACAGTCGCAAGGCGTGGCGATGCTCGAACCCGCGGTCGCTGACCTGTCCGAACACACCACGCTCATGGCCAAGCTCACCAGCGAGTCGGCGATCATCGAATTGCTACCCGCGTTCGATCGGGCGCCGGGCTGGTCAGGCGCAGCTGACCCCACCGAAGCTCTGGGCAAAGTCGAATCGGTGAGCATGATCAGCCTGGGCACCGCAGGCGGTCAATCACTATTCGCGCGTTTGTACGACGCCTGGCGGATGGTGCTATCAGTCAGCGACGCGCCGGAAACCATCGATGCCTCACTGGCTGGACCCTTGACCGAAGCGCCTCAGGACCTGCGGGCACTGACAGGGCATCTGGCTATCCACGCTCGGCTCGGCCACGGACGATCCGCAGTGCTCCAAGTCAGCGATCGCGGCGGCCCCATGTCCCGAACCCTGCACGTCATCGGCGACAAGGCTCGACTGCGCGTCAGCGATACCGATTACGACCTGCACGACATCGCCGGCCCCCTCATCGACCAATCCCCCACACACGCTCCTCCACACGCCACGCCTGGCCCCCAAGCTTCTCTTGGTGATCCACAAAATTCTGGGGCGGCCATCCATGATCATGATGCGGCGGAAACTGCCACAACATCGGACAACGCGTCGGATACCCGTCCCGACCCTACGGAGCGGTTCGTCCAATTGGCCGCGGACCATTGGCGACATGTCATTCAACGACGCAGCAGTGGCAGCCGACCGATCAGCGTCGCCGCGATCCTGTCCTGCGCAGCGGCAACCTTGCTAAGTACACGCACCGGACAACCCGAAAGCCCCGCCACCCTCCTCGCCATGAAACGCTAACCCCCCCACACTCTCTCCCGCATTTTCTCTGCGCGTTTTCGATGCTTTTGGGATGCATTTCTACGCATACGTTTTTTCCCGCAATTCCCATGGTCCCCCCCGAGATCTTGCGAATTTTGTGCCTTTCTGTTGGCTAGATCACCCGTCAATTTTTCGCACCTCCTGAATCAGGCAAACCCGATGATGATCGAAAACCCGCAAAAATCCTGTGTCATGGGCAGTGGATACGAATGACGATGAATCCTCGCAATCAGACTCATGCCAGCTCCCGGTGAATACGATGGGGCCTGGCATGACACCAATCCCACAAAAACACGCGTGGTTTAGTATGTTAGCCGTCGCCTTTATGGCGGCGCGATGGCCTGTGTTTTGCACCACGATACACGCCGCCATGAAGGCGGCGGCTAACACGGTAGTTCTAATTGGAATGCGTATGACGCACTAATACGGTGCATTTATCATGCCGAGGGCGTGATCAACCGATAGGAGATTTCGGTGGAAATCTAAGGGTCAGCTTGACAGTCTGGTGGTTCATCCTAGACTCTTTAGCCTCGGGAGCATCGCGAAGCCTATCGGTGATTAAACTGGTATGATTCGCGGTACAAACTCGTTGACTTGTTAGCCCGTGGTGTAATCGGTAACACATCAGTTTTTGGTACTGACATTCCTGGTTCGAGTCCAGGCGGGCTAGTTCGACGGCCGGGTGGGAAAACGTGCGGGGCCGGGCGGGGCAGAGATGGTTCACGATCGATGGCTTCTGGGCGATGTATCGGGAGTATTGCGTTATTTCAGTCAAGCCGCCTCATGCGATCCTGCTCGCCGCTGGCCGTGGTACCCGCATGGGGGACGAAGGCCGCGCCAAAGTCTTGTATGAAGTCGCTGGCCGACCCATGATCCAATGGGTGATTAAGGCATGCCAGGACGCAGGCGTGGAACGTTGCGTGGTGATCGTGGGATATCAGGGCGAAGAAGTTCAGGCCGCCTGCGAATCCATGGGCGGATGCGAATTTGCTTGGCAACACGAACAAAACGGCACCGGCCATGCCGCTCTGATGGCCGCCCCACTCTTTCAAAATCACGAAAACTCAGATGATTATGATGACCGCGAAGTGTTCGTCCTTTGCGGTGATGGGCCGTTGATTCGCAGCGCGACTCTGACAACATTACTCAACACCCACCGGACGACGCAAGCCTCGGCGACGATGGCCACCGCGGTGCTCGATGATCCAACCGGATACGGCCGGGTCTTGCGCAATAGCACCGGCGGCTTCGATCGCATCGTGGAACAAAAAGACGCGACGCCCGAGCAATTGGCCATCTGTGAAATCAATCCGAGCTATTACTGCTTCGGGGTGAAAGAACTTTTCACCACATTGGGGAAAGTGAGCAACACAAACGCTCAGGGCGAGTATTATCTAACCGACGTCCCGGGCCTGCTCGCCGAAGCGGGCCGAACCGTCAGTGTGGTCGATGCGGTGCCTCCGAGTGATGTGCTAGGCATCAATACCACCGAACAATTAGCCATTGTGGATGCCGAGATGCGTTCGCGATTGGCCCAAGCCAATACCGCTTCAAAGTCGCCCTCGTCATCCACCGGATCGCCAACACCAACATCGCGATCGACTGGCTGAATTCATGTTCATCCCTCCCCCTCGCACAGGTTTACTGATAATCCCATGAGTAGTTCCGACGCCAACGCTATCAAGGTTTTCGCCGGTCGCGCCAGTCGTGAATTGGCCGACCGCATCTGTGGTTATCTGCAATTACCGTTGGGGCAAGGCCACACGGATATGTTTCCTGACGGGGAACTGATTGTAAAACTGGAAGAGGACGTGCGCGGCCGTGACTGTTTTGTCGTGCAATCAACCTATCATCCAGTCAATGCCCACCTGATGGAATTGCTGATTTATATCGACTGCCTGCGTCGAGCCTCCGCACGACGAATCACCGCGGTGTTGCCCTACTTTGGCTATGCTCGTCAAGATCGCAAAGACGAAGGCCGCACGCCGATCACCGGCAAACTGGTCGCCAACCTGATCGAGACCGCCGGTGCCGATCGTGTGCTGGCGTTGGATTTACATGCCGAGCAGATTCAGGGATTTTTCGATATCCCAGTGGACCACCTGCACGCAGCGCCGGTCATTGTGAATCACCTGGAATCCTTCAAATCCGAATTGGGCCCGATCACTCTGGTGAGTCCTGACGTGGGCAATGTGAAAGTGGCCAGCAAGTACGCGAGCTGGCTGGGCGGGGATTTTGCCATCATCGATAAACGCCGAAAAAGCGGAACCGAAGTCGAAATGTCAACCATCATCGGCGAAGTTGAAGGCCGAACCGTGCTGATGGTCGACGACATGATTTCTACCGGCGGGACGATCTGCGAAGCCGCCAAACTGGTCAAAAGCAAGGGCGCGGTCCGGGTGATTGCTGCCTGTACGCACCCGGTGCTGGTCGGGCTGGCCCTCGAACGCCTGGCTGATTCGCCCATCGAAAAAGTGATCACCACCGACACCATCCCCACCAATCCCCGCTGTGAAAAGCTGGCGGACAAAATCGTCGAACTGTCGGTCAGCGAACTGCTCGGCGAAGCCATCCACCGTATCCATCACGACATGTCGGTCTCCAGCCTGTTCCACCATTCCCGTGGCAAAGACTAAGATCAAACGGATCTCACCGCGCCCGCAGCAGTCTCCCGCGCTCTGCGTCTTGACACCACCCCCCCACCCCGTAAACCCCCGGTATTCACCGGGGGCTAGCACGATTCTATCCCACAACCGATCCAATCGTAATGTTTGATGTTTAGCGGGCGACGCGCAGCGTCCCGCGTTTTAATTGCCACGGGTGACTGCGACTAGCAGGCCAAAAAAAGCTATAATCCCTACCCAATTCGAGCCCATTCGAGCCTGATTTGACCCAATTCGCACGAGTTCATTTCGCCTGAAAACGGCCTCTCTCGAGTGGCTCCCCATCGGGTTTTGATCCCTGAGGCGATGGTTGTTACAATACAGGGCTCGGCAACCCGAGACTGATTCGGCGAATAACGCCCCAATTACTGCCCCCCAATTATTGCCCCCCAAGCTGGAGCTATGCGATGGCCGCCACTGCCCCCTCAACCGCCCACGATACCCCGACAATCGAAGCCCAAATTCGTACGAAGCTGGGGACCAACGAATGTCGTCGTCTGCGTAAAGCGGGCAAACTGCCTGCGGTGGTCTATGGCCACCAACAGGACCCGGTCCACATCAGCTTTGATGCCAAGACCATCAACGACCTGTTGCACAGCCATGTCCGCGTGCTGGACGTTCGCACCGATGACGGTAAGAGCGAACACTGCCTGGTCAAAGAATTGCAGTGGAACCACCTGGGCAACAAAATCGTTCACCTGGACATGACCCGTATCGACATCAACGAACGCGTGACCGTGGAAGTTGAACTGACATTCGTCGGTGATGCGGTCGGCCTGAAAACGGCTGGTGCGTTTATGGAACACCCTGCGACGTCCCTGGAAATCGAATGTCTGGCCAGCCAGATTCCCGATGCCATCAAGGTCGATGTCAGTGGCATGAATGTCGACGAAGCCATCTCAGCGGCTGAGGTCACATTGCCAGAAGGCATGACACTGGTCTCCGACGGTGAACTGGTCGTCGCATCGATCGCGATCGCTGTCGCTGAACCCGAGCCAGAAGAAGAAGGCGATGGCAGCGAGCCAGAAGTCATCGGCGGCAAGAAAGACGAAGACGGCGCCTCCGAGTAATCCAACCCCCCTCTCGCGTTTCCCCTGTGATGGACTCACCTTCATGGGGACAAGTAAACGCGGAGAGCTACGGACACCTGCTCGAACCGACACGAACAAACTCAAACCCCGACAACCGCGTCGGGGTTTTTTAATTCCACCATTTTTCCCACGATTCATAAATTGCTAGATTGCTAGATTGATCCAGCGCGTGGATGGTGTACATTGGCCGTCTGATTTCCCCCGATCCATGCGGGGCTATTCCCTGTGATGAAACGGATGCTATGAAACTGATCGTCGGCCTTGGCAATCCCGGAAAAGAATACGCACAAACGCGACACAATGCCGGCTTCATGGCGATCGATCGGTTTGTGCAACGCCACAACATCCCAGGCCCCGCTCGCGCACGTTTTCATGCCGGGGTGCTTGAAGGCATGGTGAACAGCCAGAAAGTGTTGTGTATTCAACCGACCACGTTTATGAATCGCTCGGGTTTGTCGGTCATCGAGGCCATGGGGTTTTACAAAATTGAAACGCCTGATTTGCTGGTGCTCGTAGATGATATCGCCCTGCCGTTGGGACGGATTCGCATGCGGGCCGAAGGCAGTGCGGGCGGACACAACGGCCTGAAAGATATCCAACGGGCCTTGGGAACCCAGCGCTACGCACGGCTGCGCATTGGCATCGATGCGCCCAATCGCATGCGACAAACGGATTACGTGTTGGGACGATTCAGTGCGGGCGAAATGGATGAACTGGACCCGGCATTAAACGCCACGTGCGATGCGATCGAAACATGGATGAGCGATGGCGTGGAAATGGCCATGACGCGGCACAACGCGAGCTAAAACGATTGCGTGAATTTTTTGCGTGTGATTCCCCGCTAGCCGTGTCGTCATCGGGCGAAGCAAGCTTGCGGGCGAAACTTTGCGGGCAATGTGGTCAATGCGGTCAATGCGGACAATGCGGACAATGCGTCAGCGTGCGGTAGATGCTGCTTCGTATTCTTGAATGAATTTATAAAGCGCGGCCGAATCCTCGGCCAAACGAATGGCTTCACGGACTTTTTCATCGGTCAACATGCGACTGATGCTTGCCAGCGCTTGAATGTGCGGGCCGGTCTGATCAATCGGACTGGCCAACAGGAAAATTAATTCGACCGGTTTGCCATCGATGGCCGCAAATGGAATCGGCTCGCTCGCACGGCCGATGGCCATGTGTAATTGATCGACGCCCTGGCATTTGCCGTGTGGAATGGCAATGCCGTACCCGATGCCGGTGGTGCGGGTCAGTTCGCGTTGCCAGATGGCGTCACGCAACACAGCCCCATCGGCAATCCCCGTGTGCTCAACCAGCACCTGGGCCAATTCGAAAATAGCCGCCTGTTTCTCGGTGGATTCCAAGGGAACCTTTATACTTTCAGGCTTGACAATGTCGGTCAAACGCATGCATAAAACTCGTCGCAAGAGTAAAAAATCACATCAGTTTGTCGGCGGGCAACAGTGTAACCAATGGGCCTGGGGGAGGCAGTATGTGGAAAGCAGTTTAGGAGGGTGTCGTGGAAGGTTAACAGTAGGTAGGCGGTGTGAGGGCCGCTGGTCCGGATCACACAGTAAACTGGTGGCATCCAATTCCAACAACACCAATCGGCTAATAGCCTACAGGTCCCCTATCGGCCGGGCAAGTCACAGGTCATGAAACGTCGTGCTAATATTTATGCAGCCAACAATCGCCCCCCGTCTGAACTTGGGGCAACCTTGGCGGTAACCTCACAATCGGCTAAGTTGAATCGATCATGACATCTGTTGCCCAACCACTGCTCGAAGCGCTGAAAACCACGTTTGGACACGATGGTTTTCGTCCCATGCAGCAGGAAATCATTCAGGCCTGCCTGGACAAAAACGACGTTCAGGTGATCATGCCTACCGGTGGCGGAAAAAGCCTGTGCTATCAATTGCCCTCGCTGATGCATCAGGGCGTCACGCTGGTAGTCTCCCCCTTGATCGCATTGATGCAGGATCAGGTCACAGCCTTGCAAGCCAACGGCGTGCGGGCGACGTTTCTCAACTCAACATTATCGATGGACGAAATTGTCGAGCGCGAGGCGCGGGCGGCAGCGGGTGATTACGACCTGTTGTACATGGCCCCCGAGCGACTGTTCGCTGCGGCCGGCCGACGGTTGATTGAAAAGCTGGATCTACAGTTGTTGGCGATTGACGAGGCGCACTGTATTTCTGAATGGGGACATGACTTTCGTCCGGAGTATCGACTGCTGGGCAGCTTGCGACAACAATTCGGTGGTCGATTTGCCGACGTGCCCATCATTGCATTGACCGCCACCGCGACCCCGCGCGTGGCTGAGGATATTGTTCGCCAATTGCATTTGCGCGAGCCGAAAATTTTTCGCAGTGGATTCGAACGAAAGAATCTGTTCTACGAAATTCGTCCCAAGCAAAAAGCGTTCGATCAGATTCTGGATTACCTGTATACCAATCCAACCAGCGAAGGCATCATCTATTGCCAGAGTCGCGCCGGGTGCGAACGAATGGCAAGCAAGCTGGCCGCGCGAGGCATCGCGGCATTGCCTTACCACGCAGGGCTTGACCAGAAGGTGCGCTACGACAATCAACATGCGTTTATGCATGGCGATACGCGTGTGGTGTGTGCGACGATCGCGTTTGGAATGGGCGTGGATAAGCCGGATGTGCGTTTTGTGATGCATGCGGATTTGCCGCGTCATTTGGAAGGTTACTACCAGGAGATCGGCCGCGCCGGTCGCGATGGTGAAGCAGCCGATTGCATCTTGTTTTTTTCGTCGGCCGACCGTTATACCATCGAGCGGTTTATTGTCGAAAAGCCAAGCGAAGCCGAGCGTGAACATGCCTACGCACAGCTCGAACAGGTGATCGATTTCTGTCATACCAACCAATGTCGAACCGTGCCATTGCTGGCCTATTTCGGCGAAGAACATCCGGGCGCGTGCGGCCATTGCGACAATTGCATCAATCCCCCGCAAAGCGAAGATGTGACCCAAGACGCGCGGAAATTATTATCTGCCGTGGCCAGAACCGATCAACGCTACGGACTATCGCACGTCATCGATGTGTTGCGCGGTTCCATGGCTGAAAAAATTGTGTCAAGGCAACACAATATGCTCAGCGTTTGGGGCATCGGCAAAAGCAAACCCAAGGCCTACTGGAAAGCATTAGGCGATGCGTTGATCAAAGCTGGACAACTGGCCATGACCAGCGACGAATTTCGCACGGCCTATCTGACCGCCGAATCGGTTCCAGTGTTGCGTGGTGAAGTGCCGGTGGAAATGACCAAGCCGCGAGCAATAGCGGGCCAGGTTAAAACCCATTCGCGTGGTAGCCAGGTGGATTCCGATGAATCGCAACTGCCGGTGGATCGCGACGTGTTCGAAGCATTGCGAGAATTGCGGCGTGAGCTGGCCCGACAACAGCAGGTTCCGCCGTATATTGTTTTTGGCGATGCCTCGCTGCGTGTGATGGCGCGGGACAAACCCACGACATTAGACGAGTTTGCCCAGATCAAAGGAGTGGGCCGATCCAAACTGGATAAATATGGCCAGGTTTTTCTGGATGAAATTGCTAAAAGCCAAACGGCGTTGCACGATTAAAATTGTGCGTTAAATTTGTGAACACACTCAGGTAGTCATGCGTAAAGTATTCCAAACAGGGCGGGACACCCGATACAAGATTACCCGTCTGGCCCACCTGACATGCAAACTCGTTTTGATGATTTGCCAATAGACATCATGATTGAAACCAAGCAACTAACCAAACACTACGGCCCCGTCGTTGCGGTCAATGGCCTCGATTTGTCGATCCCTGACGGACAGATCGTGGGATTTCTAGGCCCCAACGGTGCGGGAAAAACCACCACGCTGCGCATGTTAACAGGATACATCCCCCCCACCTCTGGCCAAGCCTGTGTGGCGGGTTTTGATGTCTTGAAACAATCGGAACAAGCCCGGCGCCAGATTGGTTATCTCCCGGAAAACAATCCGGTCTATCCGGAAATGCGCGTTGATGAATATCTGGAGCATCGCGGCAAACTGTTATGCATGTCGCGAACCGCGCGCAAACAACGCAAGGATATCGTGACCGACCGCTGCGGCTTATCCAAAATTCGTCGGCGCGTGATTGGGCAACTGTCCAAAGGCAACCGCCAGCGTGTCGGTCTGGCGGCAGCGCTGTTACATGAACCACAAGTCTTGATTCTGGATGAACCCACCGCGGGTCTGGATCCCAACCAGATCAGTGAAGTGCGACGACTCATCGGCGAGTTGCGTGAAAAACATACCGTGCTGGTGTCGAGTCATATTCTGCCTGAAATTGAAAAGATGGCTGACCGCGTGGTGATTATTGCCGGTGGTCATATTGCTGCCGATGACACGCCGACAAACTTGCGTAAACGTCTGAGCGAACATGGGCGTTTGATCGTCGATGTGCGTGCCAACGGCGAAGCGTTACAGAAGGCCATGCTGGCGACGGTCGGTGTTAAGCATGTTGAAATTCACACGCAAGGCGAATGGTCTCAGGCCACGATTACGCCTGACAAACAAACTGATTCACCCGGCATGCACGATCCACGCGAAGCGCTGGGCCAGATGTTGTTGAAAAACAATTGGGCCGTCCGTGAAATGCGTTATGACACGCCGAGTCTGGAACAGTTTTTCATTGAGATCACGGCCAAACAGGATCAGGCGGCCTAATCACCACAGAACCAATCAGGCGATGATCCCTATTGGCTGGACCTGTTTTGATACAGGTACTTTGATACAGATTCAATCGCCCCTTGGCCAGATAACAAAAACGCCCCACGAAAAACGCCCCACAAAAAACGAAGCACGAACGACGAAGCCCCACGCACGACACACGAAGTCCGACACATTTTTTGATTGACCCGATGATGCATCAAACACTCACCATCGCGCGACGCGAAATCACCAGTTTATTTTTCAGTCCGATTGCCTATGTCGTCCTGGGGTTATTTGCCCTGGGTGTGACATGGATATTTTTTCTGGGATTTGTACCCGGTCAACAGGCCACGATGCGCAGCGTGTTCGGACTGGTCGCTCGTTTTATGATTTTCATTCTGCCAGCCGTGAGCATGCGATTGCTTGCCGATGAAACGCGCAGCGGCACCCTGGAAGTCCTGATGACTTCACCGATCAACGACGCTCAAGTCGTGGTGGGTAAATGGCTCGGTGCCATGGGATTTTTGTTGGTGTTGATCAGCCCGTTGATTGTGCTCATCGGCGTGATGGAAATTTATGCTGACCCTGATTACGGGCCCATCATCACGGGGTTTGTCGGGTTGCTTCTGATTGGTGGTTTGTATCTGGCCATGGGCACTCTGGCATCGGCAGCCACACAAAACCAGATCATTGCATTTTTCATCACGCTGTTCCTGATTGGAATGTTCACCATCGTCACGATGATTCTGGGTTCGATGAATCTGGCCAATGCCAATGTGCGTGAAGCCATTTTCTACTTGAACGTGGAAACGCATTACGCCCAATTCAACCGCGGGTTGATCGATACTGCGGACGTGGTGTTTTTCCTCAGTGGGATCGTGTTGTTTCTTTTTCTGGCGGTGAAATTGTTGGAGAGTCGACGATGGCGATGAATAGCCGTAATACCCAAACATCACGTTGGGCCACGTATGGCCTGAACGTCACAGTCGCCGCCGTTATTGCCATCGCGGTGGTGGTGGTGGTGAACATGATGGCCTTTCGTTTTTACAAGCGTGTCGATCTGACTGCCACGCGTCAATACAGTCTGTCGAAACAGACGCAATTAGTGCTCGATGAATTGCAGGAAGATTACCGCGTGGTCACGCTGTTGCGACAGAGTGATCCGTATCTGCAACGCGTGCACGATCTGGTCGAAGATTACGCACGTGCCAGTGGCCGTTTAGCGATCGAGCACATCGAATCAGATCGTGAGTTAACGCGACTGGATAATTTCTATGCCAGCCTGACGAAAATCTATGCCAACGATTTAGAGCCATTGCAAGCGGCGATCGCTAACGGCCGTGAAGCGCTGGATACTTTTCGCACCAACACCACGCGTCAAACGGAAGTGGTTGGTCAATTGCTGGAAAACAATCCGCCCAGCGATGAACAACTCCATGAATTTCTGCGGCAGATCGGATCGGTGTTAGCTCGCATCAAATCCAACATCGATGAATTTGATGCACAGATCACGAGCAATCTGGATGGATCACTGCCGGACTATGCCGGTGCCAGTGCCCTGGTCGGCGAACAACTGCGTCAATACGATCAACGCGTGCTGGCGCCTGCGGTGCAACAGCTTGAACAATCGCTGAAAACGGCCACGCTATCCAGTGAAACCCAAACGGGTCTCGAAAATATTCTCGGCTCGCTACGGGAATCTCGCAGTAATCTGCGCACGGCCTCTCGTGCGATTGATGATGCACCTGCGGCAGAATCTTACGCAACGGTGATGCGACAATTGGCGACCAACCCCAACTGCGTGGTCATCATTAGTTCAGATGGCGTTGAAGTGTTGGGCACGAACCAATTGTTTCGAGCCACGCCATCGGGCCCGAATGTGCCTGATGACGTTGAACAAGTCGAGCCGGTCTTTCTGGGCGAGGAAATGCTGACCGGCACCTTGATCAAGATGTCGTTGGAACACCCGCCTCTGGTGGTGTTTGTCACTGCATCGCGCAGGCCGACTTTGGGCCGTGATGGTTTGTACAACGAACTGGCACGTCGCATGGGTCAAATTGGTTTTCAGGTTGAATCATGGAGTCCCCTGGGCACGATGGGTCCCATGGGACAACCAATCCCAGCCGGGCCGTTGCCCCAGGCCAGTGAAGGGCAAAAACTGGTGTGGGTGATTGCTCCGGTTGAACCGCCCAATCAGCGAGACCCCATGTCTGTGCAGGGCTATCAACAAGTCCAACAGATGGTGCAGGAAAGAATGAATGCGGGCGATGCCATGCTTATCAGTTTGATGGCTTCGCCGGGTAATGTGTTTGGCAAGGTTGATCCGATCATGCAAACGCTGGAAACCTATGGCGTATCGGTTGCGCTTGAAACCGTGATGATGCACGAGATTCAAGATCGCAGTCGGCAGTCATTGGCCAGCACGCAATACATGGTCACGCAATGGCCCGAAGAATCGCCAATCACCGGCGCGTTGCAGGGACTTTCAGGTTTCATCACGTTCGGCAGTCCGATTACTTTGCGTCCCATTGAAGGCCGTGATGACATTAAATACCATCGCCTGGTCGAACTAAACGATCCCAACATGTGGGCAGAGTCAGAAATGAAAGGCTTCCCCCACATCAAACCCAACGAAGAAACCCGAACCAACAACAGCCTGGTCGGCGTCGCAGTAGAAACGAAAGACAACCGTCTCATCGTGGTTGCGGACCCAGTCTGGGCCACTGACGACGCACTGCGTATTGGTCAGCTAGGTCCCAACACAGCCGACATCACCGGCGCGGTGTTCCCTGCGAACGCGGAGTTGTTTGTCAACAGCGTGTACTGGCTCAGCGGTTTGGATCAACTGATCGGAGCCAGTGCTCGATCACAGGACCTGCGACGGGTTTCAGCGATTCCCAAGGGCACGCTATCGACCTTGCGCTGGTCATTCACGTTTGGGTTGCCTGCATTGATCGTGGCCTCAGGGATACTGGTGTACTTCGTGCGACAACGGGCATAACCAATGGCTTGGCATTGAAACGACGCGCCCGTGATAAGGCCGAAATTAATCGGGGAATTAGCCTAAAAAAGAGCGGGGGATGGTTGGAAACTTGATATGAATTTCAAAACAACGCTGGTGTTATTGATCCTGTTAGCCGCAGCCTGCGGCGCGTATTATTACACGCGTGATAAGCCGTCGACCTATGACCTGGTGCAAACTGAAAAAATTGAGAAAATCAACGAGGGACAAAAGCCACTCCACGATCAGGAGATTCAACCCGAATTCATCGCACGCATTGAAATCCAACAGGCCGGCAAGCGTTTATTGTTTGAGAAACAGGATCACGAATGGTTTCAAATCGAACCACTACGCGTGGCCTTGCAAACATGGCCGGTCAACAATCTGGTCGAGGATATTTTAAGCCTGCGCTACCACGAAAAATTCATAGCCAACGAAGACGGCATGCCCACGCTTGAGGATGTGCAATTATCACCCAAACCGGTAGCATCGATACGGCTGTATCAGGTCGACGCATTGGATCGCCCGGTGGTGGCCCTGTCGCTGGGCCGTGCCACGACCATCAACAGTACCCACAGCACCAACGACGGCGGCCTGATGTATGTCAGACACACCGACGCCCAGGACAAGCAGGTCTATGTTGTCTCCGGGAAAATCATGGCCGAGCTGGTTTCACGTGGCGAAGACGGCTGGCGTCAGATGTTGATGAAAACGCCAAGCGTCTCGAGCTTACAATCGATCACACTCGGCCTTGGTTTCGCCCATGATGCCCAGGTTCATGTCACCAAATCGCAAGAGAACAAAACCAGTTGGCAATTCGGTGGTGCCATGAAAGGCCGCGTTTCCGAAAAAGCGATTGCGTCATTCATCGATCATCTGGATGGCTTGAAAGTGGTCTCGTTCGTTGACAACCAACCGGAACGATACGGCACGTATGGCCTGGGCTCAGCATCGCATGAAATCCTGTTGGACTGGGGCGACAAGAAAATTGCTGTCACACTCGGCGCAGCCACCGATCTTTTGCGTGACGCGTTTTTTGTGGGTTGGCGTGTGGATGAACAACCCATGACCGTCGTGTCCGTCAGCAAAGAAGACTTTGAAAAACTCAATGTCAATCCCGAACGTTGGCGCGATCCCTATCTCACATCAGCTGACATCGATCAGATTAAACATATCACTCTCACAAGCAATGACCGTGCCCATCACTACGATCTAACACGCACTACAGACGAATGGCATTTCAGTGACAAATCAATTGGCTACGCCCCTGACCGCGAAAGTGTGACGGTTGTTTTAGCGGCGTTGAAATCAGCCCAGGCCGTTTCGTTTATCGATTTGCACGCGGTTTCCGCTAATCCATTTGCCACGCTAACGCTCAATAACGATGAAATACTGACGTTCCATCACCAGACGCAGACGGCTGACAACCAGGTTGATAAAAACACTACCACCAACAACACGACCAACGCCACGAAAGCGAACAAAGCGCCGTCCGAGACGCAGGCCAATGTGATAGTCACGCGCAGCGGCGATGCGGTCAGCCGAGTGGTGCCCTATGAATCGATCAAGCCACTACTAACCAGCCCCGCTTCGTTGCGTGACCGAACCATCCTCGATCTAGAAGCCTCAGCGGTCAATCGTTTTTACATTCATCAGGCAGGCAAAACCGAACCACTTCTGTTTGAACAACAAGTAAACGAGACGGCCTCAACAGCGAATGGCCAACCCTGGGCCAATCAATGGCAATTGGCCGGTGCAACCAGTTACGAACGCACGGCACTCAATGAATTGCTGGGCGTGTTGTTGCCGCTACGTGCCGAATCATGGCTTGATGACAATCATGTCATCGGCCCATCGCGCACCGAAGTGGTGATTGACGCCATTGATGGGAGTCAGGGATTTTTAACGATCGACAGTCAAACCGGCGCCGCGATCGTCGAAGGTTTTTCCGGCGTGTTCAAGCTCAGCGATCGCACCTTCGAAGCGATTCACGCGGAATTCCAAGATCGTACCGTGCTCGCCATCGCGACCGGCGACATCGAACAACTGACCATCCGCCAACTGGCTGGGCCAATGACATTCGAGCCTGACAAACGAGCGGCAAACGGCCTGACGTTAATCTCGCCTGCGGGTGCTGCGGGGGATATTAATGGCGAGCGTTTTACGGCTATCTTGAAATTGATTGAACGCTTGCGCGTCACGCGATACGTCGATGACCTCGGCGATATCGAACTCGACGATTCGCGGCGCGTCGATATCGATGTGACGACGGCTAATGGGTCGCAACGACATTTATCATTCTGGCCTACCGCGCCGACCAATCCAGGATTCGATCGCGATAGCCAACGCTGGTTCCTGCTGAGCGACGCGATGATGAACACCCTCGAAATGCCACTCCTCGAAAGCGAATAACCTCCGCCCCCCACTTTTCTTTGGGTTTATATGTATTACGATAAATACTCGCGCGTAGGTTTTTGTTAGCCCCCGGTGAATACCGGGGGGTTGTGTGAAGGGAAAATTGAGGCCGCGCGAGTTTTTAACGGGATGGGTATTACTTGGGTATTGTTTTGGATATTGTGCGCAGCCGCATCACTTGTGAACTAAAACGACTGTCCACCGTGATATAAACCTGAACGGTCTGAACAGGTATGCGTAAGATTGATGGCGAGGCGACCTAATCTTTTTGCACGTCGATAAGCATGTTTTGATCCGGCTGGGAAATCGGGCCACGTTCGCGACGTGATTTGGCTTCGTCGTTGCGATCGCGATGCAAATCGTCGAGATAGTTTTGATCCACATCGCCAGTAATGTATTGGCCTGTGAATACCGAACAATCAAATTCCTCAATCGCGGGATTGCCCTCGCGAGCCGCTGCGACCAGATCATCAATATCCTGATAGACCAGCCAATCTGCACCGATGCGATCGGCTATCTGTTCCGGTGTCGAATCGTGGGCGATCAATTCACTGACGGTAGGCATGTCGATGCCATACACATTGGGATAACGCACCGGCGGCGCGGCTGATGCATAGTAAACGCTGCGAGCACCAGCATCGCGTGCCATGTCGATGATCTGATGACAGGTGGTTCCACGTACGATCGAATCGTCGACCAGCAACACGTTTTTATCCTTAAATTCCAGATCAATCGCGTTGAGTTTCTGGCGTACACTTTTCTTGCGAATGCTCTGGCCGGGCATGATAAACGTTCGGCCGATGTAGCGATTTTTGATAAATCCTTCGCGATACTTCACCCCCAGGCGATTGGCTAATTGCAACGCCGCGGTGCGCCCGGAATCGGGAATCGGCATCACCACATCGATATCATGCTCGGGCCGCAACCGCATGATTTTTTCAGCGAGCTTTTCACCCATGCGCAATCGCGCTTTGTACACACTGATTGAATCGAGAATGGAATCCGGCCTGGCCAAATAGACCTGTTCAAAAATGCACGGCGTGTGGGGATAGCCCTCCGCGCAACGCTGGGTGAATAGTTGGCCGTCTTCGGTGATGTAAACCGCCTCGCCAGGTTCAACATCGCGAATCAATTCATAGCCCAGCGTGTCAAGCGCCACACTTTCGGACGCGATGGCATATTCATCGTGACCGTCGGCAGTAACACGCTTGCCAAAACACAACGGCCTGATGCCGTAAGGATCGCGCACACCGACCAGACCATACCCGGTGACCATGGCCACGAACGCATAGGCACCATTGCAGCGTTTATGAACCACTTTGACAGCGGCGAAAATGTCATGCTCTGTCGGATTGAGTTTGTTCAGACAACTCAGCTCGTGGGCAAACACATTGAGCAGCACTTCCGAATCGCTGGTTGTGTTGATGTGGCGCAGATCGGACCTGAACAGCTCCATCGCCAACTGCGAAGCGTTGGTGAGATTTCCGTTATGTCCGAGCGCAATACCGTAGGGCGAATTGACAAAAAACGGCTGCGATTCAGTCGCGTCACATGACCCCGCCGTGGGATAACGCACATGGCCGATGCCCATATGGCCGCGCAGGTCCTGCATATGCTCCTGAGAGAACACATCACGGACCAGCCCCGGGCCTTTGCGTAAAAAGACACGGCCGTGTTCGGTGGTGACGATACCTGCGGCGTCCTGCCCGCGATGCTGTAAGACGGTCAGCGCGTCGTATAACGGCTGATTCACGTTGGATCTGGCAACCATGCCAACAATTCCACACATCAGTTTTTGTTCCTAAAACGGGAGATGAATTCATTCATAGGTGAAATTGCGTTTGCTTAAATTTCGGTTACGAAGTTACGTCGAAACGGTAACGACGCACGCTCGCATGGTCAAGGGCCCGCACCTTTGCATTTGGCTTTGGCGTAACGGCCATCCTATTGAGTCGTATGGATTATAGGGTACGAGCATGGCTTTGACGGATGACGCCTGGCCAACCCTCGGAATACAATCCGCATGCCTGTGAAAATGCCCGTCAAACAGCGGGCGTCAAAGCGACCACGTGCGGTGATCGGCCTGTGTTTGGTTGGGCGTGGACGGGGAAAGTGGGTGAAATGTGGTGGGGAGATTGGGGGTAGTTCGGGGGTAGATTGGTGGGAAATGTGGGGGAGATGTGGGGGGGGGGGTAATGCGCCCGGGTGGGTTCGAACCACCGACCTGCGCTTTAGGAAAGCGCTGCTCTATCCAACTGAGCTACGAGCGCGTCGCATCGAGTACCACGACGATTGGAGGACTCTGAGGATATGATAGTTGAATCGAAACCCTCGCAACCCTAACATCAGTCTAAATATATCAACACATGACCGTTTCCCCCACCCCCCACCCCCCCCACCTTCCCCCCCACACTTTGCCAGCCCACTTTGCCCCCCCACTTTGCCCCCCCATGCCGCCCATGCCCGCCGCTTGCCCACATGCCCTGCCATGCTCCACGAGTTTCTCCCATGCCTCCACAACCCCCGCGAGAGCCACTGGCTTCAATATTCTCCGCTGTCACCCGGACTGGCGGCTTATATAGCCAGTCCAGAGCACCAAAAGCGTGGCGATTAACCACGCCAGTTACGCTCGTCCGTACTTGGTCTTAAACTGGATCGCCAACTGACTCGCTAACTGACTCGCTAACTGTCTCGCTTTTTGCTCCGCCCAACGGCCTACTGTCTGTGAAATAACTGTTGTCCATGAAACGTAAATGCGACCAATGTGAACGACCGGCCACGACCCATTCGGTCGAGATTATCAAAGGGCAAAAAATCGAGAAGCACCTTTGCGATTTACACGCCGCCGAGCAGGGCCTGACGCTTAAGGCCACGCAACAGCCGATCAATGAATTGCTCGACAGCCTGGTCAAGATTCACAGCGGCAATGCCACCAAACCAGCCAAGGAACCCGTGTGCGAGCATTGCAACACCAGCTACAAGCAATTTCGCGAGCAGAGCCTGCTGGGGTGTCCGGGGTGTTATGCGGCATTTGAAACGCAACTGTCGTCGTTGCTGGAGCGGGCACACGAGGGAGCCACGCATCACGTGGGCAAAGCGCCACGCCGTGCGGGCATGAGTGAGCAGCGTCAGCAACAGTTGATGCACCTGCGTAAGCGATTAGGCGAAGCGGTGACGGTTGAGGATTACGAATTAGCCGCGCGTTTGCGTGATGAGATTCACAAAGTGGAAAACAATAACTAAAACCCAATCGATCACGAGTTCGACAATCAAGCAGTCAACCAGACAGTCAATTTCAATAATTTCAGTTCAGCGTTTTATACAGAACGGCAATCGTGTCAATACATCAACTGACCAATTCAGCAGGCGAATGGCTACGCGGCAATGGGCCCCACAGCGATATCGTGATTTCCAGTCGAATACGACTGGCGCGAAATCTGGCGAGCTATCCGTTTGTCAATGCGGCCAATCGTCGCCAACGTTTTGAAATTCTCAACCGTTGCCACGAACAACTAACCAACGGGCGATTGGGCGATGACGTGCTATGGGTCGATGTGGCGGCGGGAACCGATGAGGATCGGCAATTGCTCGTCGAACGGCATCTGATCAGTCGACAGTTTGCCAAAGGCGATACTCAGATAGAAGGCCAGGCCCCGCGAGCGGTAGCAGTCGGCTCAGGCGAAACGTTCGCGATCATGGTCAACGAAGAAGACCACCTGCGCGTTCAGGTCATGCGCACCGGCATGCAACTGGCCGAAGCGTTTTCGCAAATCGATCACATCGATGACGTGCTCGAGTCGTCGATGGATTTCGCCTATTCCAATCGCTGGGGATATCTAACCGCGTGTCCGACCAATGTGGGCACAGGCATCCGCGTGTCGGTCATGTTGCATCTGCCTGCCCTGAAACTCACCGGCGAAATCGAAAAAGTTCGCCGAGCTGCACGCGATATGCATCTGGCGGTACGCGGATTATTCGGCGAAGGTTCCGAAGCCCTCGGGGATCTCTATCAGGTCTCGAATCAGACCACGCTTGGCCGAAATGAACGCGAAATCCTGGCGGATTTTGAAAGCTCCATCGTGCCCCAGATCATCAGCTACGAACAACAGGCAAGGCACGCCTTGGTTCGCCAACGCCCTGCGGCCCTCGACGATCGCATCCAGCGAGCATGGGCCATCCTCACCCACGCCCGGATGATCACGACCGAGGAAGTGCTGGGACTACTGTCGCAATTACGGTTGGGCGTCAACCTGGGCCGTATTGATAACGTCGGCATTCGCACGATCAACGAACTGTTTTTAATGACCCAGCCAGCCCACTTGCAACGCATTACCGGCTGCGAACCAGAACCTGCAGCACGCCGTGAGGCTCGCGCGGATTTAATCCGCCGCCGCCTCGGCGCCTAACCCCCCCACCCCACTCCACTCCACCCCACTCCACTCCACTGCACGCCCCACTTTTCGCCCTCCTCGCTTACCTCCCAAAATCCTCCCCTCCCCCCCCCCACACACAACACACTGAACCACTCACGCTCCAACTCACCGCCAGCTATCCCCTACTGTCCGCTCGACTCCTGCATGATTGGTGCTGATTGGCAATCGAGCCCCACAGTATTTTTTTGAATTGCACGGTTTGACCGAAGGGATTGTGGAATACCGGTTGATTGATTTCAATGCGGGGTGTGGCGTGTTCTGAATGCTGGCGTTTTATAGTAGAATGCTCGCATAGGAGTCCTATGCTATGGGTTTACATGAACATATTTTGACCGATCCGGTGATCGAAATGGAATTGCGCGAGTTGATTCCATGTCGCCCTGACCAAACGGTGGCGACTGCGGTCGATACGATGAAATTATCACGACTTGGTTGCGTGGTTGTGATCGATGATGCAGGTAAGCCGATCGGCAAATTTACCGAACGTCATCTGATGAAAATAATTGATCAACCCAAGACGCTCGATGACCCCTTGGAAAAACACATGACACCTTGCCAGTCGATTGTGAATCAGAATGAACCCGTGCAGAAGTTGATCGACATCATGCGCGACCGCGATTCGCGTTTCGTGTGCGTGGTCGATGATGCAGGCAAAGCGGTGGCGCTGACCGGAGCCAAGGGTGTGTTGGAATATGTGACGGAACATTTCCCGCGCGTGGTGAAGGTACAGATGATGCAAGGCAAATTATTTTTCGACCAACGTGAGGGAGCGTAAATATGCCCATTCGTAAAACGATCTATAACGATTTTCAAGGCAGCAGCAGTCCGCGCCGCAAACGTCGCGGGGTACAGCCGGGCGATTTCCAGGATCCCTTGAGCGATTACAGTCCGCCGCAATTCGATGACGATCTGGAACAGGATCTGGCTGAATTAACAATCGCGGATATGGATGCGTGGCCACCGCTGGTGGTAGCGCCGACCGACAGCATTGAAAATGCCATCAAACGGATGCGCGAGGATGATTTTGGCTGCGTGCTGGTGATTGACAGTGAAAACAAACTGGTCGGCATCTTTTCCGAGCGTGATGTGCTCAACAAAATTGCCGGCCATTTTGAAGCGACCCGCAAATTGCCGGTGAGCGTGGTGATGACACATAATCCCGTGGTGATTTATGACAGCGACCCACCCGCCAAAGCGTTGAACATGATGGCCATCGGCAGCTTTCGTCACCTGGCGGTGTTGGATGCTGACGACAAACCCATCGGCATTCTCGGGCCGCGGCGCGTCAATGCGTTTTTGCAAAAATATTTCAGCTAGTGCGACGCGTGCGTTCTATCACGGATTACGTTAAATACTCGCGCGTAGATTTTATTAGCTCCCGGTGAATACCGGGAGTTTGCGTGAAGGAAAATTTGAGGCCGCGCGAGTTTTTAATGGGATGGGTATAACACCACGTTTGGCCTTGCTGGGCACACACGTCACGTACTAAGTATTTCCACCACGCGCCGCTGCGGGTTGGCCAACGGCAAATCATCGAGATCGTCGAGTTTGCGCCACTGCGTGCTCGTGGTGCTGCGCAGACGGCCGGTGACCGCCTCGACATGCCACAGGTTGAACGTGATCGTGCGATGAGTGGTTTGATGGCGGAAGGTTTGACGTGGGGTGATTTGCGAGGCGCGCAGGCCGTGCTGCCGCAAGAGCCAATCGGCCAGTTGGGCGTCATCCGTTTTCACGGGCAAATCTTCCGTGGTGGGCATTTGCCACATGTTGGACCACAGGCCGACTGCGGGCCGCTGGGTGAACAGCCATTTGCCGCGCCGGTTGACTGCCACGATGTGATGGGTGACGGATTTGGGATCGCGTCTTGGCTGGGTGACGGGAAACCGCTGCGGATCATCGTGTTTGAGCGCCGCACAATCATCGCCCGTGGCCATGGGACACATCAAGCACTGCGGCGATTTGGCCAGGCACAGGGTGGCGCCCAATTCCATCAAGGCCTGATTGAAATCACCGGGGCGATTCGGCGGGACTATTTTTTCAGCCATCGCCCAGATATGTTTCTGCCCCGCTGTCGCATCGACGGGTTGATCGTAGGCATCCCACCGCGCCAGGACCCGAGCGACGTTGCCATCGACCAGTGGCTCGGACTTGCCGAACGCAATGGATGCGATTGCCCCGGCGGTGTACCGACCGACGCCGGGCAGTTCTCGCAATGTCGCCACATCGTCGGGGATTTGCCCATCGAATCGCTCGACAATCATGCGGGCTGCCGCGTGCAGGTTCCGGGCACGGCGGTAATAGCCCAGGCCTTGCCACTGGCGTAAGACGGTCTGTTCATCGGCATCGGCCAAGGCTTGCAAAGTAGGAAACGCTTCAATGAACCGTTCGAAATACGCGATGACCGTGGCGACCTGCGTCTGTTGCAGCATGGCCTCGCTGACGAGCACGTGGTACGGCTGCGGATGCGTGGGCTGGCCGTTGACGCGCCAAGGCAAGTCTCGACGGTTGGCGTCATACCATGCCAGCAATTTCGTGACGCGGCGGTCCGTGGTGGGTGACGCGCGAGAAGACCGGGGGGCAGACTTGCTGGAAGACTTGGGTGAAGACTTGGAAGGAACGCGATTCATGCGGGTAGTTTACGGGAGAAATCAACGGCACTGGCGAACTTTGCAGGACGCCGGCCCGATTGGCCGATAACCCAACGGTTGCGATCTCGCTATTTCCTGTAATCTAATCGCCCACGAGTTTATCAAGAGCTTATGAATATGGTCACTGAACGCCTGAGTCTGCCAGCCACCCGTCACTCTGTCACCCACAAATTCCAGATCATGGGCCACGAAGGTTACCTGACGATCGGGCTATTTGACGACGATCGGCCGGGCGAAATTTTTATCAAAATGTCCAAAGAAGGCTCCACCCTCAGCGGACTGGTCCAGGGCTATTGCCGAGCGTTCAGCCTCGCATTGCAATACGGCCTGCCCTTGGACGAAGCTGTTCGTCGATTTAAAGGTATGCGGTTTGAACCTATGGGCCAGACCGGCAACGCAGACATCCCGGAGACGACCAGCATCATCGACTACGTGGCCCGCTATCTGGAACTGCACTACGTCGAGAACCAGCCCGTGATCATTCGGCGGTAATCGCGTTCATTTTAGGCATCCGGCTATTTCCAGCCCCTCCCCCGTTTAGCGGGCGACGCGCCAGCGTCCCGTGTCGGATATCGTGGGTTGTCACGATACACCCAAAATGAATCCGCAATAAACCGCACCGCGGGCACCAACACCTCATCCCGTCGCGTTGTGGCACCAGGATAATCACCATCAAAGCGCCACCACGTTTTGACGCCAAGCGTCAGAACGGTATACTGCGCGGTTCCCGTTGAGGTATCGGAGTCGCTGCATGGGTGGCTCTGGCATAGGTCAACGGAATGAAGTACCCCAAAATCCACCATGCCCTCCCCCCCCCCACACCCCCACGTTTCCCCTACATGCTTGTACGACGATGCGTTTTTGTTGTAGCGCGTTTTTACCATCAGGCATGACCTTACGTCATTTAAAACACTAACCGACTCACCGAATAAATTAGGAAGATTAACCATGGCCGATTCTGCCACTGACACTGTGACTGAAACTGAATTACCCGCGTTGACCATTACGGTCGCGGACTCTGGGCCAGCGCGTAAAACGCTGACCATTGAAATTCCAACCGAACGCATCGAAGCCAAAATCCAGAACGGATTTGATTCATTGCAAAACGATGCAGTGCTGCCAGGCTTCCGTAAGGGACGAGCACCAAAACGATTGCTGCACAAGCGATTTGGTACGTCGGTGCGTGACGATGCCAAGGGCCAACTGATCAGCGAGTCCTACACCGAAGCGATCGAAAAAGAATCGCTGGAAGTACTCGGCGAGCCTGATGTGAAGGATGCGGAGAACATCGAATTGCCTGAGTCGGGGCCGTTGAAGTTTGAGGTTGAGGTCGAAGTTTCGCCGGACTTTGAAATGCCTTCACTGGAAGGAATCAAAGCAAACAAGCCAGTGGCCACGATTGACGACGCTGCGGTGGATAAGGAATTGGATTCGTTGCGTGAGCGTTTCGGCAAGATGACCGAAGTGCCCGACGCGGAGATCAAAGAAGACGATTATGTGTTGACCGACACGCATATCCTGGCTGGTGAAAACGCTGGCGATGATGCGGAAGTGCTGGGTCATCATCATGACGCGTACATGTTGATCGGCGGCGAGAGCCGAGAGTACAAGGGTCACGTGGCAGGCATTCTGGTCAACGACCTGGGCAAGCTGGCTGCGGGCAAGAAAATCGGCGAAGAACTGGTCATTTCGATGACCGGCCCAGAAAGCCATGAAAACGAAAAAATCAAAGGCGCCCCAATCACATTGAAAATTGCGATCAAGCAAGTGCAACGCGTGGAGCCTGCCGAAATGTCCGCCCTGCTCGAACAGTCTGGCGAAGAGTCCGAAGAAAAACTGCGTGAGCGGATCAAGGAATCATTGGAAAGCCGTAGCCAACGCGATCAGCAAACAGCCCTGCGTGAACAGGTTGAAACCCATCTGCTCGACAGCGTTGAGATGGCATTGCCTGAGGGCATCAGTGGCCGTCAGACGGATCGATTGCTGCGTCGGCGAGCCATGGAGATGAACTACCAGGGTGCCTCCGAGCAAGACGTCGAAGCACGACTGGCTGAAATGCGATCGGAAAGCGAAGAGCAGGCCGCCCGTGAATTGAAGCTGTTTTTCATTCTGGAAAAAGCCGCCAAGCAATTGGAAATCGAAGTGGCCGAAAACGAGTTGAACGGCCAAATCGCCATGATGGCCATGCAACAAGGCCGACGTCCCGAGAAACTGCGTCAGGAAATGTTGCGCAACGGCCAACTCGATTACCTGTACCTGCAGGTGCGTGAGCAGAAAACGCTGGACAAAATCCTGGAAAAAGCGGAAATCACCGAAACCGAAGTGAAAGCTGGCGATAACGCTGAAGCCAGCGACAGCAAGAAAAAAACGACCAAAAAGAAGACCACGAAAAAGTCCACCAAAGCGAAGGCCGAAGCCGAAGCCGAAGCCGAAGACAAAGGCAGTGATGACGCGTAATGCGTCAAGCACCTGCTGGCTGCCCTGCCCGCCTGCCCAAATGAATTAGCCCCCGGCAAATCCGCCGGGGGCTAATGTTGAGCCTATTGTGTAAGAGGCCATTGTCGGGATTGGCATTGTGTTGCGAAGGAGGCGATGCGAGGGGAAAATGTGTGTGGGGTGTGGTGTGTGGGGGGGGGGTATGTGGGGGGGGGAGTTGTTGCTTATGGGGTTAGTCGCCCAACAATTAGCGCAGACATCATCCAACGGCGCTTCAGGCACCGTGGTGGTTTGGGTGCTGGTGTTGCTGGTGGTGATCGTGGTCGCGTTCGGGTTACTGTTGCTGGCTCGCAAGATGTTGGCCAATGGTGGCGAGGATGACTCGAGCTCATCAATGTCGATGGCCTTTACCATGTCGGATCTGCGCCAATTGCACGCGGACGGCCAATTGACCGACGCGGAATTCGAGCGGGCCCGGGCATCGATGCTAGCCCGTCATCGAGCGGCCAATCCGGAGACAACACCGACCAGCGATACCCAGGCAGGTGAATTCGACGAATTCATTGATCGCGATGACGATGGCACTGGCGATGGTGACGGTGACGGTGATGACAGCAACAATGCCAGCGATGATGACAGGCCATAGGAATGGCGTTCAGGATGACGACACCATCCCGAGAATTGGGCGGGTGGCCACAGTCTGATTCGCCCGAATAAACGGGTTATACGGGCTGTTGTCGGTATGCCCGATATGGGGTTGAGCCAGAGGAATCAGGTCCCGTAACCTCGCGGCAAATTTTTTCGTAAAAAGAAAAACAATAACCTGCGGTTGGACGTTGAGATTGCTGGGCAATGGCTTTACACTTCAATGTTGGCCTATTAATGCGGTTTTGGGGTGAAAATTCCAATAACAACACCGCGTTTCTCGCATTTTGTCGGGTAGAATGAGAGTAATCGGCCAGATCGAAAAAACGAATCGGTGGAACCGATCAATCAATGCCGCCATGAAGCTGGTGAACCAGTCAAGGCGGCCCATCGAATCGTCGATCATCGTTAGAGACGTTCACACGTTGTGATTTGCTTTTGCGAGCAGTTAACGGCTTGTGGTTTTTAGAATTCGCATCAAAGTTCATCCATCCGGGTAGAGATTTTCATTATGGCAAACGGACGAACCGGAAAAGGTCGCACAGGTCCAGAAGGCATCGACGGATCAAGCGACGTCACAGGCAGTGGTGGTGACGGGCCCGGCGGCGGCGGTGGCGGCTTCAAAGGCCGACGCGTCACGACCTGCTCGTTTTGTGGCAAGACCAGCCGAGAAGTCGGCCCGATGGTTGAAGGCCCCAACGACGTATACATCTGCGCCAACTGCGTTGACCTGTGCCAGAATATTTTCAAACAAGAACGCCGACGCGTCACCAGCGGCCGGCCGTTGTTTGGCACGATCCCCACGCCACGCCAGATCAAGGAATTCCTCGATCAATACGTGATCGGCCAGGACACTGCCAAGCGATCGCTGTCGGTATGCGTGCATACGCATTACAAACGACTGACCGCCACCGAAGACAAAGATTCGCCGGTCGAAATTGATAAGTCCAACGTGTTGCTGATCGGCCCTACCGGTAGCGGCAAAACATTGCTGGCCCGAACGCTGGCCCGAACGCTCAATGTCCCGTTTGCCATCGGCGATGCCACGACATTGACCGAAGCTGGCTACGTTGGCGAAGATGTCGAAAACCTGCTGCTTAAATTGCTCCAGGCGGCGGACTACGATCTGGAAGCCGCCCAGCGTGGCATCATCTACATCGACGAAATCGACAAGATCGGCAAGACTAGCCAGAACGTCAGCATCACCCGTGACGTGTCCGGCGAAGGCGTGCAACAGGCCCTGCTGAAAATGCTCGAAGGCACCGTGGCCAACGTTCCCCCACAAGGTGGACGCAAGCATCCCGAGCAGCAATACATCCAGCTCGACACCTCCAACATTCTGTTCGTCTGTGCGGGCACCTTCGTCGGACTCGACGACGTGGTGGCACGGCGAATTGGCCACAAGTCCATCGGTTTTGCCAGCGAAGATTCACATGATGATTTCCTGGAAGACAAGGGTTACCTGCTCAGTCGGGTGACGCCGGAAGATTTGTCGTCATATGGCATGATCCCGGAATTGATCGGCCGTCTGCCCATTATCACCTCGTTGGCCCCGCTGACCGAGGAAGCCATGGTGCAGATTCTGACCGAACCCAAGAACGCGATGATCCGCCAATATCAGCATTTCTTCGGCATGGAAAATGCCGAATTGGAATTCACGCCCGGCGCTTTGGCGAAACTGGCTCGCAAAGCCATGTCACGTCAGACCGGTGCCCGTGCCCTGCGTAGCGTGATGGAAGAGTTGATGCTCAACCTGATGTACGACCTGCCCGACCAGGTGGGTGAGCACAACAAGTATGTCATCGACGCTGACGCGGTGGACAATCCCACCGAACTGGCAAACCTACGCGTGGCCCAAAAAGAATCAGCCTAACCCCCCACGCCCCCTACGCCCCCCACTCGCCCCACCCCACAGTTCCCCCGCACGCTTCGACCTTGCTGCGTGCAGGGGAGGAAATGCCTGGGTGGCCCGAGGTGGCCTAGGTGGCCGAGGTGTGTGAGTGCATGCGAGACTTGTGTTTGGCCTGAATTCGCCGGGGGGATGGCGTACACTATTGGTGCATAAAATTACGATTCAGGCTGACTTCGAACCAGCAGGCCTCGTAATACGATCGTCAGTCAGGCTGGCAATGCCGTGTGACAAACTGTCACGCAGGACACCTGGGTTCGCGGGGTATATAGGATTGATCCAACATGATGCACAGGCATGAAGTCAGGCGTGAACAAGCCAACCTCCAATCACATCAGATGCAGGAGCATGGGCAAGGGCGCGGGGGGCGCGGGCCTGATCCGCTGACATCACTGCGAGCAGCCGTTGTTTTAGCGCTGTCGCTGTTGTTGTTCGCGATGCCAGCCACGGTGCAGGCCCAGATGGACGACGCCGATTCGTTTGATGCCGATGTCGTTCTGACCAAAAGCAAGAACACCCAAGGCAAATCTGTCGCATCCGTCGAATTGCAACGACTGGCTGAAGACGGCCAATTCGATCAGGTCCTCAATACGTTGCGTGATTCGCAGGACCTCGGTGCGTTTGCTCCAGCGCCTGGCCTGATCGAAGAATTGCAACGACACCTGGCACACAAGGCCGACCGATTAGCCGAACAGGAAACCCAACTGCAAACCCATCTGGATCGCATGAAGGCGTATGCAGAAGTCGATCATCTGGAAAGCGCCCTGCGTCACGCGATCGATGCCCATGGCCTTGCGAAAACACCAACGGATGTGTTGGATCGTGAACCAGTGCGTGCGATCGTTTCCAAAACGGAACAGGCCGCCAAAAAAGCCGCAGACGAAGGCCGATGGATCGATGCGATGGCGTACTACCGCATGCTCGATCTGTTGTTCGAAGAGCATTCGCCCTATTCCGATCCATTAAAAGATTCAGAGCGACACGTGCGATTGCTGCGTCTGTATGCCCCCGGCCGTTTGGGGAAATTGCACGACGTGCGAGAGCTGCGTCGGATTGCCCAGCGTGAAGAAGCCAAAGCCAAGAACCTGCTCGATGAAGACGAACTCAAACGCCTGAACGAACTGGAAGATGGCGGCAATGAGCCCAAGCCGTTGGTGCTCGGCGAAGAAACATGGCAGGACAAGCTGGCCAATATCGACATGTCCATGTTGGTGCAGGCCATCAAATATGCTCGCGGCAAACATGTCGCCAGCGCGGGTTACAAGCCGTTGCTACTGGGTTCGGTTGATGCGTTACTGGTGATGAGCAATAACGCCGACCTGGCGGAAACATTTCCCGCATTCAACCAACCTGCCCGCGTGGCAGAATTTCGTGAAACGTTGCAAGCGATCAAGGATGATCTGAACAAGGCCACGGAAAAAGTGGAATTGCTCGAAGCCATTCGCGTGATCACGCTGGTCGCGCAACTCAACAACAGCACCATGGAATTGCCCGAGCCGGTGCTCGTGTATGAAATGACCGACGGCGCATTGGGAACACTCGACGATTTCACGGCAATGATCTGGCCCCACGATAAGGAAAGTTTTGCCCGCAACACGCAAGGCAAATTTTACGGCGTAGGCATTCAGATTTCCCGCCGCAAAGATCGCCTGATCGTCGTCAGTCCACTGGAAGACACCCCCGCCGCGCGTGCTGGCATCAAACCCCAGGACATCATCGCGACAGTCGATGGCCGCCCTACCGATTCGTGGACGCTCGAACAGGCTGTCCGCGAAATCACCGGCCCCAAAGGCACCGTGGTGAATCTGGGCATCGAACGTGGTGGCGAAGCGGAACTGATCAACTATCCCATCGAACGCGACGAGATCGAAATCAAATCGATTTTCGGTTGGCGCCATCGCATCGGCGGCGGCTGGGATTACTACATCGATCCGGCCAACCAGATCGGCTACGTGCGCATGTCGCAATTCGTCCCGAACACCGCTGAAGCACTCGACCAGGCTGTCGAACAAATGGAAAAAGATCAAGGCCTCAACGGGCTGATCCTTGACCTGCGTTTCAATCCAGGCGGATTGCTCAAATCGGCCATCGAAGTGGTCAACCGATTTATTTCATCGGGACGCATCGTGTCGACCGTCGGGCCATCCGGACAACGCACCACCGCACGGGCTCGCGCCCTGCGAACGTATCGGCCGTTCCCGGTCGTCGTGTTGATCAACCAGGGGTCGGCCAGTGCGTCGGAAATTGTCTCCGGTGCGTTACAGGATTACAGCCGAGCGGTCATCATCGGCACACGCAGTTTTGGCAAAGGATCCGTGCAGGATCTGATACCGATCAATGGGCAAGCCGCTTACCTCAAACTCACCACGCAGTACTACCAACTGCCCAACGGACGCATCATCCATCGCACACCCGACGCCATCCAATGGGGCATCGATCCCGATCTGGAAGTGCGCGTCACTGATCAACAGGTGGTGGACCTGATCAAGTTCCGCAATGAAGCTGACGTGCTGCGTGTCGAAGAAGATTTGAATCCTGATGAGCCTAAGATTGATGAAAAAGGCAGGCCGTTGGATGTGAGTACCATCTTGTCGGATTCGCTGGATCCACAATTGGAAGCGGCGCTGTTGGTGCTCAAAACCCAACTGACCGCCGACCGCTTGGCCAAGGCTCCCCAACCCGCTTTTTCCCAATAAATTCGCTGTCTTTCTCGCCTTTTTCCTTCCCGCACATTTTCCTTCCTTCCCGTCCACCTCGTTCATACCTGATTCTCATGCCTGGTAACACATTCGGCCAACTCTTCCGCGTAACGACTGCTGGCGAAAGTCACGGGCCCGGCAATGTATGTATTGTCGATGGTGTACCGCCTGGTTTGGCGCTGTCGGTCGATGACCTCAAACCCGATCTGGCCCGGCGACGACCCGGCCAATCAAAAGTTACCACCCAACGCCAGGAAGCCGACGATCCGGAAATTCTGTCCGGCGTATTCGAAGGCAAAACCACTGGCACATCCATTGCCATCCTGATCCGCAATCAGGATCAGCGATCACGCGACTATTCGGATATCAAAGACAAGTATCGCCCCGGCCACGCCGATTACACGTTCGATGCCAAGTATGGTTTCCGTGACTATCGCGGCGGCGGTCGATCCAGCGCCCGCGAAACTACCGTGCGCGTCGCCGCAGGTGCGATCGCTAAAAAATTATTACACGAGCGCCACGGCATCAACATCGTTGGCTACGTCAAACAGGTTGGCGAGTTGGTCGCTGACATCACGGCCCCCGAATTGGTCACGCTCGAACAGGTGGAATCCAACATTGTGCGCTGCCCCGATCCGGCGATGGCTGAAAAAATGATCGCCTTGATCGAACAGATGCGCCGCGAAAGAGATTCGATCGGCGGAGCCGGTGAAATTGTCGCGAGCCATGTCCCGCCTGGCTGGGGCGAACCCGTGTTCGATAAATTGAAAGCCGACCTGGGCAAGGCAATGTTCAGCCTGCCCGCAGTGATGGGTGTGGAATACGGTGCAGGCTTTGGTGTCGTCACCGCTCGCGGTTCGACCAACAACGACACATTCGTTCCCGCCTCCCAATCAGAAGTCAAAACAGGAAGCGCTAACATCGCCACCGACCCCAACCGCCACGGCGGAATGCTCGGCGGCATCAGTTCCGGCATGCCCATCATCATGCGTTGTGCGGTCAAGCCGACCAGTAGCATCCCCCAGGAAAAACCCACCGTCGATCGCGATGGCTATCCCACGACCATCGCCACAATGGGCCGACATGACCCGTGTTTGTTGCCCCGTTTTATCCCCATGGCCGAAGCCATGATGGCCATCGTCCTCGCAGACCACATGCTGCGACACGAAGCGCAGTGCGGGACAAAGTAACCCCCCCATTTAAAACCAATCTTTTGGCATGGCCTAGTGAGTATTCGATCGCTTTTCATCCTGGCAATTTTTTGAAGTTGCCACGGGTATAAAAACAAAAACGAAAACCATGCCCAATCCCACTCCGCATCACGAAAAAAAATTACCGGCCAATGCCAAGCTACTCACTGGCGTCATCATCGCTTTAACTATTTTTCTCGCGATTCGTTACACCACCCTACTCGAATACTGCGGCATCAATCTATTCAAAGGCAATCCTGGCATCGTCGAGTCGACGACCAACGCGGTGCTCTCGGTGTTTCTATTTTTGGTTCTTTCAAGTTTGATTGGTTTTCTCCCTTCCATCGAGAAACTCTATCTCAACTTGTCACACAAAAAATCTACCCGTGCGATCACCCTGCTACTACTGGTCATGGCCACATGCTGCGTCGCTATAACGGGCAAGCTGGGCTACAGCAGCTACACTGACGAAACGCGCGATTATCAAACCGTCGAATACCTTCGACAACACGACACCGACGAATATCTCCGCGCCGAGTCGGCGACGACCGACGATAGCCTGGGCAAACAGGAAATGTATGAGTCATCCATCCTGCACCCACCCATGCATTATTGGTTATTTTCATCCATAGGTGACAATAAAGGCAACCACAACGGCCACAGCTTGTTTTTTTACCGCATGCTGGTGTTGATTCCGTTGTTAATTACAATCGGACTAGCCGTCTGGATGGGCATGGTTTATAAAGCCGACTGGTTAATGTGGACATTGTTGTTTGCTTTAATTCTCAATTTTACCTATTTGCGAAACTACACGTTCATCCGCTTTGGTAACGAGCTATTAACATTCATCGGATTCAGCGGATTTTTGATCTGTGTTTATCGCCTGTTTTTTGCCGAGTCATGGCACACTGAGAAATGGACTTTACTGGTTGGCTTTCTGTGTTTCATCCTGGCCTTCTTCTCGAAGTTCAGCATGATCGTACCCACGATCGCGATCATTGGCACAGGAATCCTGGGCCTGATCATTGTGCGCGACACCCGATATTGCCGAGCGATCCTATACACCCTAGCATGCACGATACTCGCCATCGTACTTTACTACCTGGCCTTTCACGACACGCCGATGCTGAATTACCACGCATCAAACTATGCCTCAAAAATTTTCAAATCTTTACATTTGCCGGTCCCTGACTCTCTCGCCGGTAACACGCGGCTATACACCAGCACAAGTTCTATTCCACACTTCATTAAATCCCTGCCCTTCTGGTACGGGCCTACGATTCTGGGTTGCCTTGCCGCTTCATTGATTGGCATGGCTAAAAACGCAGGCCTACGAACATCGTTTCACATGATGTGGCTGGTGATGATCGCCATGGCTGTTGTCGGTGTATTGCTGGTCAATCCGCGAGCACAATACACGGCGCCTTTTGTTCTGGCAGCCGCCTATTTTATTGCCAAGATGCTAACGGCCAGTGTGGGCCGTGTGTTGCTTTTTCGAGTAACCCTGATCATGGTGCTATATGCATGGGTTGAAACCGCCATGACTTCCATGCCATAACAAACGATAACAAACCGCAACAGGCAATCAACAAACGCCTGAAAACTCCATGGATCGCATTACGCCGCGGTTTGTTTTTTTCGAAAAATGATATTGCGCTGCACAAAAAACTTAATCACAAATGACAAGGCCAACGTGAATAAGATTGTGATCGCATAATGTACGCCCAGTGCAGTATGGATCACTA
>JAUHYI010000035.1 GCA_030426385.1 Phycisphaerae bacterium
CCCACCCCCCTCACGTTTTTCCCCACGCTTTTCCTCGCGCTTTTCACTCCGTGCTTTTCCCCGCGCACGCGTTTCACTACCACATCCACCTCCACGCCCATCCCCCAACCCTGCACTGCTTATGGCGAAGGGCATGCCGCTTTGGCTTAATCAAATTAGATAGTGCCACTGGCGTGATTAATCGCCACGATTTTGGTGCTCTGCACTTGCCGCTTAAGCGGCCAGTCCGGCTGATCGTGGAGAATATTGAAGCCGGTTGCTCCAGAATCAAGAATCAAGAATCAAGAATCAAGAATCACGAGTCACGAGTCACGAATTATGAATTACGAATCACCGTCGTGATCACGGCTTGGGCTGGCTGGGACGGGCACGATATTTTTTTGGACGTGCTCGTCGATCATGTCGTGCCATCGTTGATAGCCCTCGGCACCGAGCAAACGCCAGCTTGCCGCCAGGTCAGGCTTGAGCTGATCCTTTTCGTTGGCGAAAGCTGAGTACAGATCAATGTACGTCGCACCACGTTCGGCGGAGATATCCGCAAGTTTCGAATTGGTATCAATGATGAGCTGACGCCGTAACGCCTCTGACGGACGTATAGCCCCAGCGTAGGGCAGGATGCTCATCACGTACACGCGCGTCGATGGACTTTGCTGATCGATCGCATCGAACATTCGGCGAAAGTTGGAGCCAATGGTGTTCGGATGCACATCGCGCAAAATATCGTTGAACCCAACCATGATAAAAATCGCGCTGGGCTTTTGCGGGAGTATCTCGCCAATTCGTTGCACCACGCCGTGACTGGTTTCACCCGACAGCCCACGTCGAGCGATTCGGGCCTCGGGAAATAATTCGTCCCAGGGGCCATTGGCAATGGCATCATCGCCAATGAAGACGATGCCATGTTCAACTTTGGGCAGACTGGCCAACAGCGCCAGCGATTCAGCACGTGGACGATTCGGCGCGTAAAAATTTTCCATCACTTGAGCACGGCCGAACAAAAAAGCCATGCCGCCTCGCGGTGACAAGTATCGAAAGACGCCCCCGATCAGGATCAGGTTAAACGCCATCGACACCCCCAGTAAAATCCATACGATCCACTTCTTTTGCATACCCAACAAACCTTCCCCCCCCCCCCCCCACGTTTTCACCGGCTTGCTTTAACCGTTCTTGCAAGCCTTCTCCTGAATTACCACCAAATTTTACATCTCAATTTTACCACCTACTTCATCAAACGAAAGAAAAGTGGGGGGGGGAGTTATTTGATGGAGCGGATTTTGATGGGGCAGTGTTGTCGTGCGGATTCGATGACTGCGTGCAGGACTTTTTGCGTTTCGTACGCATCGGCAAAGTCAGGCATAGGCACCACGGGTTTTTTGCCGCCGATTATGCTGAACATGTCTGCAGCTTGATTCACGAATCCGTGTTCGTAGCCGATGATGTGCGAGTCAGGCCACCAGTTGCCAGCATAGGGGTGGCCGTCGCCGCCGCGTGTCACGTTGATCGTGGACCAACCCTGCACGCGTCCTTCGAGGGTGGCATCGTAATATTCCAATTCGTTCATGCGTTCGAAATTAAATTTCAGCGATCCCTTCTCGCCGTTGATTTCGAACCCGTTGGCATTTTTATTACCGGTGGCCAATCGCGTGGCTTCGAATGAACAGGCAGCGCCACCTGCCAGACGAGCCAGGAACATCACCGCATCATCGACGGTGCTCTTGCCCATTTTCTTTTTGGCTTTCTTTTTGCCAGCACCTTTGCCGGAAATTTCGCCACCTGCCGACTCGATGATTTCGCGTTGTTTGATAAACGTTTCTTCAATCGCGCCGACGACTTCGGTGATTTCTTCGCCTGTAACGAATCGCACCATGTCGATGATGTGGGCGTTCAAATCACCATGCGCCCCTGATCCCGCCAACTTGCCCTGGAATCGCCACAGCAACGGCGTATCAGGCCCGCCCCAGTCTTGCAGGTAGGCTGCGCGCACGTGGAAAATGCGGCCGAGTTTGCCAGCCTTGACCAATTGATGAGCCAGCGCCACCGCGGGGCAGCGTCGATAGTTGTACCAGACGAACGTTTTGCTTTTCTTGGCTTTTTTCGCAGCCTGAACCATTTGACGCGCATCATCCAGGGTGCCCGCCAATGGTTTTTCGCAGGCCACATGCTTGCCCGCTTCCAAAGCAGCGATCGATTGTTCCGCATGCACATGGTTGGGCGTGCCCACATCGACCAGGCCGATTTCCGGATTGTTGACCGCTTCTTTCCAGTTGGTGGTGTGGTTGAGCCAACCCCAGCGCGGCGCGAATTTTGCCAGGTCCTTGCCGTCTCGCGCTGCGATCGTGTGCATCACCGGATCAATCGGCAAATCAAAAAATTTGCTCACATTCAGGTATGCATTCGAATGTGTTCGGCCCATGAATTTGGAACCGATCAACGCCACGTTCATCGTTTTGGATTTTGGCATACACAGTTTCTCTCGAATAAATAAATGAAGATCAGAAGATGAAATATCAGCCGCATCGACAACGCCTCGCGCATCCAACCGTGGTTGAATACGGTTTAGGCGGTGAATCTATTATAGAAGGGCTAAAAAAAAGCGCAGACCGGATTTTTCAACCCGATCTGCGTGTGTGGTGTGTGGCGATCAGGCCACTTTGTATTTGCTGCCGCGCTCGCCTTTGATATTGGTGCGCTTGAGTTTGTTGGCTTTGACCAGTTTGGAAATGGTATTGTCAGCTTTGCCGCCACGGCCTTCTTTGGTCCAGTGCTCGTTGACCTGGGCGGTGGTGGGGTTCTTGGCGGACTTGATGAAATTCAACACGGAATCCTCACCGCTGACGGCGAACGATCCGCGTTTTTTACGGCCACGTTTTTTACCGGGTTTCGGGCCACGCTTGGCACCGGTTTTGGCGCCAGCTTTGGCGGCGACTTTGGTGCCGGGCTTGCGACCGCGACGCTTGGGTGCACTGGCGGTGATGCCCAGTTCGGTGAAAGTCGCATCGATTTCTTCGATTTGACGCACCAGCGTTTCGCGTTCGCTTTGTAGTTTGCTCACCAATCGCTTCAGGTCGGTTGCTGCGGTTACTGCCATTGTAGTTCGGTCCTCTTGAATAAACCCGTTTTGCGTTTCGAATCCCTACACGGAAATGTGAATACTTTTGCACGGGCCGCATTCGTATTCATGGTGTGACATTCATATCAACCGGCATGGCTGAAATTAAGTCACGTGGGCCACTCATTATTATCGAAAATACTCTCACGTCAAACTACCATCGCGTTTAAAACGCGCATGACTACTTATCGTGTCGTAAAAATACCTTGTCAGAGCGGGCAATCAGTGGACGTTTATGCCCGCTATATAGCCATAACCGTCTATTGTCGTTAGAGTTTTTGGCAATATTTCAGGCCTCAGGCCTAAAGATATTCACGCTGAACTGATTATTTAAGTGGCCAGTCCGGATCAGGATGATCGTATGAGCGATTTATAGATTCGTGGCCAGTGGCCAGGCGAATGTTAATCCTTGCCTTCAAGCTTTGCCTTCAAGCTTTACCATCAAGCCTAGCCATCACGTGTTGCCATGACTCTTTGTTATGAGTCTTTGTCATCCGCAATACTCTTACGCATGGAAGTGTCGGCATTGATGTTATTCATGCGATAGTAGTCCATGATGCCCATGTTGCCGCTGCGGAACGCCTCGGCCATGGCCTTGGGCACTTCGGCTTCGGCCAGCACCACCAAGGCACGGTTCTTCTGGATCTCGGCTTTGAATTCCTGTTCCTGGGCCACCGCCATCGCTCGACGTTTTTCGGCCTCGGCCTGGAATCGGTGTTTGTCAGCCTCGGCCTGGTCGGCCTGCAACTTCGCACCAATGTTCTCGCCCACATCAATATCCGCGATATCAATCGACAGAATTTCAAACGCTGTGCCCGCATCCAATGACCGGCTCAGCACCGTCTTGGAAATCTGGTCCGGATTTTCCAGCACTGCTTTGTGCGAACCGGCCGAACCGATCGTCGTCACGATACCCTCACCCACACGCGCGATAATCGTTTCCTCGGTCGCACCACCGATCAGGCGGGCAATGTTGGCTCGCACCGTCACACGGGCACGGGCTTTCAACTGAATCCCATCCTGAGCCACCGCGTCAATCGTCGGTCGGCCCTGGTTGGGGTTCGGACAATCGATCACTTTCGGATTCACGCTGGTCTGCACCGCTTCGAGAATATCCCGACCCGCCAGATCGATCGCACATGCCGTATCCCAAGGCAATTCGATTTTCGCACGGTCGGCCGCAATCAACGCATTGACCACACGCGGCACATCACCACCGGCCAGATAGTGCGTTTCCAATTGGTTGGCGGAAATCTCCATGCCCGCTTTCACGGCCCGAATGCGCGAATGCACAATAATATGTGGCCGAACCTGACGAAATCGCATCATGATCAGGTCGAAAAGCGGCACGCGAGCACCACTGACGAATGCCTGAACGTACAGCGACAGATACTGAAACACCATCACCAGCGCCACCAGGCCGATAATGACAAGAAACGCGACGAGGACCAAAATCCATATGTTGCCCATGAGAAAAATACCTTTCTAAACCAGAGTTACCTGATAGGTTTGCATAAAATTCGTAAAACGCCCGAAAATCGTTAGAGTCAATCAGTCCAGGCAGTCCAAGTCGTCCAGATTTGGCGATCGGTTACAAATCAGTTCGCAGCCGTAATTAGGCCTGTCTGGGTCCGCCCTGAATCCTCAGGTGGTATCATACCGCAGGTTCGCCGGGCAAACAGGCCACGAGCGTTTTTCATCTCGTGATTTCGATTTTTTAACATCGCAGCAGGAAACCAAATCATGCGGGCAATTGTTACCGGCCAGGTCGGGATGAATAAAAAACAGTATCTGGAACGGGTCGTGCAATTGCTCGGCGAGCGCGGCGAAGCAATCGATCTGTACAACGTCGGCGACATGATGTACGCCGAGGCCCCGGATGTGAAGCCAGGCCGAATTCTGGATTTGCAATTGGCTCGGCTCAACACGCTACGCCGTGCGGTGATCAAAGATGTCATCCGCGATGCCGAGGGCAAAGACAATATCATCGTCAACACCCATGCCACATTCCGTTGGCGGCACGGCTTGTTTTCCGCGTTTGATTTCGATCAGTTGCGCGCGTTGAAACCTGACCTGCTCATCTGTCTGATTGATAACATCGAGGTCGTCCATCATCGTTTGCACCAGGAACATATCACCGACGCCACGCTCAAGGACCTGATGGTCTGGCGTGAAGAGGAAATCATGGCCACGGAAATGATGGCCCAGGCGCTCGGCTTGGAAACGCAGTTTTACGTGTTGTCACGCGGTCGTCACGAAGACACGATCGAAACCTGTGCCCGGTTGGTATGTCGGCCCGAGATGCGCAAGGTGTATCCGAGTTTCCCGATGACGCACGTGGAAAAAATGCCGGACGTGCTAAAAATCATCGACGATTTCCGCGCCGAACTAGCCAAGCGTTTCATTGCGTTTGATCCGGCCGATGTCGATGAAAAAATTCTGTTGGACCGTGCTATCGAAGCGGTCAAGTCGGGCGAAGATTTTATCGAAGTCGAGCCAGGCAGTTTCAGTGGCGGTCAGGAAAAATTAAAAGTCAGCGTGAAACAGATTCTCGATATCGCAGGCGATGTCGATGGCCAGATCTATGCCCGCGATTTCAAGATGGTCCGACAGAGCGACATGATCGTGTCGTTGGTCCCCAATTTGCCCGATGGTTCGCCCGGTTTATCCAGTGGCGTCGAACGCGAACTGCACCACGCCTTCGAGCATGGCAAGGAAGTCTACGTCGTCTGGCATCCCAAGAAAAACCCTTCACCCTTCATCACCGAAACCAGCACCAAATGGTTCAAAACCGTCGAGGAAGCCCTGGCCTATTTCGAAAAAGAAGGCATGTTCCCGCAGACGAACCTGTTTGGGCACTGAGGTTTTGCCCACTTGGTTTTGGCGATGATGATATGGGGCAGGTGTTACCTCCATCCCATTAAAACCTCGCGCGTTGCATCGGGTTAGCCGTCGCCCTTGGGCGGCGCGATCGTGCCGTTTTCAATATCGACCACGCGCCGCCCAAGGGCGACGGCTAACGACTGGCGGCCATTGGCTATTGGCTATTGGCTATTGGCCATTGGTCACCGGTCACCTGTCATGATCAATCTTTCAAGCGATCGAGTTCGAGGGTGAGGCCTTCGCCGGATGTGAGCAGTCGGTCTTTGTCGATCAATTGGGCCACGCCTTGCGGGCCAGGATTGTCCGACTTAAGGGAAATCTGTGTATCGGATTTGTGTTTCCATTGTCCGTTGTAAGCTTTGACAGGATTGTCGTTGGCATCCTTGAGATAGCAAATAAAAGTTTTGTCCTCATTGAGTACGAGCGTAAAAGAAGAGGCGTTTGTCTTTTTTACAACCGGTTCGGGCAGGTTTTCGGTATACCACTGGCCGACGTAGGTCGGTGCGGCACAGCCAGTCATGAGGATCAGCACGAACGCGAGCGCGAACGAAGGGATGCTGGTGGCAGTTAGCGTTTTTGTCTTGATCATGGTGGCCTCCGGGAAATGAATGTGAGAGGAGCGGTTGGTCGCTGGGTTATTTTACCATGCCTGCGGAATTTGCTGACGGTTTTTTACGAGCCAAACATGGGGGTACTGATCAAAGCGATGGCGATCATAACGGCCAAGCAAACCATCACGACCACGCATACGATGCGCTGCTGTCTGGATAACGGCATGGGTAAATTACGCTGGGAAAGCGCTGTGGGTTCGTCGGCCAATAATGGGCGCGTTTTACATCACGGAAGGTAGCAGGCATATCCCCGCGGTGAGCTTGGTGATGACACACCATGTACCAAAGAGTGTGAGGCCGACACCGATGAGAGTGGCGATCGCGATGGCCCAGTTGTGTGCGGTTTGGGCGTCGTGTTGTTTATACGCAGCGCGATGCAAAGCCCATTCGATGATGATTTCCTGGCGGTTCATAAGACGTTCCGGGAAAGTTAGATTGGCGAAAATCGACTACTCATTATTATTGATGGTGATGGGCAAAAGTCAAAAAATTGAGAATTCGGTTTGTGAGTGGGGATGTCGCGTTGCATCGCATTGTTGGCAAAAACAGTTGTTAAGGTGAACTTGCAGGGCCACTGAAGTGGCCCCGCCGCGTGGGTTTGTGGTGGGGGGGGGAAGTGGGGGGGGGTTAGGGGAGGATGGGGTCGAAGCGCCAGATGTTCCATTGGCCACCGCGGTTGGAGCGGAAGTAGATGGTTTTGCCGGTGTTGTCCCAACAGGGTTTGTCGTCCCATGAGCCATTGGTGGTGAGTTGGGTTTTTTCTCGGCCATCGATGGTCATCATCCAGATGTCCTGGTTGGGTTTGCCCTTGGCGTCGACGGCTTCGTTGGAAGTGAAGACGATCCATTGGCCATCGGGTGACCAGCGAGGGTCGTTGCAATCGTAGTCGGTGTTCTGGGTGAGTTGGGTTTCGCTGGTGCCGTCGAGGTTCATGAGCCAGACCTGATCGACGTCGAGCTTGGTGTCGTGACGCACGAAGAGGATTTGCGAGCCGGTGGGTGAGACCTGCGGGCTGTGGCCGGAATGGAGCTGTGTGGCCAGCGAGCCATCGACGTTGACGGTCCAGATTTGTGGCTCAAGCGCGGAGGGAGGATTCGACGCGTAGGCGATGAATTGCCCATTGCCCGCGATGGAAGCGCCGTAGTCTTCGCTCATGGTGGAAGTGATTTTGGTGATGCCGCCGCCGCCGTCGAGTTTGATGCGCCAGAGCGTGGGGTTGGGTGACACGCGGTTGGAGGAGAAGATGAGGAATTTGCCGTCAGGGCTGAAGGCGGGGAACGTGTCACGCCATTGGCCATAGGTGAGTCGGGTTTTGGCGAAGGCACCGACGGACTGTTTCCAGATATTGGAATAAACTTCCTGGGTGGAAATGAAAAGCGTTTGGCCCGGCGAGATGTTGTCGTTGGCGTTGAGGTTGTTGGTCGAACGGATCAGCGCCGGTTCCGTGCGAAACAGCGCGGCGATCTGTTCGATGGTGTCGCCGTTCTGGACCACGTAGGGACGCGGTGCGTTTTGCTGCTCAATGGTGAGGGTGGGGTAGACGATAAGGTTGTCGACTGGCGACAGCACAGGCCCGCCGATTTGAATGTCGGGTGACTGGTTGTTGGTGACGCGGGTGACGGATTTGATGTTGGGCGAACGTTCGAGCGTGTCGAGAAAGGCGCGGGTGGGCTGGGGGTCAGCCCGAAGCTTGACGCCGTTGTCGGTGCGTGTGTTGTTGAAATCGATCAGGAGCAGGTCGACGAGTTCGCGTTTGAGTTTGATTTTGAAATTGCGTTGATCGCGTGGCTCGTGGGTGATATCGATGACGCCGTTTTCGAATTGTGCCTTGCGAGCTTCGATGGTGTAGATGCGGTTTTCATCGAAGGGCAGTGATTTGGAAAGTGGGCTGGTGCCGATGAATTGGGGCTCGGTGGTTCGTCCGTCGAGGTTGAGTAGCAGGTCGGTGCGTGAGAGGTAAAGCTCTGCGCCAGCCGGCTCGGTGGTGATGGTGACGCGTTTGGTCATGCTGCACCCCGCGAGGGCGAGCGATAGCATGAGCACGAGGAGCAAGGGCGTGACGAGGGTTGATAGCGAGTGTCGGGCCGCACGTGGCCAGGCCCACCGCAGCGCGAGGCTGGATTTTTGAGGGTGAAAACGGTTCGGATTTAGCCGGGTCGGGGTGGACATATTCTGAGGTTCCCTGAGTTGCCTGATCGAAAGTGAGCCTGCAGCGTTGGATCGTAGGCATCAAACGCGAGGCAAGGGCGAGCTACTGTCGCACCCCTAAGTGTATCACGAGTACGACAGGATGGCGCTATTTTCGAGCAGAAGTATTCATTTGGTTAGCCAAACGGCGACGTCCTATAACCTGTGCCGAATGATTTGTGACAAATATATGATCCTTGATTCATGCCAGCCCAGGTTTCATCGCCGGTTTAGTCTTCGGTTTCGGCCCGTGGTGAATATCGGAGGTGCGTTCGAGAAAAAAATCAGGCCACGCGAATTTTTAGCGAGATGGGGATCAGGCATGAATCTGACGGGTGACTGGAGCAACTGGCAACAATAACATTCATCGCCCACGGGCAGGTGGACTTAAGCCCATCTGCCAAAGCACCAAAACGTGGAGACTAATCACACCCGTTGCGTTAGCACGCGTGGGCATCGCCTCACCATAAAGAACAAGGCGATGGTTTTGGTAGTTGGTAGTTGGTAATTGGTAGTAATTGGAAATTGGTGATAAATGATTGCTGCGATGGTAAGGGGCATGTGTGGGGGCATGTGTGTGTGGGGGATGTGTGGGGGTGGGGTGGTGGGGGGGGGGATTTGCAAGGGGCAGCATATAAGCGATTAATCTATGTTTTTCGGGAAAAGAGTCACACAGCGATGGGGTAGGGCGATATAGTTTCATGCATGATGAAACAACGAAGTCCATGGTTTTCCGACGCGCGACAATGGTTTGAAAAACGCAGGCTTGGCCTGTTTCTGCATTGGGGTTTGTATGCCATTGAGGGTTGCCATGAGCAACAACAATGGCGTTATCACGTGGATCGAAATCAGTATCAAAAGCTCATCAAAAAATGGAATCCGACGCGATTCGACCCGGACGCCTGGCTGGATATCGCGGAGCGGGCGGGGATGGAATACCTATGCTTTACCACCAAACATCATGATGGCTTTTGTCTCTGGGATACGAAGCTCACGTCATTCAACACGATGAACAGTGCCTACGGGAAAGACATTCTCGCCATGCTTGCCGAAGCGTGTCATCGTCGCCACATGCCATTGTGTCTTTACTATTCGGTCGTCGATTGGCATCAACCGAACTATCCCAATCAAGGCCGACATCACGAGTTGCCGGCGCAATCGGAAGACGATCCGAACTGGAATCAATACGTGGCTTGTCTCAAAGGCCAGGTGCATGAATTGTGCACGAATTACGGGGAAATTCACGGTTTTTGGTGGGATATGAATGTGCCCGAAGCGGTGGATCATTCCGTCAACGCGATCATTCGCAAGCATCAACCCGCCGCAGTGATCAACAATCGCGGTTTCGATCAAGGCGACTTTTCGACGCCGGAGCGTGACTTTGATAATGATGCCAATCGCTGTGCATTCACCCGTCCGACCGAGGCCTGTCAATCGGTTGGTAGTGAGAGTTGGGGCTACCGCGAGCGCGAAAACTATTTCACAGATCGCTACCTGATGCAGCGGATAGATCACTACCTGGCCCGTGGTGCGAACTATTTGCTGAACATCGGGCCCCATGCCGACGGCACGATCGGCGACATCGAACGCGGCATGTTAGAACGCATCGGCGCGTGGTATCGTGGCACGCGTGAATCGTTTGTTGATGTGGAATTTGCTGTGAGACTCACGTCGAATCAAGAGGTGTTGCTCACGCGCCGCGGCAACGTTGTGTATGTGCATCTCGACAACGACCCGATCAGTTCTGGCGTCAAGCTGCCGCCGATCGATGTGATGCCGACGCGTGCCACACTGCTCAACGATGGTCGACCCGTAACGTGTGAGGTCAGCTTGTTGCCCAGTGAACATCTGACGGGCAAGCCATGTTTATGGTTACGTGGTTTGCCGACCAACGAATTAGCGAATACAGCGTTGGTGATCAAGCTTGAGTTCGAGACCTTGCCCGAGACCTTGCCCGATACTTTGGGTATCACAACTCGGGCTGATGATTGTGATACTCAAGTGGATCGCGAAATACATGCCGATGATACGCGCTTGCGTTAGTGTAATACCAATCCCGTTAAATATTCGCGCAGAGATTTATGTTAGATCCCGGTGAATATCGGGAGTTTGCGTAAAGGGAAAATTCAGGCAGCGCGATTTTTTTAATGGGATGGGAATAATGGGGTTTGTATCACCCGGTTTTTAGTGCCGTTGTCGATATTATTCTTGTTCGCCATGCAGCGAAGCGCCCGCGACCATGAACCAGTCCGCAGAAAAAGCATCGGATTCTTCCATGTTGCGAATGTCCAGGCGATTAACGCCCTGCGTGAGCCATTGTGGTTGAATGGTGTAGGAAACTTCCGACCAACCTTTTTCGACAAACGTGTTGTCGCCATGAAAAACAGTGTGGCCGTTCATCTCGATGGTCACCGGGGTCGCGCCGGGCTTATCGTCGTCCTGGCCTGTCAGTCGCAAGGTGATCGCGCGATCGGGAACGTCATGGATGATGAAGTCCACACGCATGTGATTGATGTCGAGCTTGGTGCCATAGATAGCCAGGCTGTCGCGCGGCGGACATTGCCACGCGTATTGCGGATGCAGTTGACCGCCTTGCCAATCGGTGTGAATATCAAGCACGGTTGGCGCGCTCCTGGCATCGAACGTTTTTAACTCGCGGTTCTGGTTTAATTGCCACGATCGATCGATGAGTGTTTGAGCGCGATCACACATCTCGGTCAACTCAGCGATCAAGGCTGTGGTCAAGGCTTCGTGGGTTGTCGTGGTTTCGATCTGGTTCAGAATGGCACGCGACTGATCGACCGCATTCTGGAATCGCGCATAGGATTCCTGCGTCATGGGGTAAGCGGCCAGACGTTCATCGGTGACTTGGGTAGGATTTTTTTCAACGGGAAAAATAGAGGCCACCGTTAGCATCTGGTAGCGAAAGCGCAGGAGATGGCCCACGTTTTCAGGGCCATACAGTTTGGCCAGTATCCGGTTTCGCGATCGGGTGGGATCGTATTGTTTGGCATTCCAGAGAAAGTCCGCGACGGTTAAATTACGAACCAGCATCATCGGCCCACGCCTGTCAGTGATATATCCCATGGCATGAAAGCCGTACAGTTGCGGCGTTTCGAGCAATGTTTTGTAGCCGTCGGCGAACGTTTCCATCAACCGAAAACCCGCGCGTGCCTGGCCGTAGGGTTGGCTCACGGTGTTGTCGAAGATGACAAAGTCTCGGCCGTCAATACCGTTGAGATAGGAATCGATTTTGTCTTGCGGATAGCTGAGCGTCACGGTGGATTCGCCGGTCCACATGGGCATCACTTCAGCGGGAACGCCTGCTCGTTCGAAATAGCCATCGATGTCGGTCGCGCCCACGGATTGGTAGTTTTTCGTGATGACAAATATTTTTGTGCCAGGATAGTCCGCGAGTATGCGCTTGGCGATGATGGCCGTCAGGTGGGCGTGAGCTTCCAGATCATCGGTGAAGACTGCGCGATCCGCTTCGACGAATGCTTCATCGGCGCGGGCTTGGTCGTCGAAGCCAATCGTGATGGTCTTGCATCCTGCGTCGAGGCCGAGCTTCAACGTTTGGTAGTACGCTTCGACATCGTCGTGGTTGGACACGGTGATGAAGTTTTGGGTCGGGCGATCGAGGGCTTCGACCCAGTGATTAATGTCCGTGCCGCGCGCTTGTGCATAGGCAATCGCATGCGCCAGTCGTTCGCGATCCTGCGTGGCCAGATCGTGCCAGCGCCCGCCTAATTCCCACGCGGGAATGTAATTGACGTTGGCCTTGTAATGATGATTGCCTGCGAGAATAGTCGGCACACCCGCGGCCCCCATCGATCGGTAGGGCAGGTCCGGCCAATCACGAATCCGACACGCATCAACACTTAGTCCTCCATCGCTATCCTTGCGCAGCAATTGTCGCAGGGTTTGAAAACCCCAGTACAGGCCGGCGCGTTCACGCGCAGCGATTACTATCGCATCACGTTGACCGACTGTGCCTGAGACGAGGCTATACCCTTCGGCCACATCGGGAATGTCGACGGATAAAGCTTGAGCCGCCGTGCCTTGGCCGCCGAGGTCGAGAATGATATCGACGACATTTTTTGCGGCGTGTTGCTTTTCGTCGGCCACGGCTTGCGATGGCATGGGTTGCGATGACAGGGCTTGCAACGATGCGAACATTTCGCGTTCGATCAAGGCGCGAAATTGTTCGGTGGTCGTTCCGTCCACACCCACACGAAAATTAGCGAGGCCGTTTTTAACCAGGGTTAACGCGTGGTTCGATTCGATTTCAACCGACTTCGGCTCAGGCACGATGATGATCTCGTCGGCCTCCGGAAGTTGATGGGGTTGTTCGATCGGTCGGGAGATGCCCACGAGTTTTTGTAAAAATAATTCGCGCAATTCTTGGCCGGATTCGGCTGCTTGTGGCGTGTTTTCAGACAGGCTGAAAGTGATACTGAGCTTGCCACCGAGTACGGGGATTTCCAGGGCTTGCCATTGATCAGTGCCGGGGATGTAGCTGAACAAACGCGGATCGACCATCTTGCCGTCGTACCACAGGTCAATGGTGAGGCGTGTCGACGCGGGCCATTTGGCGTGCAATTGCAACGCATCCTGGCCGATGATGTTCAGGTCCTTGACGTGCCACGTACATATGTCGCGGGTATTCGGCGTCGCTTCGTACCAGATACGAGCGGGTTGTTCATCGTTGGCATGGGTGAAGCCGTGCTCGCCTTGCAATTGCATTTTTCCCGCGTGCATGGTCTGAGTGTGTTGCTCACTGAAATCGTAAATCACCACGCCTGTTTCTGCGGCGGCGACCGTTGTCAGGCATACGACAAGCAAGCTGAGACACCATCTAATCACCGGCGCGATTCTATTCATTGGGTTAACCATTCGTTTGATTGGCATCTCACTTGGAACGCGCGCGTTAGCGCAACTGACGTGATTAATCGCCACGATTTTGCTGCGCTGGACTGGCAACTTAAGCGGCCAGTCCGGGTGACCGTGAAGAATATTGAAGCCCGTTGCTCTAGTCGTCGCCATTATGACGGTGTGAATTGTGGGGCAAGCACAAGCCATCGCGCCGTCATAAAGGTGGCGGCTAACGATTGACCACACGCGTGGTTTTTGTGGGATGGGTCTTGTTGGCATCGTGGTGGGTGGGTTAGTTTGAGGTGGTGAACTGGATGGCATAGACATCAGCATCTTTGAGTTGGATGCATAAACGCACGGCTCTGCCCGCCAGATTTTTGATGTTTGATTCGCCGTTCCATGTTACGGTTCGGGCGATTTCGTCACCATAAATCACATCGCAATCCGACGCGGTGAAGCCGGGAATTGGTTTGCCGTTGACATCCTGTAATTCGACGATGACAGAGCCCGCCGCGGACGTGGACATGTTCACCCGCATTTGTACGTTCTTTGAGGTGTAGCCTGAATCTCTATCGCCGAAGATGATCGGCTTGGTGAGGGCTTGGCCGCCGACGGCCGGTGCGTTGATGGAGACGAAGCCATCGAGTCGCCAGGTGTATCGTCGTTGGCTGACGGCCTGGCCGGAGAAATAACCTTCGCTGACATAGATGGATAATTCGTTGGGTTGGCCGGGGATGGTGGATGGCGTTTCGAGGATGCCGCGCGTGGGCATGTTGTTGCGATTCACCCATTTGAGATCGCGTGGCCCAGGGCGAACGACTGCTTCGGGCCAGCGATGAAATGTTTCGCCGTCGCGACTGGTCATGAACACCGCATCCGATGTGCCGGTGTAGGTGCTGATGTCATTGGCCTGACGATCGGGGATAAACCGCATGGGCATCCCGATGAACACATGAGGTGCCCGGTGGTAGGACACGATCGCATTCGTGTAAAGATGTTCGTTCGGCGCGCCGGTGTACTCAAGCCATTGAGAATCGGACCAGTTCACGCCGTCGTCGGACGTTGCCGTTTTGATATCGCGAAAGTCATTGCGTACATCGCGATAAAACGCCACATAGCGATTGCGATAGTTATCAAACATGGCCGTGTTCAGCGAATCAAATTTGCCATCGGTGATCACCGCATGATCGGCGAGGAATTCCCAGTGCATCGCGTCGGCAGATTTGTAAATCCCCAGTCCACCTTTGGCTGACACGATGGCCTTGTATTTTTCATCAGGCTTCACCTCTGGATTCGTATCAATGAACGCCGCAAAGTTGCCCAGCGAGTTGCCGCGAATATCCAGAATGTTGTTGTCTTTGGAACCTTGATGAGCGACCAGGCCGAGGTTCGGTTTAACCCAGTTGATGCCATCGGTACTTTCGGCATAGCAAAGATATTTGTGGGCCGTTTTTTTATGGCGAATCGTTGAGGCACGGTAATACATGCGGTAAATATTGCCATCTTTGAAGACGGTGGCATACGTACTGGTATCACCTTCCCAGGGGTGGTCGTGTGTGATCGCGATCTCGCGTTCGACCGGTCGATGTAGTTGCAGTTTGGCTTCGCCGGTCAAGGAATCGATCAGGTAATCATCGATCATCGGTTCCAGGCGCGTGCCGATATCGATCGGTTCGGTGGCTAGTAGTGTGCTGGTTTGCGAAAGCGACAAGGACAAGGCGAATAACATCATGATCGTGAGGCTATGAACAGGTTGTTGCACAAATAGAACTCCCATGATTTGGTAGTAGCGGTTGAAGTGATTCAGACGCGGGTTCACAAGGCAGGTCAGCGTATTAACAGGCGTGGCTACCTATCACATGGCAATCGAGTCACATGTTCGCATGATCAATATCGTTGTTGGACTGAAGGCTATAGCAATAGCAATAGCAATAGCAATTGCGCGGTGCGGGTTAGTTCGGCTTGAAGTTGACGTTGTCTTCTACAAGGTTGAACACATCCACGGAACCCACGGCATGGCCATCGGCGAACAGCGCGTTGGGGCCGAACGGTGTGTTCGGGCCTGGGTTGGCATGGTGGCGAAACAGATGCTTATGGTTTGGCCAAGCACCGCCACCGCTGAGGCTGGTATTGAGCACATTTTTTAAGCCGGTAATACCATTGCCTTGGCTGAGAATGGCGAAGTAACCATCCCAGACTGTGTGCATCTGGCTTGGGTTACGCAAGGCATCGATCTTAAGAGATCCCTGTTGCATTCCAAGCGGCAAGCCGTTGCTGGGCGATGACCAGGGCACGCGTCGTCCATCGCCAAGCGAGTGGCCCACCCATTGGGCGGCGTAGCTGATCCCACGCTCGCTGAGGTAGTCAGGTAATTCGGCACTGTCGAGCGGCATCCAAAGTCGTTCTTCATCGACGAAGAAAATTCGCTCGTCTTGTGGGCAAGTGAACATCTCTAAGGGCAGGCGGTCCAGGGCGCTGAGAAGTCCTGCCCAATTTAGTCCACGCCCGCTACCGGCCCCGGCTGGCAGCAGGGGATCGTTGTACCAGCGTTCGCATGGCGGCGGTAAAACACCATCAAAATCCGTGTAATACGACGCCGTCGCCAATCCGATTTGGCGCAGATTGCTCAGGCATTGCATGTTCAGAGCTGCTTCTTTGGCCTTACCGAGGGCCGGTAAGAGGATGGCCACGATGACGGCAATGATAGAAATCACAACCAGCAGTTCGATCAGCGTGAAGCCGGCTTTGTGAATTGTTCGTGGCATGGCCATTCTCTCAACAGGAAATTACAAATGCGGATGGCGATCGAATCGCGAAGGCTTCTCCACGCGGTTAGGCATGGAGAAACGTGTGTGAGTGGTGGGTGGATTAACGACGACGACCGAGCATGCACATCGCGGCCAAGCCGAGCATCGCCATGGAAGCTGGTTCGGGGATAGGCGAAGTGACGGTCGCGATAATGTTGTCGACATAGCCGATCGCATTGCCGTTAGCTGTTCGGATGAATACCGAGTCAACGTCAAACGGTGGGGTGGTTGACGCTGGTCCTGCGGCACCGGCAAAGGGTGCGGTGACAGCGATGGGTGTTCCAGCACCGATGGTCAGGGTTGCGGTTGACGAACCGATCGCATAATCGATGACGATGTGATTCCAGGCGTCGGTGGTATACGTACCGCTAGTGGTGCTCCAGCCGGTGGCTGTGCGATAATCAATGCTGCCATCACCATTGGCGAGGAAAAGGATCGACATGTAACCGCCGTCGGCCGCAAGTCCCAGGCCGTCGCTGCCCAAGCCGAACAGCATGCCGCCCGCGCCGCCTGCATTACTTACCACGAGCATGTCCATTTCGGCACGAACCGTGTCGCCCGTGCTGGCGTCTTGCGAGAATCCGCCGAAGTGTCCCATCGATTCGCCGTCAGGTCGATCCGCGTAATAGATGTTGCTGCCGCCGCTTGGGGAACCGGGGTGTGTGGCGGTGGTGCTATTGGTACCAGCACCCGCGGCGATGACCAGGCCATTGTCAGTGCCGAAGTTCGTGCCCACGGTAGGCGTGGGTGTGCCGCCGGGGCTGATGTTTTCGAAGTTATCGTTATAGACGACCACGGTTGCTGCATTCACATTTTGCGAAGCAAACACCAAGCCCTGGGCTATCAATACCGCGATCATGACTTTCAAAGTTTTCATACTCTACTCCTGGTTAATTCAGTCCTGACAGTTGGTCGCATGAAGAAACACTCTTCACGACCAATCAGTTCTCATAAAAAAAATCGTGACATATTGAGGGGTTATTCGTAGCCGGTTTTATGTAATTAGCCCGTGGTTATCGTGGCCAAGGTCTGGCCTTCGTACCATCCGAGTTCGGTCTGGAGATGGACGTCATGCGTCAGCGACATTTCGCCGTTGCTCATTTGATTCAAAAGTTTGGCGGACTGTTGGCCCAGTGGCGATTCATCCACCGTGACCGCCGCGATGCGCCGCGCCACCGCACTACCACGCCAGGAACCGCCAAAAGAAACAATGGACAAATCGTCAGGCACGTTTAAACCTTGCTCGAGTGCCTGAAGAAAAATAGATTCAGCAAAGGGATCCTGCGGCACAAAAATCGCCGTCGGCCGTTGATCGTGAGGCAAGCTCATCATCGACGACAGCCAGTCGCCGATGATTCGTTCTTCGTCTTCAACGGTTAAAGGCCAGCGTTCGGTATAGGCCACATTGCTTTCACTGAGTGAGAGGCCTGCGTCTCGATACGTGTCAGCGATGGCATCGCAATAAGCCTGTGATGCGCCGTGTCGTGTTGAGAAGATGGCACCGACTCGCGTGTGCCCGTGTTCCATCATGGCCTGAGCTGCGGTTTCGCCGATTTTCTGATAGGGCAAATCGATGCACGGAGCGCTGATGCCCTCGACATCACGGTGAAGCAACACGACCGGAATCCCTGCGTTTTGAAGAATGCGAATCTGCTGCGGCGGCGTCGGTGCCGAGGTGACTGGCACGATGGCAACGCCCGCAACTTGCTTGTCGATCAGTTGCAAAATCAGGCTGCCCTGACGATCCACATCATTATTCGATGAGCAGGTGATGATTTGTTTATGCCCGGTCGAAGCGCCAGCCTCGAAACCTTCTTGAAGCGATGCGTACAAACCGCCTCGAACTTCCGGCGTAATCAATGCGAACACATCCAGTGCTTTTTTGTTTTGTGTCGGGCTGTGGCGTGTGCCACTGCTTCGCCGTCGAGGTCGATAGCCCAGCTTGTCGACGGCGGTGCGCACCACTTGCAAAGCCTCGGGCGAAACGTGCGGATGATTGTTGAGCACCCGCGAGACGGTCATGGGTGAAACACCAGCAGCTTTGGCAACATCTCGGACGTTCATGGGCGAAAGTGTAACTGATACAAAATGATATGTCAAGGGTAAGATTCATGATACAAACACGGATTTGGCGCAATGGTTGCGTTTTTATGCGAATTTATTAGATTTAATGGCGATGTTTGTATCGCGGTAATTGGAATGTTACAAAATGTTACAAAAGTCGCCGTGGCGCGTTACGCCCAGTGCGGCAGATGGGGGTAGGAGACAATGGAGGTGGGGTGAATGGGGGTGGAGGGGGGGGGGGGGGGGGGGGGCTGGACTGGCCACTTGAGCGGCCGGTCTGAGTTGCCGTGCGACCGCCAGTCATGCGAAAAGGCGCTAACGCGTGGCCAGGGTGTGAGCGGGGTCGAAGCCCAGTTCGATGGGGAAGATGGTGTCATCGACAAGCGGGCGTTTTTCGCGGCTCATCTCGTCGAGCAATTGTGCGGTGAATTTGCCTGCGGCTTCTTCATCGAGGGTCACGCATGACAAGCGTCGCGCGGCAACGCCCCAGCGCTCTCGGCCGCTGACGGTGACGATCGATAGATCCTGTGGCAAACGCAAGCCATGTTGCAGGGCGGTGATGTATGCGATTTCGCCGATAGATTCGAAACTGGTGAACAAGGCTGTCGGCGCGTCGTTGCGAGCCATCAGGGATTTGAACCAAACGCTGAAAGTTTTTTCGAAGGTGTTGTAGTTGGCTTCGTCGGTGGTGGTGATGTTGCCATGGAGCACGTGGTTGTCGGGCAGTTTGATGCCTGCCTGTTCGAGCGTTTCGCGGAAACCATTTTCGTAGCCAATCGCGGCGCCGGTGCGTTGTCCAGTGCAATAAGCAATGCGGCGATGGCCCGCTTCGATGAGTTGTTGGGCTGCCAGGCGTCCGACGTTTTTAGCCGGGATTTGTAGCAGTGGGGCTTGCACGCCTTCGATGCCGCGATGGAGTAGCACGACGGGAATGCCGCTTCGCTGGAGTTGCCGGATGTGGTGTGCTGGCGATGGGCCGATGGTGGCAGGAACCAAAGCAGCGCCAGCCACAGCCTTGTCGATCAGTTGAAGAATGGTGTCTGCTTGATGGCGTACGTCGTTGCCGGTGTTGCTGGTGATGATCTGGTAGCCGCGCTGCGAAGCGGCGAAGTCCAGGCCGCGCTGCAGCAGCGGATAGTAGCCGCCGGTGAGTTCGGGGCCGACCAATGCGAATACCCGTACTTGCGTTCGCACGATGGGGCTACCGTTGGGATCAGTTTGCGGCAGTCGTGAGCGCACGTAAGTGCCGGCGCGTTTGCGTGAAACCAGTAGGCCTTCGGATTGCAATCTGGCGAACGCGCGGCTGACGACATTGGCGGGCAGGTGTATTTGGCGTGAAAATTCGCTGATCGTCGGCAGCCTTTCGCCCGGCGTTAAGGCCCCGGCGTGGACGGCCTCGCGAAGCTGGTTGGTCAGCTGATCGGCGTTTGTCGGCAGGGTTCGTCCTGGAAGGATGGAAGTGGCGTGGGTCATAAATAAGAATTTATTTTCGAAAATATTAAAATGAAACTATAATTTATCGAGCTGTGTGGTAAAGTCAAGGCCCAATGGCATCGGCTGGAAAAAGTTGTTTTAAGCAATATAAAGCATAATTTGTAAACGGACGCCTGGCGAAGTAGCTGGTCGGCCAGCTATCCGGGTGTTTGGAATCAGTCTTGACGGGTCGCATAATTACATTATATTTTCAAAAATAACGCTTATGGAAATTGTCGGAATATTAGATTGGATTGTGATTACGCTGTACCTGGCTGGCACGGTATGGCTGGGGCTGTGGTACGGCGGACGCCAGCAGAATACGGCGGACTACTTCACCGGCGGGGGGAAAATGGTCGGGCCGATCCAGAGCATGCTGGTCGGGCTGAGCATCGCCGCGACCTTGTTCTCCGGCATCAGTTTTCTGGCGTATCCCAGCATCGTTTTTCAACATGGCCTGGCGGTCGTGATGGGCTTGGCATGCTTCCCGCTGTGTTGGATCTTCATGCGATTTTTCTTGATACGGCGGTACCTCGCCGTGGCCAGCATTGAGCCGTATTACGTCATCGAACAACGCTACGGCGTGGGTGTTCGCTCGACGGCGGCGGCGATGTTTCTGTTGTTACGCGTCGGATGGATGTCGGCCCTGATCTATGCCCCGACGATAGCCATCATTGGTGCGGCTGATCTCGATGCGCGATGGTTCTGGGGGATCGCTTTAACCATCGGACTCAGCAGCACGATCTACACAACCTTCGGCGGTATTCGCGGAGTGATCGCGACCGATGCGGTGCAATTTGTCGTCATCTTCGGCGCGTTATTGTTGGTGATCGGCACGATCTTTCTGCGCTTGCCGGTGCCGTTGAGTGACGGTTGGCAGACATTGCGCGATAGCGGACATCTTCAAGTCGCGCGCTGGTCGATGGACTTCACCGAGCCGTTCACGATCTGGAGCGTGATCATTGGCATGACGGTGGCTAACCTCGCATCGTACCTAGCGGATCAAATGTCGTTGCAACGGTATCTGTCATGCGGTGATCGTCAATCGGCAGAGCGTTCGTTTACGATCAACATCGTTGGCGTGATCGCGGTGGTTATCCTGTTGATCATGACGGGGCTGGGATTGAGCATGTGGTACGCGGTGGATCCGCAAGCGATCGAAGGCCTTAAGCCGGATCAGATATTTCCACGGTTTGTCGCTTCGCAATTGCCGCAAGGGGTGACGGGTTTGGTGTTCGCGGCGGTGCTGGCGGCAACGATGAGCAGCATGACCAGTGGCATCAACACGCTGTCAGCGACGGTGACGCTCGACTTTCGTGCGCGTTTCGGTTCGCCGATGACGGATGTGCAGCAATTGCGATTTGCCAAACGCACGAGTCTGGCGGTGGGGCTGGTGGCTACGGCGCTGGCGGGATTGGTCAGTTATCTCGGCGATATTTTCGGCATAGCTCAGACGTTATTGGGGGTGTTTTTGGGGCCATTGTTGGCGTGTATCCTGCTGACGTTGTTGCGTGTGCCAGCTCGGCCGATCGTGTTGATTGTGGCCATGTGGTTGGGATGTATAACCGGTTGGGTGGTGGCGTTCAGCGGGGCGTTCAGTCTGTGGGTCGCGCCGGCGGCCTTGTTATCTACATTGTTGGCGACACTGATCGGGACTGTCTTGTTTTTTGCATCGGGCCGAGTCGGCCGTTCTTCTGCGAGTTAAATCGAATGACTGTCATTGCACAAACTCAACGTCTACCGCTGCCGGCGGTGTTCAATTTAAGTGGTCGTCAAGCCTGCGTGCTGGGTGGCGCGGGTTACCTGGGGCGTGCGATCAGTCGGCAGTTGGCCGAACATGGTGCGCGGGTGATGGTGTGCGACTATTGCGAAGACGCGAGCGAACAGGTGGCTGGTGAAATTGCCGAGGCGGGTTATGAGTGTCAAGCCGTGGCGCTTGATGTGGGTGACGGCGCGGCGGTGGCTGAGCAATTCGATCAGATCGTTGGCGATCACGGCGAGCTGGATGCGGTGATCAATGCGACGTCGTTTTATCGTAACGTGGCGTTCGATCAGATGACGCTGGACGATTGGCATGACGGACTGCGGATCAATCTTGATGCGGCGTTTGTGATATCGCGTGAGGCTGGTCGCGTGATGAAGCCGCGTGGCCGAGGAAGTATCGTGCACTTTTCGAGCATGTACGGGATGGTTGCGCCGGTCGGCGAATTGTACGGTGAGCAGCCGATCAACCCGGTGCATTACGGTGTGGCCAAGGCGGGGCTTTTGCAATTGGTGCGCTATCAGGCCGCTGAGGCGGGGAAGTTTGGCGTGCGTGTCAATGCGATTGTGCCCGGTCCATTTCCTTCGCCGTCGATTCAGCAAAGTGACCCAGAATTTGCACAGCGTCTTGCGTCGCGGACGATGCTGGGCCGTGTTGGTAAAGCCGACGAAATCGCGGGAGCAGTGGTTTATCTCGCGTCGGATGCGTCGAGCTACATGACGGGCCAACACATGGTTATCGATGGGGGCTGGACGGCGTGGTAGGGGGTAGGGGGGGGAGGGGACCGGGCCACTGAAGTGGCCCGGCCTTGTGGGCGTGCGTGGGGATGTGTGGGTGTGCGCGGGGGTAACGTGGGGGGGTTCATTGAATTTTAGCGAAGTGGGTTTGGTATGCTGTTGTGCGCGGTGAGTGTGGGAGCGCATGTGTGGGGGGAGCGCTAAGCCGCAATCGGCAGGGGAAGAGGAGTGGGTAAGCATGAGGGGGAAACGTGGGGGGGAAAAGTGGGGGGGGAAAGAAGAAGGCGTGTATGAAGACAAAATATTTGCGACAGTATGGGATATACGCGTTATTGCTGTTGGTGTTCGCGGTGTTTTTGATTTGGCCGATTGTGTTGACGGTCAGTGGCGGTTTTCAAAATCCTGATGGTTCGCTGACGTTGAAATATGTAGGCTCGGTGTTTACTGATCCGTTAGCGGTGCAGGGGTTGATCAATAGTTTCATGATCGCGGTGTTCACGACGGTGGGTTGCATTGTGGTGACGATGCCGTTGGCGTTGCTTGCGTCGAAATATGATTTTTATGGCAAGACGTTGTTGACGAGTTTGATCATGATTCCGTTGATCCTGCCGCCGTTCGTGGGGGCGATCGGGATGCGTGCAATACTGGGCCGGTTTGGTGCGATCAATACGTTGCTGGGTGATGTGGGCATTCTGGATGCGAATGAGCCGGGGATCGATTTTTTAGGCGGTGCGTTTGGTGGGCGGTTCTGGTCGGTGGTGGTGATGACGATTTTGCATCTGTATCCGATCACGTATCTGAACATCACCGCAGCGCTGGCGAACCTGGACCCGACGTTGGATGAAGCCGCGTCGATGATGGGGGCAAGTCGGTTCAAACGATTCTGGCGGGTGACATTTCCGCTAATTATGCCGGGGATTTTTGCGGGTTCGACGATCGTGTTTATCTGGTCGTTTACGGAACTGGGCACGCCGTTGATGTTTGATTATTACACGGTGACGCCGGTGCAGATTTTCTGGGGCATCACGGAAATGCAGGCGAGCCCGAGGCCGTATGCGTTGGTGGTGGTGATGTTGGTGGCCGCGGTGGGGATGTATGCGTTGGGCAAGTGGGCGTTCGGTGGGCGAGCGTATGCGATGCAAGCCAAGGCGTCGGTGGCGACGGGTGTGACGAAACTGCGCGGGGTGTGGGGTGTGTTGGCGATGTTGTTTTTCGGCGGGGTGATTTTTATTGCGGTGTTGCCACACCTCGGGGTGGTGTTGGCATCGTTGTCAGCGGATGGCTCGTGGTATCGATCGGTGTTGCCGCGCGTGTTTACGTTGGATCATTTCAAGGGCGCGCTGTCGCATCCGTTGGCGATGGGATCGATTCGCAACAGTTTGCTGTTGGCATCATGTGCGGTGGTGTTGGCCGTGTCGGCAGGGCTTGCGGTGTCGTACCTGACGGTGCGGTGCAAAGTGTGGGGCAGTTGGATGCTCGACAGCCTTGCGATGTTGCCGTTGGCGGTGCCGGGACTGGTGATGGCGTTCGGGTATGTGGCGATGAGTTTGCGTTGGCCGTTTGCACCGGGGACGTTGACCGAAGACGGGTTCATGCAAGTTGTGGGCACGAATCCGAATCCGATGGTGTTGTTGGTGATTGCGTATGGGGTCCGCCGATTGCCCTACGTGGTGCGGGCGGCGTCGGCAGGGTTGGAACAAACGTCGGGCGATCTGGAAGAAGCGGCGCAGAATTTAGGCGCCTCGACCGCGACGACGTTACGGCGAATTGTGGTGCCGTTGATTTTGGCGAACATCATCGCGGGTGCGATCCTGGCATTTTCGTTTGCGATGTTGGAAGTGAGTGACTCGCTGATCCTGGCACAGAAGCAGGAACACTATCCGATTACCAAAGCGATTTTTGAATTGTTTAATCGATTGGGCGATGGGCCGTACATTGCGTCAGCGATGGGCGTGTGGGGTATGGCATTGTTAACGGTGACGCTAGTGGGTGCGGGCGTATTAATGGGAAAACGCCTCGGCGCGATATTCCGGGTATGAGGGTTGCCGGAATGGTTCGGTGCCGAGACGGTTTGCCATGGGTAGGACCCGCTCTCGTGAAATTGTTTTCAGGTTCTATCGACCCGGTGGTTGACCGCGTGTTGATGCGGCTTTCTCCCATCCGCCCCGTTGTGATTTGTTTTGCGTCGATCACGCATCCGTGTCGGGATACGGTTCCCGCCAAGTGATCGATATCAAACAGGACTGATGTGCAACACAACGCAGTCACCACCGGGTCGATAGTCTGAAAATTTTATATTTTGGGTAGGCTGCGATTTTTAAACGTCACGGTCGTGAATCGCGTTGCCGGGTGTGCACCAGCAAGAAACGTGGCTGGCTAAGAATTGCTATCGGTCGGGACTGGCGTGGACATTAACCTATCGATCACATCCTGCGCGGTTTGTTGGACCAGTGCCATTTCACTGTCACTGGTCGCGATGTTTTTAACGCGTTGAAGCAGGGCAGTGTCATGATTGTGTTGCAAAAAATTTCCGAGCGCGATTAATGCATTGCGTTTTAGCATGTCGATTTTGATGCGTTTGAGCGCGGACTTGGAAAAAATTTTGGTGCGATCTTCTGCGGTCCAGTTCAAAACATCTAGTGGCGATAGGCCATGCGCAATCGTTTTTCTTGGCGCGTAATCAGGTAAAACTGGAGCTTGATTGGTCGAAATATTTGTTGTGTGGGTGGCGTTGGCTGATGGTGTGGTATGCGCAAATGTTGTGGTTTTTTTGGGGGAATTGTGGGGACAAACATCCTGGCAAATATCGCAACCGCCGATCCAGTGGCCCATGGGTTGATGGAATTGGGGATCGATGCGTGTGCGATGTTCGAGGGTGAGGTAGCTGATGCATCGCTCGGCATCGAGGGCATAACCCTCGGGCGCGATGCATTGCGTGGGGCACGCATCGATGCAACGGGTGCAGGTGCCGCAGTGGTTGGTCGTGAACGGATCAGTCGGCATGATGGGCAAGGTGGTGACGATCTCGCCGAGTAACATCCATGAGCCGAGCTTCGGGTGAATGAGTAGCGTATGTTTGCCGATCCAGCCGAGTCCTGCGCGGACCGCGTGGTCGCGTTCCATGATGGGTGCAGTGTCGACGGTGGTTTTGAACGCGTGGCCCGGGTAGCGTTGTGCGAGTTGATTGGACAGGTTGTGTAGGCGTTTTTTCATGACGATGTGATAGTCATCGCCGTGGGCATAGCGTGCGAAGCGAGCGGTGGGTGTGGGTGTGGGGGCGGGTGTGGGAGTGGGTGGTGGGGTGGGTGTTGCAGGGGCAAGTGGGGGGGGGGAGGGGTGGTAGAGGTCAGCGACGGCGATGATGGATTGTGCGCCGGGTAGGAGTTTTCGGGGGTCGAGGCGTTTTTCCACATGGTTGGCCAGATAGTGCATTTGGCCGTGGTGGCCGGCGTTGAGCCATTGGTGGAAAAAGTCGGGACGTTCGGTGGGTAAAGCATCGGTGACGCCTGCGTTGGCAAAGCCGAGTTCGCCAGCCAGGCGAAGGACCTCATCGGATGGCAACGGTTTTGGAGATACCGATGATGGGGGTGAGGGTGGGGTTGGTGAGGTCATGGGTATGTGTAGTGTAATTGGCTGCGCGGGGCGTATGCGATTACAATTCGGGTTATCGTGTTATTCACGCCCGATTCGCGTTTGGACCCCACGAATGCCGTATGAGTTAAAACCCCTGGACACACCGACGCCGTTCGACATTGATGTCGAGACGACGCCCTATATTGATACGGCTGCGCTGGAAAGCTCGGATCGATGGACCCTGAACTTCGGCCCACAGCACCCGGCGACGCATACGACGTTGCGCATTGTCTTGGAATTGGACGGCGAACGGGTGGTGCGCGCCACGCCACATATCGGTTACCTGCATTCGGGTTTTGAAAAATTAGGTGAGCACCACGATTACAACCAATGGGTGTGCACAGTCAGTCGGATGAATTACATCAGTCCGATCAGCAATGATATTGCGTGGCACCTGGCAGTGGAAAAATTATTCGGGATCGATCTGACGCCACGTTGCAAAGTGGTGCGAACGATATTGGCCGAGTTGGGGCGGATTCAAGATCATCTGTTATGCGCTGGAGCGGCTGCGCTCGATTTGGGGGCGTTCACGGCATTCCTGTATGGATTCAACGAACGTGAACGCATTTATGACATCATGGAATATATTTCCGGGCAGCGTTTTCACCCGGACTACACGCGTGTGGGTGGGGCGATGCGTGAGATTCCCGATGATGCAGTGTTTGTACGGATGATCAAAGCGTTTTTGAAAGACAGCATGACGCCCGCGATCGATGATCTGGAAGGATTGTTGTATCGCAATCGAATTTTCCGCGATCGTACCGAGGGGATCGGCTCGATCAGTCATGATGATGCGATTGCCTGGTCACTGTCGGGGCCGGTCGCGCGGGCGGCGGGTGTGCGACGTGATTTGCGCAAGGATGAGCCGTACCTGTGCTATGCGGATAACTGGGACAACGAGGGCGCGTCAGCGGTGCAATTCAAAGTGCCGATCGCGAAAAATGGCGACGTGTATGATCGATTCCTGGTTCGCATGGAAGAGATGAAGCAATCCGCAGCGATCATTGAACAACTGATCGACAACATTCCGGGTGGCACGATGAATGCGGACGACGACGGCAAGATGATCAAGCCACCCAAGGAAAATGTGTACGGCTCGATCGAGGGTCTGATCCAGCATTTTGAATTGGTGATGACCAACCGAGGCTGGAAAGCCCCGAAGGCTGAGGTGTACATGGGTACGGAAACAGCCAACGGCGAATTGGGATTCTATGTGGTGGGCGATGGTGGGCCGCGGCCATGGCGTGTGAAAACGCGTCCGCCTAGTTTTATCAATTATGCAGTCTTCGCCAAAATGATTGAGGGCCACATGTTGAGCGATCTGGTCGCTGTGCTGGGCAGTTTGAATGTGATTGCCGCAGAGCTGGATCGGTAAGAAAAATTCTGGTTTTTGATGGCTGATTGGTTCAGGATTAAAAGTCAGAGATTGGTTGGAATCTGTGGGTAGGATCCGTGGGTGGGTAGGAATCAGGGTGATTCGGGGTTTTGAATCATCAGAAATCACAAATTAGAAATCAGAAATTGAACTATGGCGTGGATCACAAAAAATTCGGCAACGATGGAAATCGAACGTCGCGATGAGCCGTATCTGACCGATGCGATGAAAGCGAAATTGACAGCGGACGTGCTGCCACGATTCCCGCGTAAGCAAGCCGCGACGTTGCCCGCGTTGCACGAAGTGCAGCATGCCTATGATTACATTCCGCATCAGGCGCTCGAAGAGATTGCCGCGTTTCTGGAATTAGAACCATCAGTGGTGATGGATACCGCCACGTTTTACGAAGAATTTTTCCTGCGTCCGCGTGGGAAATATTTGATCTGGGTGTGTCAATCCTTGAGCTGCGAAATCATGGGGCAGCCAACGTTGTTGGAACAGATCAGTGCGAAGCTGGATATCGAGCCGGGCGAGACGACCGATGATGGCAAGTTCACCTTGATGACTGCCGAATGTCTCGGCTCGTGCGGGACGGCACCGGTGGCCCTGGTCAACGAGGATCTGCATGAGAATCTGACGTATGACAATTTTGAGCGGGTGTTGGATTCGCTCAAGTAAATAGCGAAATAGCGAAAAGTAAAAAGTTACGCATAAAAAGTTAAGCAAGCGCGGGGGCAAGTGAGATACTATGGCGTTAGATGCACCGATATTGACGAAGCGAATTCCGACGCCGCCGTTTGGTGATATAGCGGATCGGAAAGTGGTGAGCTACGACCAGTTCGTAGCAACCGGTGGCTATGCAGGGTTGGACAAAGCGGTATCGATGACGCCTGCGGAGGTGATCGATCTGGTGAAAGCCAGCGAACTGCGTGGCCGAGGTGGCGCGGGATTTCCTGCCGGATTGAAGTGGAGTTTTCTGCCGCCGGAAGATGGCGGGCAACGATTCCTGACGGTCAATGCCGACGAGTCAGAGCCGGGGACATTTAAAGATCGGCTGATGCTGGAATTTGATCCACATCTGTTGCTCGAAGGCATTGCGATTTGCATGCACGCCTGTCGATTGGACACCGCGTACATTTACATTCGCGGCGAATATCATTTGCAACGCAAGCGCGTGCAGGCGGCGATCAAGGAAGCGTACGACAATAAAATTTTCGGCCCAGGTTCCAAGCTGGGACAGATCAACGGGCGCGATCCGCAATGTTTCGATCATCGCGGTGCAGGTGCGTATATCTGTGGCGAGGAAACGGGCCTGATCGAATCATTGGAAGGCAAACGCGGTTGGCCGCGAATTAAACCACCGTTTCCGGCGGTGGCTGGTGCGTTTGGTCGGCCGACGATTATCAACAACGTGGAAACGTTGGCGATGGTCGGGCCGATTATGGTTGAGGGTGTGGACTGGTTCAAGTCGATGGGGGTGGCGCGACCCGAGGGCGCGCCACCGACGGTTCCCGCCAGTTACGGCCCGAAGTTGTTTGGCATTTCGGGGCTGGTAAATCGGCCCGGCGTGTATGAAGATCAGTTGGGGATCACGTTGAAAGAATTGATCGAAGTGCATGGCCAAGGCATGCGCAACGGCAAGAAATTCAAAGGCGCAATTCCGGGTGGTATCTCGATGGGCGTGTTGGGGCCTGATCAGTACGAAGCCGGTTTGGATTTCGACATCGGCAAAAAATACGCGTGTCTGGGGCTGGGGACAGCCGGCGCGATCGTGTTTGATGAAGACACGGATATGGTTTCGGTAGCCCGCAATATTGCCCGATTTTTCGCGCATGAATCATGCGGTCAATGCACGCCCTGCCGCGAGGGAACGGGTTGGATGTACAAGATGTTGACGCGCATCGAAGCGGGCAACGGCCGTACGAAAGACCTTGATTTGCTATTGGAAATTGCTGGATCGATCGGCGCGATGCCAGGGACAACAATTTGCGGTTTGGCCGACGGTGCAAACTGGGCGGTGCGCACGATCGTCAACAAGTATTGGGATGAGTTCGAATCGCGCGTGAAGCCGACATTGGTGCAAGTGACGGTCGGGAGTTGATGTTTGAGTCTTGAGAGGGAATGTTGTTGGGCGTGAGGGGCGCGTGGGGGGGGGGCGGATTCTTAGAACTTAGTAGCCCCCGGTGAATACCGGGGGTTGGTGCGAAAAAATTATCGTCCGCACGAGTTTTAACCGGACTGATTTGAATTGGTTCAGTGTGTGGGCGGGGTATTTTTTTAAATTGAGGCACGCGGTATGGGTGTGACAACGAAGACGGGTTCGGGAGCGGGCAAGGGTTTTGCGATTGGGGTGGACTACGGGACGAATAGCGTGCGGGCGTTGGTGGTGGATGTTTCAAACGGGCGTGAGATCGCGTCGTCGGTGTTTGAATTTCCCAGTGGTGAGGCGGGGATATTGCTGGACAAGCGTGATCCAAATCTGGCACGCCAGCATCCGAAAGATTATCTGGATGGTTTTGATGCGTCGGTGCGTGGGGCTGTGAAACAAGCGAAAAAAGTGCGCGGGTTTTCGGTGGACCGGGTGGTGGGCATTGGCATCGATGCGACGGGATCGACGCCGATTCCGGTGGATAAAAACGGCACCGCGCTGGCGATGTTGCCAGGGTTCAAAAAAGATTTGGCCGCGCATGTGTGGCTATGGAAAGATCACACGTCGCACGCTGAGGCAGCGGAGATCACCCGCAAAGCCGCGAAGGTTAAAGATCAGTATCTCGATAAGTGTGGCGGAATCTATTCGAGCGAGTGGTACTGGTCGAAAATTTTGCATTGCAAGCGGACATCGCCGAAGGTTTTTAAGGCGGCGTATGGTTGGGTGGAGCAAGCGGATTTTATTCCCGGCTACGCGACGGGCAACATGGCCCCGGACACGATGGTGCGTGGAATTTGTGCTGCGGGGCACAAAGGTTTGTATCACGAGAAATGGGGCGGGTTGCCGAGCAAGCGATTTTTGAAATCGTTGGATCCTGATGGGGGGGATGGTGGGGGGCTTGTGGATTTGCGCGATCGATATGCGATGCCGGCGCGGTCGAGTGATCAGCGTGCGGGTGGGTTGTGCGAAGCGGTGGCGAAAAAGGTGGGCTTGCCTGTGGGGATTCCGGTAGCGGTGGGTTTGATTGATGCGCATGCGGGCGCGGTGGGTGCGGGTGTAAAGCCGGGCACGCTGGTCAAAGCGATGGGCACGAGCACATGCGACATGATGGTGGAGCCGATGGGAAGCGGCTTGCAAGATATTCCGGGGCTGTGTGGGATTGTGCCGGGTTCAATTTTGCCGGGGATGTTTGGATTGGAAGCGGGGCAGTCAGCGGTGGGTGATATTTTTAATTGGTTTGTCGGGCAATTGACGCCGGGGCAATATGGCACGGGTGGCGAGGCCCATGTGGCGCTGACGAAGGAAGCGGCGAAGTTGAAGCCGGGTGCGTCGGGGTTGGTGGCGTTGGATTGGAACAATGGCAATCGGACGGTGCTGGTTGATCCGTTGTTGACCGGGTTGATCGTGGGCCAAACCTTGCACACGTCGGCGGCGGAAGTGTATCGGGCGCTTGTCGAAGCGACGGCGTTTGGGGCGTTGGCGATTATCAATCGGCTGGAAGAATACGATGTGCCGGTGAAGCAAGTGATCAACTGCGGGGGTATTGCTGAAAAAAATCCGATGGTGATGCAGATCTACGCGGACGTGTGCAATCGGCCGATGAAGATCAGTCGATCGAGCCAGACGTGTGCGTTGGGCGCTGCGATATTCGGCGCGGTGGTGGGCGGTGCATATAAAACGACCGAAGCGGCGCAGAAAAAAATGACGGGTGTGAAGGCGAAGGTGTATAAACCGATTCGTGCGAACGTGCGTGTGTATGCGGAACTATTCAAGGTGTACATGCAATTGCACGACGCTTTCGGGGATGCGCGAAAAAATGCAGGCGAGATGAGCAGTATTATGAAGGCGTTGATTGAGATACGGAATGAGGCCCGGGGAGGGGGGAGTTAAGAGTTAAGAGTTAAAAGTGGGGAGGGGGGAAAGTTCACAGGGGAAAGTGGGGTGTGGGCGAGTGAAGGTGGGGGGCGGTACAATTGGTAGCGTGACGATGGATCCCCTGCATATTTTGGCCCCGGATGGGCCGATCGCGCGGCGATTGGGTGATGAATACGAACAGCGACCTGAACAGGTAGCAATGGTCGAAGCGGTCGGCCGCGCGCTGGCACGCGGTGAAAAATTAATCGTCGAAGCGGGGACGGGCGTGGGTAAATCATTCGCGTATCTGTTGCCCGCGATTGCCCAATTGGTGAATCATGAAATGCACCGCGAGCGGACGTCGAATGCCGACGATCATGGCTATGCAGGTGACCACGAACGGCCCCACGATGATGATGACGATGGGCATGTGCCCAGTCATGATCCCGGTAAACCTGGGGAAAATGTGGGGGGGGGTGGGGGGAGACCTAGGATTGTGGTGTCAACGCATACGATTGCGTTGCAGGAGCAATTGATTGGCAAGGACGTGCCGTTGTTGCAGCAACTGGTGCCTGCGGCCGGTGGCGATGAATTTACCGCAGTGCTGGTGAAGGGTCGTGGGAACTATGTGTCGTTGCGACGGTTGGCCCGGGCGTGGGAACGGCGAGCGTCGTTGTTCGATGGCTCCGCAGAATTCGAGGCGGTCAAAACGATTCAGGAATGGGCGAAGACCACCGAAGATGGATCGCGGACGACGTTGCCGGTGTTAACGCCGTCGGGTCGGAGCACGTTCAGTGCGTGGGACGAAGTGCAATCGGATGCGGACGATTGCCTGGGTAAGCGGTGCCCAACGTATAACGAATGTTTTTATCAATCAGCGCGCAGGCGAGCGGCGAACGCGGATTTGTTGATCGTGAATCATGCGCTGTTTTTTGCGGACCTGTCGATGCGCGATGAAGGGTTTGGCCTGTTGCCTGCGTATGACCATGTGATTCTGGATGAAGCGCACACGATCGAAGATGTAGCGAGTGAGTATTTCGGATTGTCGATCTCACGGTACGGGGTGAATCGGTTGTTGTCGCGATTGATGCATCCACGCTCGCAGCGCGGATTGGTGCATGCATTGCATGGTAAGGGCGGCGTCGATGCGATGTTGCTGGATCGCGTGGCGGGTGTGATTCAGGATGCCCGGTATGCGGCCGAATTGTTTTTCGATGATCTGGTGGCATGGCAAAAACGCGAAGGGCGATCGAATGGTCGGATTGATCGTGCGAACGTGATCGAAAACGTGATGTCGAAATCGTTGAGCGAGTTGGGCTTGTCGTTGAAACGATTACGCGATCGCATTGATGAAAAGGATCGCGACACACGGCTGGAGATTACGGGTTACGCGCATCGGGCCGAGGAATATGCGGCGATTGCCGAGGCGTTGGTGGAGCAGAAAGAGCCGGAGCATGTGTATTGGCTGGATGTCACGGAGCGTCGGTCAGGCGGGGGGGGCGGGGGGCGGGTTGTGTTTTCGTGTTCGCCGGTGGACGTGGGGCCGAAGTTGAAGAAGCATTTGTTTGACGCGAAGAATCGTTACGGGAATCCGATTGGGGTGGTGTTGACGTCTGCGACGTTGGCGACTTCAGCGAGGTCGGGGAAGGTATCTGCGACGAATAGGAAGACGTCGGAGCAATCGGGCGAACGGTATGTGGCGGATGTTTGGCAAGAATCGGAAGCATCGCCGGAGATCGTGAAGACTGATGCGGCATTCACGCATATTCGCGGGCGGCTGGGGATTGAAACGAGCGAGGCGTTGTTGCTCGGCTCGCCGTTTGATTATCAAACGCAGGCGGTTTTGTATGTGACGCGGCATTTGCCTGATCCGAATGACGCGAAACATTTCGGGCAATTGTGTCCGGCGATTCTGGAACATATCGATCGGTCGGATGGCGGGGCGTTTGTGTTGTTCACGAGTTACCAGTTGTTGCAGAAGTGTGCGAACTGGCTGCGGCCGTTTTTGAAAGAGCGTGGGATGCCGATGCTGGTTCATGAAAAGTCGGTGCAGCGGTCAGCATTGCTGGAACAGTTTCGATCGGATCGACGGAGTGTGTTGTTGGGGACGGATAGTTTTTGGCAAGGCGTGGATGTGCGTGGGGATGCGTTGCGAAATGTGATTATCACGCGGTTGCCATTCGTGACGCCGGATCGGCCGTTGGTCGAGGCGCGTTCGGAACTGATAAAAGCGAATGGCGGTTCGCCGTTTCGAGATTATTCGTTGCCCGAGGCAATCATCAAATTTAAACAAGGCTTTGGTAGGCTGATTCGCTCGCGATTGGATACGGGTTCGATCGTGGTACTGGACAGTCGGTTGATGACCAAGGCCTATGGGAAATATTTTCTAGAAGCGTTGCCGAGTTTGCCAGTGCATGGGAAAAGTTAAGAATTGAATTTGGTATGCGAGGTGTTGGATGGTTGACGAAATTAAAACGGTCGCGGGTACGGATGTGAAGCGGATATTGGTTTTGTGTACAGGGAACCGGTGTCGATCGCAGATGGGGGAGGGATGGTTGCGACATTTTTTGGGTGAACGCGGAGAGGTTAAGAGTGCCGGGACGCAGCCAAAAGGGGTGCATCCGTTGGCGATTGCGGTGATGGCAGAGGCAGGCGTGGATATCAGTGGGCACACCTCGGATCATGTGGATCAGTATCGCGAGGAAGATTTTGATGTGGTGGTGACGGTGTGCGACAGCGCGAAGGAAGCATGCCCGACGTTTCCGGGAGCGAAGCGCGTGGTGCATCATTCGTTCGAAGATCCGGATCAGGCGGGGCTGAGTGACGCTGAATTGCGTGCGTTGTTTGTGCGAGTGCGCGATGAAATTCGTGATTGGGCGCAGGCGCTTGTGGCAGCGGAGAGGTGAGCGTATCGCTAGCCGTCACCCTTGGGGGGCGCGGGTGTCATGCGCATCCCACATAGAATTCGCGCGTTAGCCGCCGCCTTTATGGCGGTGCGAGGATTCGTGTTTGCCTTACGTTTCACGCCGCCATAAAGGCGGCGGCTAACTATAAAATCAAAACCACGTGCGTGGTTTTTGTGAAATTGGTGTCATACCAATCCCGTTAAAATTCGTGCACTCTAAAAATCTCCCCACACACACATTGTCCCCACATCTCATCCCTCATACCCATCCCGTTAAAAACTCGCGCGGCCTCAATTTACCCTTCACACCAACCCCCGGTATTCACCGGGGGCTAACAAAAACCTACACGCGAGTATTTATCGTAATACGTATCACATGCTCCCCGGTATTCATCGGGGGCTAAGAGCAGAACCAATCCAATTGTAGGATTTGGTGTTTAGCGGGCGACGCGCCAGCGTCCCGTTTCGTAGGCGGGAAACGTCTTTGTGTTATAGACGCAAACGCAACTATAAATGGGAATGCTATAGCACGAATACTTCACGTAATTCGTAGCAGGGATTTGTTGACGGTGAGACGCGAGGGATAGAGCTAGAGCCTGACAAACCGCTCTAATAGCCGAGCGTTTTAGAAGTCGAGGACGAGCGCGCCGTAGTATTTCAGATCGTTATTTTCTGCCGAGCCGTTGGTTTCGGATTCGTATTCGTTTTCGATGCCGATTTTGAGTTTCATGCCACGTGCGTGATCGATTTTGATGAGCCATTCGCCACGGGTGACCATGCGGAACTCTGCTTCCTCAGCCAGGTCGGGATATAAATCCACCGAGCCGGACAGGGAGTGAGACTTGTTGATTTTCCACTTGACGATTGACGTGGATAGCAAACCTTCGGGATAGGTTTGGTTTTCGTCGCCGAATTCGTGCGTGGCACCACCGCCGATGCGGGTTTCCATGCGGAAGTCGTCGGTGTCGAACAGGGTGAACCCGAAGCCAGCGAACGTGCTGATGCGATGTTCCCACGCGGCGAACTTGTCGAACTTGTACTGGGCACGCACGAAGGTGAACCATGAACTTTCAGGCAATAGCCAGTCTTTGTTCAAATAGATTTCTGCCTGATTGCGGTTGGTGTTACCGCGCGAGGTTCCCAGATAGTAGTGGGAACGAAAATCCCAGCGGTCGGTTTTGTCGGCCTTGTTGGCCTTGAAAGCGATGCGGAAATTGGTGGTGGTGCTATTGCCCTCTGACCCGTTGAGGCCGAGTTCGATGCGTTTTTTCCAATCGTCGAAAAAGCCGGGCTTGTCGGACTTGGCCTCGAGCGCGGGCTTCTTGTCGGCGGGCTTGGGGGGAGTGGGCTTAGCGGGCGCTGGTTTTGCCGCAGGCTTGGGCGCTGGCTTTTTCACAGGTGCGGGCTTGGCTGCAGGTTCATTTTTTTCCACCACCGGCGTTTTGGGGTTCGCTGGGGAAACTGAGGGGGTGGGGGTGGGGGTGGGGGGGGGGGCGGTGATTTTGGATTTGGGGACGACGATCTCGCCAAGCACGGGGTGCTTGAAGACGATTTGCTTGTCATCCTGGCTGATAAGCGTGCCTGAGAGGGTTTCGCCGGTGATCAGTTTGAGCTGATACGCCTGTTCGGGCGATTGGTTTTCAGAGGTTTGGGCCTGTCCGATAACCGGGGACAGGGCGATCAGGATCGCTGCGGCTGTGAAGATAGGCAGGATTTTTCGATGTTTTGGATGTCTCATCGTATGATCCATTTCCGTGTTTGACGGGTGGGGTGCCGGTATGTTCCCGCGTTTGCGAAAAAAAATATAATTCGCAGGTCAAACACAGATCAAATATCAAATATTGGTCGTCGCTGGATTTGCGACCGTTGCTCGTCAGTTCTCACAAAGGTTTTACGTCAGTTCACGTCTAATTTTGCTGGTCATCGGTTTATATCGGTTTATGACCGTGTCATCGTAAAAAGGATGACGAGCCAGCCAAAAAAACTCAGGAAAAGGCCAGTGGTGCGGGTTAGGTAATTTAGGGGAACGGCTGAACGCGTTGGCCCTGGGACTTAATTAGGCGTGCGAGTATAACAAATGCCGTATGCGATGAGTAGGAAAAGGCGTCGAAAATGGAACAGAAAATCGAGTTGTTTTTACGATTCAGTCATGAGGTAAATTGAAAAACATCCCCCCCCCCACATTCCCCCCACAGCCCCCCCACAGCCCCCCCACAGCCCCCCCACATTACCCCCGTATTTCCCCACTGGCCCCGCATTCTCGACAATGCCGTACAAAATCTGGGGCAATTTAACTAGTTTCCCCCGGCGACTCGCAGGGGGCTAATGTTAATTTGGGCGGGCCGGCGAGCTATGTGTCACAGGTCGGGATTTTTGTGTGAAGCAGAAAGGGTGATGTAACGTGGTGGAACACTTGCTACGCATACGTAGCAATTCGGTTTCATCAATTTTAATCACACCACTTTAATCACACCGCGACGTGTTCATTTTTTTTTGTGGTGTAGAACCAGCGTGGGTTGATGTCGTCCGGCGAAAGCGTGGGGTACGCGTGACGGACAGAAGCGGCGACCAGGCCCATGAACAGCGGGTGCGGGCGGATGGGTCGGCCCAGCAATTCGGGGTGGTACTGAGCGCCAATGAAATACGGATGTGCGTTTTTGCCCGTCGTGCCTAATTCCAACACCTGCATAATCGGCTGCTCGGGGTGGTGGCCGGAAAAAGTCATGCCGTGCTTGTTGAGTCGTTCGATGTATTGCGGATCGACCTCGAAACGATGGCGGAAGCGTTCGCGAATGGTGAACGGTTTGTCAGCCGATTTGCCGGGTACGGCGGAGGGTTGGGAATCGCGATAGAGGTGAGCGGCGAAGGTGTTGGGTTCGATCAGAACGTCCTTGCCGCCGAGTCGCATGTTGCCGCCGAGGCCTTCGATTTTTTTCTGGTCGGGAAGAATGCTGATGACCGGGTGGGGCGATTGTGGATCGAATTCGGTGGAACCGGCGTCAGGCAAACCGCATACATTGCGGGCAAATTCGACGACGGCCATTTGGAATCCCAGACAGATGCCGAGGTAGGGCAGTTGCGATTCCCGGCAATGTTGGACGCATGCGATTTTGGATTCGGTGCCACGTACGCCGAACCCGCCGGGCACGATCACGCCGTCAAGGCCGGCCAATCGTTCGGGGACTTGATGGGGTTCGATGGTGGTGGTGTCGATCCAGACGGTTTCGACCTGGGTATTGAGATAAGCCCCGCAATGTTCGAGTGCTTTGTCGATCGAAGCGTAGGCATCGCGCAACGCGGCGTACTTGCCGGTGATGCCGATGCGTGTGGTGTGCTTTCGTGTGCTGGTGAGCTTGGTGAGGAATGTTGACCAGACGGCGCGGGCGTTGTCCTCATGAATCGGATCGACGCGATCGTGGAGGTTGAGAAGGGTGAGGATTTCATTGTCGAGCCGAGCCTGTCGCATGGCATCGGGAATGGTGTAAATCGATTCGCGGTCATGCATGGAAAAGACGCGTTTTTCGGGCACGCCGGAAAACATAGCGATTTTCTGACGGGCTGAGCGTGTGACTTCGTTCTGAGCACGGCAGGCCACGAGGTGGGGCTTGATGCCGGTCTCCATGAGTTTCTTGAGGCCGAGCTGCGCGGCTTTGGATTTTTGTTCACCCAGGGCAGGTGGTTCGATGATGTAGGTCAGCGCGACAAAACAAACGCTGTCCTCGCCTTCCTCGAAAGCGAGCTGACGCAGGGCTTCGATGTAGAACCAGTTTTCGTAGTCGCCCACGGTGCCGCCGACTTCGATGAACACGACGTCAGCGTTTTGCTTGACGGCCAAGTCGCGCAGTTTGTATTTCACTTCGCCGGTGACATGGGGAATCATCTGCACATCTCGGCCGAGGTATCCGCCGTGACGTTCTTTGTCGAGCACGCCACGGAAAACCTGTCCCGAGGTGATGAAGTTATCTTTGGAAAGATTCTGGTCGAGCATGCGCTCGTAGGTGCCCAGATCCATGTCGGTTTCCATGCCGTCGTCGAGGACGAACACTTCGCCATGTCGATAGGGATTGAGCGTGCCCGAGTCGATATTGAGGTAGCCCTCCATTTTGATGGGGGCGACGGTCAGGCCTTTGTCTTTTAATAGTTTGGCCAGCGAACTGGAAAAAATTCCCTTGCCCAGTCCGGACATGACGGTGCCAAGCACGGCTACGAATTTATGACGACCGGGCCGATACCCTTCGGGCATCGGATTGAAAAATTCAGATTCATGGGTCTGGTGACCGGCGTCGGCTAAAACGCTCTGAGTGTCGCGGGCGGGATCAAACGAATTATCGGTTTTACTGGGGGGCATGATTGTTTGTACCACGTAGCCCCATACGAATCAACTCCCCCCTCCACGCCCCCCCCACGCCCGGTACTGGGCTAGTCTGAATTTTCTGACGAGCCGCGACCGTCAGGGAGCGGGGGGGGCGGGCCTGCAATACGGAAACCCGCTTCCTGACGGTCGCGGCTCGTTGTTTTTTCAAACTAGTCCACTACCCCCCCCACCCCACATTTCCCCAGTGCTATTGATGGGGTGAGGTTTACGTCTCTTTCCTTCCACACGCCTCTTGTACGCATCCCATTTAGAACTCGCGCGTTAGCCGCCGCCTTTAGGCGGCGCGACGGCGTGTGTTTTCGCCAGGGTTCGCGCTGCCATAAAGGCGGCGGCTAACAGAGAATCACGCGTCAGAAATTTATGGAATCCGTATTGCCGCATGTTTATCCACATCAGCATCCACCGCCGTTGTCTGCACGCATTCACGGTGTCGGTTCTGTCCGTTCTGCCTGCGCTGACGGCACATCCAGTCGCGTCAGCGGCACATCCTTGATCGTGATCGGCTGGCCCCAGATTTCATGCACCGTGCTCCACTTCTCAATGTGCTTGGGGTTCGGCGTCAAAATGACATCCACCCGATCAATTTTCGCGTCCAGTTCGTTAATCGTCATGCCACCCGATGTTTTGGTGCGCTTCCCTGAACTCGTTGACTTTTCGACCGCGATCAAACCATAGCGGTGTGTCTGCTCGCCCATTTTCAAATCAATATCAAAACTTACCGACATCGGCAGTTTGTCATTGAATTCATAATCGAGGGTCACGTTCTTTTTATCTTTCAATGGCATGCCGCGCGACGAACGCCGCGTATTGTTCGGGCGTGTCGATGCCTGCGGGGGTGGCATCGGTGATACCTACTGCGATGCGATGGCCGTGTTCGATGACGCGTAATTGTTCGAGGCTTTCAGCCTGTTCCAAAGGGGTGGGCGACAGGGCCACGTAGGTATCCAGAAAATGTCGGCGATAGGCGTACATGCCCAGGTGCTTGTAAATCGAATGTGGTTTTTCAGGATTGGGATCGCGCACGAACGGAATTGCACTGCGGGAAAAATACATCGCATAGCCACGCTGATCCATCACCAGTTTGACGATGTTGGGATTGGTGATGTCGACTGATTCATGCAATGGACTGCCGAGTGTAGCCATCGCGGCGCTGCGGTCGTCATTGGTTTTTTCGGTGGCCAATCGTGCGACAATCGTTTCAATGATGGCCGGTTCAATTTCCGGTTCATCGCCTTGTACGTTGACGATGATGGCGTTGGGATCAGTGATGTTGAGCGTCGCCACAGCCTCGGCCAAACGTGAGGTGCCGTTGGGATGATCCTCGCGAGTCATAACATATTCGCCGCCGAATTTTTTAACCGCCTGGGCAATGCGCTCGTCATCGGTGGCCACGACCACGCGTGACAGACACGGGGCTAACAGCGTGGATTCGACCACATGTTGGATCAACGGCTTACCCGTTTCGTCGGCCAACGGCTTGCCCGGGAAACGCGTTGAGGCGTACCGGGCGGGAATGATCGCAATAACCGGAGCATCGACGCGGGAGTTAGGCATAGGTAGATATGGATGGGTTTTGCGTGGTAATCGCGTTGGGAGTGCGAGGGGAACGTGCGAGTGGGCAGAAGCGTACGGGGAACCTGGTGGGAAAAACGCGCGAGGGAATGCGGGGAAACGTGGGGGGGTGGGGGGTTAGGTGCGTAGTTCGGAGAGTAGGGTGCGCAGTCCGTCGAGACGTTTGGCAATGTCGCGGAAATTGATGCGTGCCTGCAAAATTTCGGACGCTAACGCTTCAGCCTTTTGGGCGTACTCGAGTGATTTTTCCTGACGGGCGATTTGCTCGAGCAGGTCCATCAGTTGATAGCGAACAGTCAGTGCTGCGCCGTCGGTGCCGGGGTAGCGTTCGACAGCTTTGTGCAGTGCCTCAGCCGCTTCTTTGAGCCAACCTTTTTGCTGGTAACCCTGTCCCAGATGCATCAAGGCCTGGCCCTGAATTTTCGGATCGTTCTGCACTTGTTGGAATACCGCGATGGCATCATCCACTTTCTTGAACGACAACAGGCGTTTGCCCATTTCGAATCGGGCTTGATTGTCGTTGGGAAAATGTTTGACGCGATCGGTGTATTCGTGCAATTCGAATTGCATCATCTTGCGGTAAAAATCTTCGAACTTCTGTTTCAGTTCCGCGTTGTCCGGGTCGGCCTGGTGTTTGGTTTTCAAGGCCCGGTACTGGTTTTTCATCCAACGCATGGTGATGTCGCCCATGCGCAGTTTGAATCGATACTCATTGGTTTTTTCGTAGGCTTGCTTGAGGAGGGAGACCGCTTGCTTATCGCCAGCGTCGCCTTCTTTTTGCACCAGCACATCGACCAACAGCATCAGCTTGTCGCCGTTGTCCGCGTCGTCTTTGTAATCCTGCAAGCGTTCGGCAATCAGGCCATCGAGTGACGAGCCGCGTTGCTTGGCGGCCGGGGCTGCTTTGCGGGTTTCTTCGGTTTGTTGTTTGCGGATTTCATCACGACGTTCGTCGGCATCGTCACGGTTTTGGCCGTACCCGCCTTTGTACATCGCTTCTTCGGTTTCGAGATCGCGTAAACGTTCAATCAAACTATCGTCGTTCTGATCCAACGTGATCGCCCGACGGGCGCATTCGACGGCTTTGTCCCATCCCCCGAAGCGTGAAAACAAATCGATCAATTTCACATAAACCGATTTGGATCGCTTCTTGGCCCCGTCGTTAATTTCCATGCCGCGCTCGCCGAGCCAGTACGCCACTTCCCCCATGTTCAGCTCGTCTTCAACTTCATCGGCATCAATGGCTTTTTCCATGGCCTTGAGCACATGATCCACATTGGTGGGGTCCTTGGCCCATAGCTTCTCGGCGTCGAGCATCTTGGCAATCGAACCTTTGCCGATGCTTTTGAACTTCTCGGCCATGCCTGCGGGCTTACCGCCGGATACCTTGCGACGTACGGCAATGTCACGCAACTGGTCGTGTCGGGCGATATTGTCCGGATCATGTCGGAGCCCGGAAATGATGCAGTCCACCGCATAGTCCCATTGCTGAGCGTCGGCGACGGTCTGGGCATGTTCAAAAAATCGCGTAGCCTTGCGTGCGTCACGACGAAAATCCGTGTCTACACTCCCTCCACCGCTCCCTCCGCCACTTGCGCCACTGTCACCGGTTGAGCTACTTCCGCTATCGGTTGACGTATCGCCCTTGGCACTGGCGTCCTTGTCTTTCTTCTTACCGAATAGTTTGGCCATTGCTAGCATCCGCCTACAGATTTAGTCACATGTGTTAATGTAGTTGACGCAGGGGTATGCATCAAACGCGGTGCCCCTTTGGCGACGACTCCTGCCCTTGGAACTGATAACATTTTACGCGGATCAACAGACGATGAACACCAAAATTGCAATTCACGGTGCGGCGGGGCGAATGGGACGACGGTTATGTGCGTTGGCCCACGAGGGCGAGGCGATGACGCTGGTTGAGGCGGTGGACCGCGCCAATCACCCCGAGATGGGACAGCCGTTTGAGGGCAACGTAGGCCTGTCTGCGGCGTTGTCCGATGTGGGCGACGTGGTCGTCGATTTCAGCGCCGCAGCGTCCACCGTGCCTGTGATCGATCATTGCGTGGCCCACCACATGGGATTGGTGATCGGCACCACGGGCCTGGGCGATTCCCATCAACAAGCCATCGATGCGGCTGCCAAAACCATCCCGGTGATTCAGGCCACCAACTACAGCCTGGTCGTCAATGTTATGCACGACCTGATCGCGCGGGCGGCCAAATTATTCGGCCCCGACTATGACCTGGAAATTTTAGAAGCGCACCACCGTTATAAAAAAGATGCGCCGTCGGGTACCGCGTTATCGTTGGCACGCACGTTGTGCGAAGCCACCGACCGCTCGTTTGAGGACAATGTCAAACTGACCCGGGCTGGCGATGATGCCCCGCGTTTGCCTGATGACATCACCGTGCAGACATTGCGCATTGGGGATCATGCGGGCGAACACACGGTTTATTTTGCGGCGCCGGGCGAACGCTTGGAAATCAAACATGTCAGTACCAGTCGCGACAGCTATGCCATCGGTGCGTTACGCGCTGCGTGTTGGCTCCATGGTAAAAAGCCAGGCCGATACACGATGCGCGATGTGTTGGGGTTGTGATGGAATCGCGGTCGGGCGATAGCGGTTGGCTTAATACCAATGACCCGTTTATCAATTTCGTTTAGATCCGTTTAGATCCGTTTAGAACTCGTGCGTTAGCCACTGCCCTTGGGCAGCGCGTCACCGTCAGGAAAATCCACCCGCACACGCGCCGCCCAAGGGCGGCAGCTAACGAGAAATCACGCATGAGAAATTCATGGGATTCGTAGAGCATTCAGAATATCGCTAGAAAATTGGGGTGTGGCGTGCGAGGTGTGTGTGGCGTGTGGGAAGGGGGCGCGTGGGGGGGTGGGGGGGGGGAGGTTTGTATGGTTGGATTGTGTGTATTACTGGTGATGGTGGGCGTGGTGATCAGTGGTGCGTCGTGTTATGCGATAGCACGGTGGGCTGTGCCGCGCGATGTGCCGGGCAGTGAGGCACACAAACAACACGAGCGAGCGGTGCCGAGCCTGGGCGGGATTGGTATTGCGTTGGCGGTGGTGGTTCCCGCAGCGGTGGGCGTGGCGATGGTGTGGTGGTTCCCTGAATCGTGGTGGTCGGGCCAGACATCATTAGCATCGATAGCGAACCATTTGCCGGGGTTGCAACAGACGACGCCGATGGCTGTGTTGTTGTTGCTCGCGATGACCGTCATGCACGGGCTGGGGGTGTGGGACGATCGGCACGGATTGGGGGCAGGGCTCAAATTGCTGATCGAGCTGATCGTTGCGGCGGTGTTGGTCATGGCCACCGACACGCGTGTGTTGATGTTGCTCGATAACTGGGGCCCGATCGGCTACGGCATCAGCGTGGGCTTGACCGTGTTGTGGATTGCCACGATCACCAATGCCATGAACATGCTCGACAACATGAACGGCCTGGCGGGCGGCGTGGGCCTGATCATTGCCGCGGCATTGATGTTGGCGGCGATCGGGGGTGGGCAATGGTTCGTCGCCGGACTGTCGGGCTTGATGGTGGGGGGATTGGCAGGATTTTTAGTGTGGAATTATCCGCAGGCCCGGCTGTTCATGGGCGATGGTGGGTCGTTGATGCTGGGGTTGTTGATCGCGTTTGTCAGTGTGCGGTTGACGTATTGGGCCAGTGGCGGGCCCGCGGTCGGGCATGCGGTGGGGTCGGCTGAACAGGGGGGACAAGTCGGGCAAGTTGGACAGGTCGGGCATTGGATCGGCGTGTTGGCTCCGGTGGGTTTTATGGCAGTGCCGTTGTACGACCTGATCAAGGTCACCGCGATTCGTGTGAAAATGGGCGCTCGTCCCTGGGTCGGCGATCAGAATCACGTGTCGCATCGACTGGTCCGACGCGGTTGGTCAAAGCCGTCTGCCGTCGCGTTGTTGTGGGGATGCACCGCAGTAACCTGTGCAATGGGATTGTTGGCCTGGTGGTTGGGCAACGCGTCGCGGTGAATTTTTATGGGGTGATGTCGATCCCGAAAAACGTGTGGGTTCTGAAAAATTCCCTCAAGCAACCCCCGGTATTCACCGGGGGCTAGAACAACCCAATCGTACATTTAGCGGGATGCGCGCAAGCGTCCCGCGTGTGGGAGGTGTGGGAGGTGGGGGAGTGGGGGGGGGTGGGGGGGATCAACCGGGTTAGCTGCTACGGACATTCAATTTTCGCGGTGACGCCAGCGGCCAGCCAGGCGAAGCTGAGGAAGTTGATGGCTTTCTTCTCATAACGCGTGGCGACGCGGCGGCACTGTTTGATCCGGCGGAAGA